>JAAYRU010000011.1 GCA_012518615.1 Christensenellaceae bacterium | reverse complement strand
TTACGCGCCGCCAGCCATGACGCTTTAGTAACATATAAATATATCCTCGTCCCGTATCACGCCCTAGCTTTTCATCGAAAGCAGCTTTAATCTCTTTTACACTGGTTAATTGACCGAGCTCGGCTTTCTCCGCGAAGGAATCGAGGATTGCCTGTTCTTCCTCATAGCTCATATTATGATTATTGCCGCCGTATTTATAGCGAATAAACTCATCAAAATCTTGGGATTTAAATTCAGATACAATATGACTTACTCGATCTTTGTGTAAATCGACCATCTCCCCAATCTCTTTATTTGTATATCCTTCATATCTCAGCCGTATTACACGAAGCCTTTGAGCAATTCGCTTATTTTGTGTTGCCTTCTCTGCACGAACAACAGCTTCATACTCCGCTTTAGTAATTTCATATCTCATACAACCCACCCCCATGGACATTATATCACTTGAAAGGTTTATTGGCTATACTTAGTTGAGAATAGTATAAATTACTAAAATACAATCGCTATTCACTCGCCTTAAAATTATACAAAGGTTTTATCTGGTGCAACACCTTAGCGGTAGGTGTGATTGACTGCATAATAAAATCTATACTCTTATATGCCATAGGCGCTTCATCAAGTGTGTCGCGGTTTACGGATGTGGTAAATATGCCTTCCATCTGTGCCTTGTACTCTTTTAGGTTAAGGTTGCTGAATGCTGCCCGGCGGCTCATAAGCCTGCCTGCGCCGTGGGGGGCGGAATAATTCCAATCCGGATTGCCAAGACCTTCACATATTAGGCTGCCATCCCTCATGTTAATTGGTATTAGCAGCTTTTCCCCCGCTTTAGCGGATACAGCGCCTTTTCTTAGCAACATACTGCCTATCTCTATATAGTTATGTATAGTAGTAAAATGGGATTTTTCCTCCCAGCCCATACCCTCAAACAGAATATCCACCATAGCTTTACGGTTTAACACAGCAAAACGCTGTATTATTGTCATATCGTGCAAATAGTCTGCCATAAGCTGCCCTTCTACATAAGCCAAATCCCTTGGGACTGGCAGCTTTCTGCCTTCATCTTTTTTTAGGCGTTTTAATGTGGGGGCAATCTCCCTTTCCCTGTCTTGTGCTTTTAATTCCGCCATAAGCTCATCAAGTTGAGCTTTACTAGTACCGCTTAATTGCTTAACTGCCTCACGCTGGTAGTATGTGGCTACCTCGTGCCCAATGTGGCGGCTGCCGGAGTGGACAACTGCATAAACCCCGCCTTCCTCGTCCTGAGCAATTTCTATAAAATGGTTTCCTCCACCAAGTGTACCTATGCTATGACGCGCTCTGTTTAGGTTTACCTTTTTGCGGCAGCGAAGGCTGTCTAAATCCGCCTGCTCATGCAAGGGGTGGGGAGTTCTGCGTACATCACGCCCGGATGGAATTTGTCTGCGGATTAGATAATCCAGGCGGTCAAAATCTAAATTTTTACGCGTTATTTCTACGGTTTCTATGCCGCAACCAATATCAACACCCACCATACCCGGGACTATTTTATCTGTTATAGTCATAGTGGTGCCGATTGTGCAACCCATACCTGCGTGTACATCCGGCATAATGCGGATTTTGCTATCAGCAAAAGCTTGTTGGTCGCAAACGGCTTTTATCTGCGCTTCTGCTTGTGGTTCTAAATCGGTTGTAAATACCAGTGCTGTGTTGTGCTTGCCTTTTACTTTAATCAATATTTCTTCTCCATTTTAAATAATAAATGTTCTTATTCATTACCAGAAAAACTTTTAAGATATGTATTTTGCGGTGTTTGGCTTTGGCTAAAAAACTTCCTTGATATATTTATAGAAATTTTACACAATCTGCTTATATTTGCCTAAAGCTAAAACCCACCTTTTATTATTATACCCTACTTAAATGTTTTTGGGTAGTTTGCTCTGCCTAACTAGACTAGATACCACTAGTATTATTACTGTACTTTTTCGGGATTATTTCATATAAACTTGTTTAACCCGATTAAATTGATTAAAATGTGCTTGCTTTTCCAAACCGGAAAAGATTGACATTATAGGTAAATAGAAATTTTCTATTACCTATCCAAATGAGAATTAGGAGGTTATACAATATGGAATTGTACACCGATATAGCCGCCCGCTGCCAAGCGCTGCGGGCGGACATGACGCTAAAAAACATATACGCACTAATAAATGAAAACCCCCATCGCATTGCCGCCCATTATTTAGAGAACGATGAAGAAAAGACCATCACTTTCCAGCAATATGATAGTATGGTAAAGTCATGGTCTGTTTACCTTACTGAGATACTGGGTCAAGAAAGACAGGGCAAATTTGTGGCCTTACAGCTTGATACCTGCAAGGAATGGTACGCTGTGTTCTGGGCACTTGTTCAGGCTGGTTATCAACCCTTGCTTATTGATGCCAATCTAAACGATACAATGACTACCTACCTGTTAAAGCAAGGCGGGGCTGTGGGTCTAATAAGCAAAAATAAACGGCAACTTCCTTTGGATATTGTTCAAATAAAGGCGGAAGATGTTTTTAGCGCACCAGAGGCTACTCCTGATGCTAATGTGCCTTGGGCTAATATGGTAGCGTTGTGCACATCAGGCACCACTGAAACCAGCCGTATATATATATATGAGCAAAAAGCCTTATGCGAACAGGTGCTTAACTCAGATCTACTACATAAAGCCAATCCACGCATTGTAAATTCTCATATGCAGCGCAACCTAGCATTTTTACCCTTCCACCATATATTTGGCTTTATGGTTTGCATGATGTGGTGTAATTTTGTTGGCTATGAAAGCGTATATATAAAAGACCGCGCGCCTGAAACCATTTTAAGCGCTATGCGCCGCTTTAAGGTGAATTTCCTTTGTGCAGTACCCCTGCTTGCTAATTCCCTTTCAATAGGTCTTAATAAAAAAGTGGCTAAGGAAAAGCCAATAAAACGCTTTGCCTTTAAAACACTTAAAGGCATTTCCCTTGCCATTCAAAGTATAGCTCCCAGATTTGGCATGGATTTTGCTAGGAATGTGCTTTTCAAGTCTGTGGTAGAGCAACTACTTGGACCGGATGTAAACTGCGTAATACTGGGCGGCAGCCACACACCGCGCGAGCATATGCGTAATATTGCAGCCCTTGGCTACTATACAGTCTGCGGCTTTGGTATGACGGAAACCGCCATCACAAGCGTTGAAACTGGCATGAATCTGCACACCCGCACATCTGGTTCCGTTGGCAGACCTTTTTCAAGTGTTGAATATAAAGTAATTCCAAGCGGTAAACAAGCCAACACCGGAGAAATGCTAATCCGCGGGAGTAGTATACATACAGGAAGGCTAAAAAACGGTAAGCTTTCTGCCCCTGATACAGATGAACTCGGTTGGTACCGTACAGGAGATATTGTTCGCCTTGAAAGAGGCATGCGTATGTATGTTGAAGGTCGCAGCAAGGATGTAATTATAAACGAATCCGGTGAAAATATTTATCCTGATGAAATTGAGGATTATTTCGGTCTGCTTGAGGGCGTGGAACAATTCAGCGTTTTGGGTATCCGCAGCACCGACGCTAAGCGAGCTAAGCACCGCAGAAAAACCAGCCTTGCTTACGAAGACATTACGCTTGTGCTGAATGTTGGTGAATACTACCATGACAGCGACTTTTTAACCCAACTTATGCAGCAGATAAGCCGCCTTAACGGCCGTTTGCCGGTTATGAAAAAGGTAACTCGCGTACTCGTAACCCCTGAGCGTTTTGCAACCGCAAGCGGCATAAAAGTTAAACGCTTGGCGCTTAAGGACGCTATTGAAAACCGCCGTATTCCCTATCGCGATATGAGCCTAAAAAACTTAGAACAGCCCATAGTCAGCGAAAGCGAAGTAACAAGTTCCAAAGACCTAAGCAGGGAAGAAATTAAGAGCAAGGTTCGCAGCATATATGCACAAGTGCTTGAAGTCCCTATGGAACAAATACTAGACGATTCTCATTTTATTAATGATTTAGGCGGAGATAGCCTGCAAGTGTTATCAGTTTCTCTTAAAGTTGAGGATATGTTCTCAGTGCTTATACCAACTGAGGAATACAACCAATGTGTGAGCGTAAACGCTCTTACAGATATTATAAGCGCACACCTTAAGGGCGAAAGCAGCAAGCCAGAGGTCGCCCTTAGTGAAGAAATTGCCCCCATCACTCGGTTTGAGGAAAGCCCAGAGTATAAAGCATTTGCTTTGCGTGAGCAGGCACTAATTGGCGCGGGGCAAGAAAACCCCTATTTCATACGCCATGACAGTACTCTCAAAGATGTTTCTCTTATGGACGGGGTAGAAACCCTAAACTTTGGCTCTTATAATTATGTTAGTATGTCTGGTCGTCCGGAAGTGAACAAAGCAGCCAAAGCTGCTATTGATAAATACGGCACATCTGCCTCCGGTTCAAGGCTTCTTGCCGGCGAAAAAAGCCTCTATCAGGAATTGGAAAAGGAAATCGCAGAATGGAAAAGAACTGAGGATGCACTTGTACTGGTGAGTGGTCATGCTACAAATGTTACCTTCGTAGGTAACTTCTGCGGCAAAAACGACCTAATACTATATGACGCACTAGCCCATAATTCCATCAACCAAGGCTGCAAACTAAGCGGAGCTACCGCCAAACCCTTCCCCCATGATGACCCGGATGCCCTTGAAAGTATGCTTAAATCCTTGCGAAACAAATTTGAAAAAGTACTGATAATAATAGAAGGCGCTTATTCAATGGATGGAGATATCGCTAATGTACCCGCATTTGTTAAACTTAAAAAGGAATACGGCTGCTTCCTGCTGGTTGATGAGGCACATTCTGCCTGTGTAATAGGTGAAACCGGCGGCGGTGTAGACGAATACTTTGGTCTTAAGCCCGGAGATATAGACATAAAGATGGGTACCCTGTCAAAAGGGCTAGGTACCTGTGGAGGCTACCTTGCAGGTTCCAAAAATCTTATAACCTATCTGCGCTATAACCTGCCCGGCTTTGTTTTTTCAGTTGGTATTTCACCACCGCTTGCAGCAGGTGCATTGGCAGGTATACGTCTCTTGCGCAGCGATAAGTCTATAATTCAATCTCTACAGCGAAATATTAAGATATTTGTGGAAGAAGCACACAAGCGTGGGCTTAATACCTGCTTGGCTGGAGAAACTGCTATTATACCGATTCTTGTGGGAAGTGACGAGAACGCATTCCTATTATCAAACATACTTCGCCATAAAGGCATATTCGTACCGCCCGCAGTGTTCCCTGCCGTGCCCAAAGGCAAGGCAAGGCTTCGTTTCTGCGTGATTAGCGAACACCGTGAAGAGCAAATAATAAAGGCACTTGATTGCTTGATGGATGCTGCCAAAGAATCAGGCATTGAACTTCCAGCTTAAAGGAGAATATTGATGAAAATACTACTTACTGGCGCACTTACATATGATGGTCTTGGTAGTGAACCTGTACGCCAAGATGTACTTATAAAGGGAGAGCGTATACTTGCCATAGGCAAAGATCTGCCCCGCGAAGGAACCAAAGTATGGGATATGAAAGGCCTTAGCCTATCGCCCGGCTTTATAGACGCCCATTCTCACAATGACTGGTGCGCCCTATGGGATGACACTGTAACTCCCTTTGAACCCTTTATATACCAAGGCGTAACAGGCTTTATAACCGGCAACTGTGGTGCTAGTGCCGCGGGTTTTGAACCTGATAGCCCTTACCTATCTGAGGTTGGAGGCGGTACTTTTACATTGCCTGAGTCATTTAAGCCCTATGGTAGCGTTGAGCAGTTTTTTGAAAAAACACACCGTAAAACACCCTGCAATCTGGCTTTGCTTATGGGACATAATACCGCACGCGCAAGCGTTTCGGGCGGTACCAATCGTCCTCTTACAGATTCTGAAATGAGTCGTATGATGAATCTACTTGAAGACGGATTAAAACAGGGCGCATGTGGCATTAGCCTTGGACTTATGTATAGCCCTGGTCTTTACGCTCCACAAGAAGAATTGCAAGAGATTGCCAAACTTTGCGAGCGCTATGACCGCCCCCTTACTGTACACCCAAGAGCAGAATCTAAGGTTAGTATGGCTTATAAAGAGCTACTGGGGCGTCCACATTTATTGCGTGCCTTAGATGAACTTTACGACCTTGCTAAAGGTAGCAGGCTTAAGCTGCAATACTCACACGCTATTTTTGTAGGACGACGCAGCTTCGCTTACAAGGATGAAGTAATACGCATACTTGACCAGATGGCAAGTGAAGGCATAGACATAGGCTTTGATATCTACCATCAAACTTATGGCACAAGTGTAATTACAGTAGTTATGCCACCTTGGTATCAGGCTATGAGCGCAAAAAAGAAGCGCAAGTTCTTTAACCGTTTGCGCTTTACCCTGCTTGCTAGAGCGAGTATACTACTGCTCGGTTTTGATTTTAATGATATTCAGATTGCCTATCTAGGTGAAGGTTTTGAACAATATGAAGGTAAAACTGTTGCCGCTATTGCCAAAGAAATGAGCGTTAGCCAAGTTGAGGCTTACCTGCGTTTGTGCGAGATGAGTGATTTTAAAGGGCGCGTTAATATGGGACCCTACAGCACGCCAGAAATCATAGATGAACTAGCAAAACATCCACGAGTACTTTTTATGACAGATGCCTGGTGGGAGCCAAATGGTGTGCAAAATTCCGCTATATATGATGGCTTCCCAAGGTTCCTAAAACAAGCTCTACAAGGCAAAGGCGATACCATACCTAATACAATAATGAAGATGACAGGTGCCACTGCCCGCAGATTTGCACTTAAAGATAGAGGCGTGTTAAAATCCGGTGCATTTGCGGACATAACCGTATTCGATGAAAATGAGATTCTTACAGCCGAAACATACCAAGAAAAAGCATTCGGAATAAAGCATGTACTTATAAACGGCATCCCTGTACTAGAAAATAGTAAGCTAAACACTGTAGTTCTTAACTCAAGCGGGCAGGCTATGCGTGTGGAGTGAAAACTATATTAAAGCCAGTAGAAAAACTACTTACAGATACTTATAAAAAGCCCTAAAATGAACCACCGCTGCAGATAATACAAATAAATGCCATATAACATGATTATATTTTAGCTTATATGACTTATAAAACAATGTACCAAAGGTATATAGCAGACCACCTATAAGCATAAGCACGCCAAACTGCCAATACCGGTGATGTATGACAGGGTTTATTAAAAACACAGCCATCCAACCCATGGCTATATACAGCACTGTAGAAAGCCCTTTATACTTATCCATTTTGTTTTTGATAGTAACTTTATATATGGTACCTAAAATAGCCAAAGCCCACATAAGCACTAGGAAAAATATTCTTTGCCAGCCATCTGTTAGTAAAAGTATTGGCGGAGTAAAACTGCCAGCTATAAAATAATAAATGGATATATGGTCAAATATTCTTAAAACGGATTTTGCCTTTTTATGTTGAATAGCATGATATAGCGTAGACATAAGGAACATCAGTATAAAGCACGCCCCATATATACAGTAAGCTACTAAAGCAGTTAGGTTTTTTTCATCTATACTCCGTAATATAAGCATAACTAAAAACACCACGCCCAGCACTACGCCTATCCCATGTGTTATTGCGTTCCAAATTTCAGAGATTATTCTATCTTTTGCATTCAAAAGTTTTTCTTTCACTAACTCATCTCCTCTTCATGTGCTATTATATCACAGATTTTATAAGAACATAATTCTTTCAGTATAAAGGATAGAAAATTATAATTTGCAATACAAAACAAGAGCAAATCAGTTGTTGATTTATCAACAAGCCTATGCTATAATCCGCCTGTTGTTTTATCAACAAGTTTTATGAGGAGTTACTATGCAAGAACGTTTCGAGGCTTTTACTGTGTTAATAAACCGTATTAGCCGTAATATTCGCAAGATAAAAAGCCAGGAAATATCCGCTTTTAACCTTAAAAGCGCACATATTTCTTGCCTATACTATCTTTACAAGAATGACGGACTAACCGCTACGGAATTGTGCGAACATTGCGAAGAAGATAAGGCGGCAATCTCCCGCTCTCTTGACTATCTGGAAAAGAATTGCTACATAGTATGCGACTCGCAACATGCAAAGCGCTATAAAAGCCCCTTCTCTTTAACCGATAAGGGACGGAAAGTCGGAAAAGAAATTATAGACAAGATTAATGAAATTTTAGATGAAGTAGGTACCGGAATAACGCAAGAGGAGCGCATTGCATTTTATCGCAGCCTGTCTATCATAAGCGACAGTTTAGATACTATAGCTAATAATTGGGGAAAATAAGCAAAATTTCAGTTGTTATTGAAATAAAAGGAGAATTTGTTATGAAACAAGCAAGAAATAAAAAAACGGGAAAGAGAAGCATCTTTTGTAAAATTTTAGCTATATTTTTATCTGTTGTTTTGATTCTTATAGCTACAGTATTATTCTTGTGGAAAGATGAAATCGCCACTGTCGCCAGCATAAAAATGATTAAAGATAGAAACGATGACCACTTAGACGGCGCTGTTTATACTATGAAAGTTAAGGGCGGCTTTTATCTGGATGATTTTGTAAGGCAAGGCGGCGTTAAAAGCGACAAGGAACTTATAGATTTTGTTACAAAAAACATTACTAAGGGTCTAATCAATATGAACATTGACGACCCTGAAATAGGCTGCTCTTCTTTTACTGCAAAAACAGAAAGTGGGGATGTTCTTTTCGCCCGCAACTATGACCTTTCAAAAACCAATACCTGTATTGTCTTTACAGAGGCAAATGAAGGTCGCCATGCTTCTATTTCCAGTGTGGATTTAAAGTTTCTTGGTATAGATGTGGATAAAAACATGGAAAGCCTGAAGGATAAAATCACCTGCCTTGCAGCAACATACGCTCCGCTTGATGGTATAAATGATGCTGGCGTTAGCTGCGGTATTTACATGACCTACCAAGGCGGTGAAGAAACTGTAGCCACAGACCAAAATACCGAAAAGCCCGATTTCACATCAACCACTCTCCTGCGGCTTATACTTGACTATGCAGACAGCGTGGAAAAGGCGGTAGAAATCGCTTCAGCATATGATATGCATGACTCTGCAAAAACTTCATACCATTATATGGTTGCAGATAATAGCGGGAAAAGCGCTATACTTGAATGGGTAGCTGGCACTGATGCCACCGATAATGACGGTTCTAAGCGTGAATTAATAGTCACCTATAATGATGCTGATACACATATAGGCACTATGGAAGCACAAAGTGATTATCAAGTTATAACAAATTTTGTAATTCAACCAGGTTATTATGACGATTCACCTGTTGAGGACAAAAAAGGCTATGACCGCTATGCTAGAATTTATGAAGAACTTAACAAAACCAATGGCTTTGTTAAAGATGAAAAGGCTGCAATGGATATTTTAAAAATCGTCGGCAGACGTGACTGGGCAAATGATGATAAAAACAACTGCACAGTTCACAGCGCCGTATATAACCTAACTGATAAGACAGTGATGTGGGTTCCCAATGAAAACTTTGATGATCCTACAGCAATATTTACATTTAGCTTTGAAGATTAATAAATCTTTGAAAAATAACAATTAATAGGAGTAATAACAATGAAGATCAGAATGATAGTAGATTCAACCGCAGACCTAATGCCAGAATATAAAAAGCGAGTAAAAGTAGTCCCCCTTACCGTACACTTTGGCGATGAAGAGTATTTAGATGGCATTACCATTGACCATAATACATTTTATCAAAAACTTGTAGAAACCGATGTGCTTCCAACCACTAGTCAAGCTACACCGGCTGCCTTTGCTAAGGAATTTAAGCTGGCTAAGGAGGCAAATGAAGCCTGTATCGTAATCACATTATCATCTGTTCTTTCCGGTACCTATCAAAGCGCCATTATGGCTGCACAGGACTATGAAAATGTTTTCGTTATAGATAGTGAAACAGCTGCTATAGGCGCAGGCATTTTAACTGAGCTTGCCTTTAAATACATTGACCAAGGTATGGATGTTAAAACTGTTGTTAAAAAAATTGAGGAAGAAAAAAAGAAAATAGTTATCGTTGCATTGGTTGATACGCTTGAATACCTTAAAAAAGGCGGACGCCTTTCAAAGAGCGTAGCTTTTGCAGGCTCTGTTCTCAATATAAAGCCGGTTCTTTCTGTAATTGGCGGAAATATTAGCCTGCTTGGAAAAGCAATGGGTTCTAAACGCGGTAACAACCTATTAGTTCAAGAAATCGAAAAAGCAGGAGGTGTAGATTTTTCAAAACCTGCAATGCTTGGCTATTCCGGTTTATCAGATGCACTACTGCTTAAATATATAGAAGACAGCAAACCCCTTTGGGAAAATGAGCTTAATGAAGTTCGCTATACTACAATAGGCTCAGTAATAGGAACGCATGCGGGACCTGGGGCTGTAGCAGTGGCTTTTTTTAAGAAGTAATTAGCATTATTATACTCAAATAACTATTACTGGTTGGAAATTAATTGATGGTTTTAAAAAGGATAATATACACTAAATGTATCTTGCCTATGTTTTTAACAAATGGTTTGGTTTAATCTAAAACATAGTTAAATGGTTATAATCACTAAACAAAAAAAGGCTGTAACGATGTTGCTATCACAGCCTCTTTTATCGTATCCTACACTCCTGTAATCCAGCCTAAGCTATCTTCCACAGTGCCATACTGAATGCCCGTTAGGGTATCGTACAGTTTTTGTGCTACAGGTCCTATGCCACCGTCGCCTATCTGGTAGCTCTTGTCTTGATAGTATAAGCTTTTTACCGGCGAAATTACAGCTGCAGTACCAGTACCGAATGACTCCGTTAACTTGCCCGACTTAATATCCTCTAGCACATCATGGATGTCCATTCTTTCTTCTGCAGTTTCATACCCAAGGTGTTTTGCAAGCTTAAGCACGCTGTCGCGGGTTATACCCGGCAGTATACTGCCTGATAATTTTGGCGTAACCACCTTGTTGCCATATGCAAACATGATATTCATAGAGCCAACTTCTTCAACATACCTTTGCTCTACCCCATCCAGCCACAGCACTTGCGCGAAACCTTTTTTCTCGGCATATACTCCGGCAAGCAGCGATGCCGCGTAGTTTGCGCCCGCTTTAGTTTCGCCTATTCCTCCGCGTACGGCACGCACATACTCATCCTCTACATATATATCGTTGGGCGCAAGACCGCCTGAGTAGTAAGCGCCCACAGGCGAAAGGATAATGTAAAACAGATAGCTATGGGAAGCATGTACACCAAGCATGTTGTCGGTTGCGATAAGCGTGGGGCGAATATACAGGCTAGTGCCGGGATTATGGGGTACCCAGTCCTTATCCAGCCGTAAAAGCTGCAAAAGACCTTCCATGAAGGTGTCGATATCCAGTTCCGGCATCCCCATGCGCTTAGCGGAGCGGTTCATACGGGCAAAGTTATCTTTAGGTCTGAAAAGCTGTATGCCGCCATCCTGCCTGCGGTAGCATTTAAGACCCTCAAAAATGCTCTGGCTGTAGTGCAGCACTACACAGCTTGGATCCACCTGAAAAGAACCGTAGGGAACTATGCGAGCATCATGCCAGCCCTTTCCCTTAGTATAGTCACACATAAACATATGGTCAGTAAATATTGAGCCAAAGCCAAGCTTACTTTCGTCCTTTGGCTTTTGCTTTAAATTTGGAGACAATTGAATATCAATATGCTGCATGGGATACCTCCTTTAGACTAAAAAGTCTAATTATAATCTTTCAAGCAAAGCTTTTGTCATAGCGCTGCCGGAGATACTTGGACCGCCCCAAGCAATATCCTTAGTACGTAGACCTGCTGCGAGCACATCGTCCACCGCCTTTTCTACAGCGGCAGCTTCCTTATGTAAACCAAATGAAAGCCTTAGCATCATGGCGGCGGACAGCACGGTAGCTATGGGGTTGGCCATGTCTTTGCCTGCAATATCAGGAGCGGAGCCGTGAATGGGCTCGTACATTCCGCGCTTTGTTTCGCCAAGTGAGGCTGAAGGAAGCAGCCCAATTGAGCCTGTTAGCTGAGATGCCTCGTCAGAAAGTATATCACCAAAGATGTTGCTAGTTACAATAACATCAAACTGCGCAGGGTTTTGCACCAGCTGCATGGCTGCGTTATCTACAAGCATATCCCTAAGTTCAACATCAGGATATTCTTTGGCCAACTCATGCATAGTTTCACGCCACAAGCGGGAAGATTCCATAACATTTGCCTTGTCTATACTTGTAACAAGGTTGCGGCGGGTACGCGCTGTTTCAAACGCCACCTTGCCTATGCGGCGAATTTCCTTTACAGAATATGTTTCAGTATCAAAGGCTGTTTCCCCATCTTCTGATTGGTAGCGACCGGACTTACCAAAGTACATGCCGCCTGTAAGCTCACGAACTATAAGCAGGTCAAAACCTTTTTCAGTTGTTTCTCTTCGTAGGGGGCTAGCTTCTTTAAGTTCGGGTATCAGACGCGCGGGTCGAAGGTTGGCAAAAAGCTCCAAACCCTTGCGTATGTTTAGCAGCGCGCGCTCAGGTCTTAAATCTCCAGGAAGATTGTCCCATTTTGGACCGCCCACGGCGCCCAGCATCACTGAATCACTTTTAAGGCACTCTTCAAGCGCACCATCAGGCAGGGGTACGCCAAACTCGTCAATGGCGCAGCCGCCAGCTTTAATATCAGTGTAGACAAATTCATGTCCAAACTTTTTACCCACCTTATCTAGTACTTGACAGGCAGACTCGATAATTTCAGGACCGATGCCATCCCCTTTGATTAAGGCTATATTGAATTTCATAGTTTACCCTCCTTTAGTGCGTTCATTAGACCGCCGCCTGCAATCAGCTCCTGTAAGAAAGGAGAGAAAGGCGGAAAGCTGTCCTGTGTATTTTGGCTTAGGTTCTTTATTACACCATTATCTAAATCTACTTCTAATTGGTCTCCGTCCTTTATATCAAGGTCGCTAACAACAATAGGTAGGCCAATGTTAATAGAATTGCGATAGAATATACGAGCAAAGGATTTAGCTACCACGCAACTAATGCCGCTAGCTTTAATCGCGATTGGTGCATGTTCTCTTGATGAACCGCAGCCAAAGTTGTTGCCTGCTACAATAACATCTCCTTGTTCCATACGCTTGTGGAAATTCTTATCAATATCTTCCATGCAGTGGGCAGCAAGTTCCTTATGGTCAGATGTGTTAAGATACCTAGCAGGAATAATTACATCTGTATCAACATGGTCCCCATAGCATAAAGCTTTTCCGTTCAAAATCATGGTTATTCTCCTTCCTTACAGTTCTGATGGCTGGGCAATACGACCCAGAATAGCACTAGCTGCCGCAACGGCAGGGCTTGCGAGGTATACTTCGCTTTCAGGATGACCCATACGGCCTACAAAGTTGCGGTTAGTAGTGGATACGCACCTTTCACACTTGGCTAAAATACCCATATGACCTCCTAAGCATGGTCCACAAGTGGGCGTTGACACAGCACAACCGGCATCAATGAAAATATCAAACAATCCTGCGTGCATACAGTCAAGATAAATCTGCTGTGTTGCGGGGATAATCAGGCAGCGCACTTTGGAATGCACCTTTTTACCCTTCATAATTTCAGCAGCTGTAACAAAGTCGCTAAACCTACCGTTGGTACATGAACCAATAACTACTTGGTCAATTACCATATCCTTAGGAATCTCATCAAATGTGCGAGTGTTTTCAGGCAGATGCGGGAAAGCCACGGTGGAATTAAGATTGCTTAAATCAATTTCTATGGTGCGAACATACTTAGCATCCTCATCGGCAGTGAAAACCTTAGGAGTCTTAGCGCCCTTTTCTTTAAGAAATGCAAGGGTTACTTCGTCCACAGGGAACACAGCATTTTTACCACCGGCTTCAATAGCCATGTTGCATACGCACAGTCTGTCATCCATGCTAAGGTTTTGTACTCCTTCACCCACAAATTCGAGGGATTGGTACAACGCACCATCCACACCGATTTTGCCTATAAGGTGCAGGATTAAATCTTTACCGGAAACATGGGGCTTAAACTTACCTGTTAACACTACTTTAATAGCTTCAGGTACCCTAAGCCACGCCTTACCAGATGCCATTGCTGCAGCCATATCGGTGGAACCTACACCTGTAGAAAAGGCTCCGAGAGCTCCATAAGTGCAAGTGTGGCTATCAGCGCCAATTACAAGGTCGCCTGCTGTAACCATGCCTTTTTCAGGTAGCAGTGCATGTTCTACTCCAGCCTGCCCTACATCAAAAAAGTTGACGATGCCATACTTCCAAGCAAATTCTCTTACCATTTTACATTGCTCGGCAGCCTTAATATCTTTGTTGGGCGTAAAGTGGTCAAGCACTAAGGCGATCTTTTCTTTATCAAACACCTCTTTGCAACCAGCTTTCTCAAATTCGTTAATGGCTACCGGAGCGGTTACATCGTTGCCAAGCACTAAATCCAAATCAACCAACACAATTTCACCAGGGATTACTGTGTCTTTGCCACAATGAGCGGCAATAATTTTTTGCGTCATAGTCATGCTCATGCGTTTATTCCATCCTTTCTAAGCAATGTATATTCAAAGGAGTCGCACAGCGCCTCCCAGCTTGCTGCCACAACATCGGTGCCTACCCCCACCGTATTCCATGTCATATCCCCATCGGTGGATTCAATCAGCACTCGCACCATAGAGGCGGTAGCTTCCGCACCCGTAAGCACGCGTACCTTATAGTCGCTTAGCCTAACCCGGCTTAATTCGGGGTAAAACACAGTAAGCGCCTTACGAAGAGCATTATCCAGAGCGTTTACTGGACCGTTGCCCATAGCGGCAGTGGTTTCCTCCCGTCCGTCTACCTTCAAAGACACAACTGCTGAAGCGCTTCTCTCGCCATTGGGCGGCGGGTATTCGCCAATAGTGCGGTAAATAATAGGTTCAAAGTGTTCTTTCCAGCGACCTAGGGTTTTTAGTGCCATAAGTTCAAAGCTGGCATCTGCCGCCTCAAACTGGTAGCCGTTGTTTTCTAATTCCTTTAATTTTTCCAAAATTTGCGTTACTTCGTGTGCGTCGCGCTGAAGATCAGGAGCTACCCTTTCAAGTTTTTTAAGTATTGTAGTACGACCGGAAACCTCGCTAGTCAAAAAACGACGAACATTACCCACGGTTTCAGGGGCTATATGCTCAAAAGAAGAGGACAGCTTGTTAACTCCATCGATATGCATACCACCTTTATGGGCAAATGCGCTGTCTCCCACATAAGGTCTTGCCTTATAAACTCGCATGTTGCTAATATCGCATACATGGCGTACCGCCCTATTTAAACCCGTTAAGTCGCTATTCACACAATTATAACCCATCTTTAACTGGAGATTAGGGATAATTATGGATAAATCCGCATTACCGCAGCGCTCACCTGTGCCTGTGAAAGTACCCTGTACCTGAATTGCACCTGCAGAAACTGCAGCAATGGATGAAGCAACCGCACAACCAGTATCATTATGACAGTGTATACCTACATCAACCATGGGGAAAAGCTCTACAACCTGCTTAACCTTTTCGTAGATAATATGCGGCAAAGTACCTCCATTGGTATCACATAGCGCTAGGCAGTCTGCCCCTGCTTCTACAGCAGTCTTTAGAACCTCAAGAGCATATTCCTGATTGTTTAAAACGCCATCAAAGTAATGCTCGGCATCAAAAATTACTTCTCGTCCCGCATCTTTCATAAACTTGATAGTATCATACACAAGTTCGAGGTTTTCTTCTAAAGTAGCAAATAAAACTTTTTCTACATGTAAATCCCAGGATTTGCCAAATATTGACACAGCAGGCGTTTCAGTAGCTAAAAGCGACTGAACATTGCTGTCGTCCTGCACCCTGACCCCCTTTCGCCGCGTGGAACCAAAGGCACAAAGCTTTGCTTGACGCAGGTTTACACTCTTTAGGCGAGTAAAAAACTCAATATCCTTGGGGTTGCTGGCAGGATTCCCCGCCTCAATATAATCTACGCCAAAGTCATCCAGAACACTAACGATGGAAAGCTTATCCTGTACCGAATAAGAAATGCCTTCTCCTTGGGCGCCGTCGCGTAATGTAGAATCAAATATCTGAATTTTGTTCATCAAATCTCCTTACAAAAGCTTATTCATACCGTTGATGTACGCCAAGATAGAAGCTTCCATAACATCGGTGCTAAGACCACGTCCTGTATAGCTGCGGTTGCCGCAGCCCAGTTTGACAATAGCTTCGCCTTGGGCATCCTTACCTTCGGAGATGGTCTGTATGGCGTAGTCCTCCAGCTTATGCTCAGGAGCATTCATAATCTTATCAATTGCGTTAAAAGCCGCATCGATTGGACCATCGCCTAGAGCAACTTCCTCATAGAGCTGTCCCTCATGGCTAAGGCGTACCACTGCACTACAGGCTACATAGTTGCCCGAATTAATTGTAAAACGATCAAGCCTCCAAGGAGCGCCATTGGTAGCAATGCGGTGCAACACAAGAGCCTCAAGGTCACTATCGTTGATGGTCTTTTTCCTATCGCTTAATGCCTTAAAACGAGCGAAAAGATCGTCCATCTCTTCCTTGTTTAAGGTGTAGCCTAGATCCTTCAGGCGATCTTCCACCGCGTGACGACCTGAGTGTTTACCCAATATCATTTTGTTGGTGGTAAGACCAACCGATTCCGGAGTCATAATTTCGTAAGTGGAGGCGTTAGCCAGTACACCATGCTGATGAATACCAGCCTCATGGGCAAAGGCGTTAATGCCCACAATAGGCTTATTCAAAGGCGCTTGCATACCTATAATGGAGTACACTAGGCGACTAACAGGATAGATGCGAGTTGTGTCAATATTGGTTTGCACAGGGAAAATATCCTTGCGAGTGTGCAATGCCATTACCACTTCTTCCATAGCTGCATTACCTGCCCTCTCCCCAAGACCGCACATAGTAGTCTCCACCTGAGTGGCACCTGCACTAATTGCTGCTAGGGTGTTGGCTGCGGCAAGCCCTAAATCGTTGTGGCAATGTACTGACAAATCAACGCTATCAAGACCCTCTACATTTTCTAGCAGATGCTTAATCAAATCGCCCATTTCACTGGGGGTAGTATAACCCACAGTATCAGGTATGTTAATTGTTGTCGCTCCTGCATCAACCGCAGCCTGTACTGCTTTAACTAGAAAGTTTCTGTCCGAGCGGGTGGCATCTTCGCAGGAAAACTCTACATCGCTTAGCTTGCCCTTGGCGTATTTAACCATTTGCGAAATGGTGTCAAGCACCTGTTGCTCTGTCATTCGTAGCTTATACTCCATATGGGTGGGAGATGTAGCTAGGAAGGTGTGAATACGCGGAGACACAGCATGTTTAACAGCATCATAAGCGGTGTCAATGTCTTTCATGGTAGCCCTTGCAAGCGAAACTACGGTAGCATTTTTTATTACTTTCGCGATTTCGCTTACCGACTCAAAATCTCCCGGAGATGCAATGGCAAAGCCTGCCTCCAGGATATCTACACCCATCTTCTCTAGAGCTAGGGCTAATTCTAGTTTCTCCTTTAAATCCATGCTGCAACCGGGAGCCTGTTCCCCGTCTCTAAGAGTGGTATCGAATATCTTAATGGTTTTCATATTAGCCCTCGCTTTCTTCAAATACTGCACCTTTATCGGCAGAGGATACCAACATGGCATAACGCTTAAGGTATCCAGTCAATGGTTTTTTAGCCGGCAGAACAAAAGCTTTACGCCTCTGCTCCATTTCTTCTTCAGTAATACATAGGTTGAGGCTTCGCCCCGGGATATCAATTTGAATATAGTCCCCTTCTTCAATTAAGGCTATAGAGCCTTTTGAAGCCGCTTCAGGAGATACATGACCGATGGCTGCACCCCTAGTAGCGCCGGAAAAACGCCCGTCGGTAATAAGAGCAACATCCTTATCTAGACCCATGCCAGCAATAGCGCTGGTGGGACTGAGCATTTCCCTCATGCCCGGACCGCCTTTAGGTCCCTCATAGCGTATGACAACTACATCGCCCTTTTTGATTTCACCACCAAAAATGGCCTTTTCCGCAGCATCTTCCGAGTTGAAAACCCGGGCAGGACCTTTGTGCCTTAACATTTCAGGAGCAACGGCGCTTTGCTTTACAATAGCACCACCGGAAGCAATATTGCCTCGCAACACAGCAAGCCCCCCCTCCTTGGCATAGGGGTTATCCATGGAACGAATAACAGAAGCATCCTTAACACGGAATGGCTTAATAGCTTCCTCCATGCATACACCTAGAACCGTCTGTGCGCTTCCGTCTATCTTACCAGCTTCAAAGAGCTGTTTTATAACGGAATATATCCCGCCTGCCGCGTGCAGATCCTGCATGTGGTGCTCACCTGCAGGGGCAAGCTTGCATAGATTGGGTGTAGTAGCGCTTACTTCGTTTATCATATCTAGGTTAAATGTGATACCCGCCTCATGAGCGATTGCCGCAAGATGCAAAGCCGAATTGGTGGAACAACCAAGAGCCATATCAACTGTAAGTGCGTTTTTTAGCGCCTTTTCGGTTAGTATCTGCTTGCATGTAAGGTTCATTTCAAGTAGCTTCATCACTTGAGCGCCTGCCTGTTTAGCAAGTCGCAGCCTAGCAGAGTATACCGCCGGAAGCGTTCCGTTGCCGGGTAAGGCAAGTCCCAAAGCCTCAGAAAGGCAATTCATAGAGTTAGCGGTAAACATACCTGAACAAGAGCCGCAGGTTGGGCAAGCATCATCTTCCACCTGTTTTAATTGTTCTTCGCTCATCTGACCAATGGCATGAGCACCCACTGCTTCAAAAACGGAATTTAGGTCCATAGGACCATTATCGTCAGAAATAGACAACATAGGACCACCGGATATGAATATACAAGGTAAATCAAGCCTTGCAGCCGCCATAAGCATACCGGGCACTACCTTATCGCAGCTAGGTATGAACACCAGCGCATCTAAAGCGTGGGCTCGTACCATACATTCTACCGAGTCGGCGATTAACTCTCTTGTGCAAAGTGAATAGCGCATACCCTCATGTCCCATAGCAATGCCATCGCACACACCTATGGTGTTAAATTCAAGCGGTGTTCCGCCGGAAGATAGTACGCCATCTTTTACCGCACGGCTAATTTTATCTAGATGCATATGACCGGGTACTATTTCATTAAACGAATTAACAATTCCTATGAGGGGCTTTGCAATCTGTTCATCGGTTAGCCCAACGGCCTTTAGCAGGGAGCGTTGCGGCGCACGCCCTGCTCCCCGCTTCATGTTGTCACTTCTTAACATGATATTTTCTCCTTACTCTTCGTAATTTTCCCTCTGCCAGGTCATTTTTTCACGCAGTTCCTTGCCTGTTTTCTCAAGTAGGCTTTCCTGAGCTTCCTTTCTCATCTTAAGAAAATTAGCTCGCCCGGATTTGTTTTCCTCAATCCACATTTTGGCAAAGGTACCATCTTGGATTTCTTCCAGTACCTTCTTCATTTCCTTTTTGGTTTCATCAGTTACCATGCGTGAACCCACCATATAGTCGCCGTACTCAGCAGTATCGCTGATTGAGTAACGCATAAAGGAAAGACCGCCAGCCGCCGCTAGGTCTATAATAAGCTTCATTTCGTGTAGGCACTCAAAGTAAGCGCTTTCGGGCTGATAACCCGCTTCAACCAGAGTGTCAAAACCCGCCTTGATAAGGGCTGTAACGCCACCGCATAATACACACTGTTCGCCAAACAGATCAGTTTCGGTTTCTTCTTTAAAAGTGGTTTCCAGTACGCCCGCACGCGCGCCGCCTATACCCATAGCCCAAGCAAGCGCCAGCTTTTTGGCATTACCGGTGGCATCTTGATATACTGCAATAAGGCATGGTACACCGCGACCTTCCTTAAACTGGTTGCGTACAGTGTGACCGGGACCTTTGGGAGCAATCATAATTACATCTACGTCCTGCGGTGGCACAATCTGACCAAAGTGAATGTTAAAGCCGTGCCCAAAAGCCAGTGCCATTCCGGGACGCAGGTTAGGAGCTATGTCCTTTTGGTACAGATTGGCCTGTTTTTCGTCGTTTACTAAAATCATGACGATATCGGCATCCTTGACAGCCTCAGCAGTAGTAGCTACTTTTAGACCTGCTTTTTCTGCCTTCTCCCAAGATTTGGAGCCCTCATACAGCCCAACAGTAACATCCATACCGGAATCTTTAAGATTCAGCGCATGAGCGTGGCCTTGACTACCATAGCCAACCACCACAATTTTTTTACCCTTTAGTAGGTTAAGATCACAATCCTTTTCGTAATACATTGTTGCCATGTTATTTTTCCTCACTTTCTCTGTTGTTTAATATAACGGAATTTCTTCCAATAGCGGTGATTCCAGTGCGGCACAGCTCCAGAATCCCGTAGGGAATAAGGTTAGAAACAAAGGCGTCCAGCTTTGTTTTTTCTCCGGTAATTTCAATAGTCATGCTGGTTGTAGATAAATCAACCACCTTTGCCCTGAAAACATCAACCACCTGATGAATCTGCGCACGTGTAGCAAGCTCTGCATTTACCTTAATCATCATAAGCTCACGTGTGACTGTTTTGTCCGGCTCCATCAGCTGTACAACTTTGACATCAACAAGCTTTTGCAATTGTTTAATAATCTGGTCCCTGGTGGCAATATCTCCACGGGAGAGTATGGTCATGCGCGCCAAGCTTGGGTCCTCCGTTTCACCAACAGACAGGCTGTCAATGTTGTAGCCTCTGCGGCCAAAAAGGCTTGATACCCGTGTTAATACGCCCGCTTCGTTATTAACCAGAATGGATAATGTAAACTTATTTTCCATGCTACTCACCCTTTCAAAATAATATCATTTATGGTACCGCCAGGTGGAATCATTGGCAGTACTTTTACATCGCAGCCTATGCATACATCAATTAGGGTAGGACCCTCTATTCTGAATGCTTCATCCAGCGCCTGATTCATGCTATTAAGATCAGAAGCATTAAATCCCTTGGCGCCAAAGGCATCAGCAAGCCTTGCATAGTCTGTCTTACGGTTTAAGGAGGTGTTGGAGTAGCGTTCCTCATAGAAAAGAGTTTGCCATTGGCGTACCATACCCAGCGCATTGTTGTCAAGAACAATAACGGTAATAGGTAGCTTGTTTGTTACAGCTGTAGCCATCTCATTCATGTTCATATGAAAGGAACCGTCAGATGTAAACAGGACAGTACGCTTTTTACCCCTTCCAAGGCATGCTCCTATAGCAGCACCAAGACCATAGCCCATAGTACCTAGGCCGCCCGAAGTAATAAAGGTGCGTGGACGCCTAAAATGGTAATATTGCGCAGTCCATAACTGGTGCTGACCAACATCGGTAGTTATAACATCTTCTGGCAGTAACCGCACATTTACTGCTTCAATGGCAGTCTGAGGATTTAATGTATCCTTATCCATTTCCAGATGACTATCAGGGGCTTGTCGCACCTTGTCAACCTGCATCGCCCAGTCGCTTGGGGCACGAGTAACACCAGCTTCCATTAATTGCATCAATATAAATTTAACATCGCCCAGCAAGGAGCAATCTGCAACGATGTTTTTATCGATTTCTGCAGGGTCAATATCAATGTGAAGCACCTTGCGCCCTAGCTGATATGCCTGCTTGTTACCGGTGGCACGATCGGAAAAACGAGTACCCACGGCAATAATCAAATCTGACATGCTCAGCACTTTGCTGGCGGCATATCTCCCGTGCATGCCCGTCATACCAAGGTGCCTAGGATGGTCATTGTTAACGGCGCTCAGCCCCATCATGCTGGTACCTATGGGACAATCTAATATGTCTGCTAAAGCCATAAGTTCTACAGAGGCATCGGAATTTACCACGCCACCACCAGCATATATGTATGGCCGCTTGGATTTTGCAATCAGTTCAAGTGCTGCTTTTAAGCTCTTCTCATCCGCTTTTAAGCCATTGGTACGCTGCATCCCAGGCATTGGCTCATACTCGGCATGAGCGCTTTGAATATCCTTAGGGATATCTATCAGCACAGGACCAGGGCGACCAGAAATAGCCAACTTAAAGGCCTCCCGCACGATATCAGCCAGGCGATTAACATCCTTTACCATATAATTATGCTTGGTAATGGGCATAGTAATGCCGGTGATATCAACCTCTTGGAAACTATCCCGCCCAATAAGAGCGCGAGAAACATTACCAGTGATGGCTACCATAGGCACTGAGTCAAGATAAGCGTTGGCAATGCCGGTTACAAGATTTGTCGCACCGGGACCGGAAGTAGCGATAACCACACCGGGTCTACCGGTAACTCTTGCATAACCGTCTGCCGCATGAGCAGCGCCCTGTTCATGGCAGGTGGTAATGTGAGTAATCCTGTCCTGAGCCTTGTAAAGCTCGTCATAAATATTAAGTACCGAACCGCCGGGATAACCAAAAACACAGTCTACACCTTGCTCAATAAAAACCTTTATGAGTATCTCTGCGCCTGTAAGTTGCATATCCTGTCGCTCCTTTCAAATAAAAACCCCGCCCCTTTGTATACATAAGGGACGGGCAATTAATGTGTTCTCCAAGCCTTATACCTGTTCCTTTTGTATACAACAAAACCTGCTGACATCGACAATAATTCGTATGCCTAGCAGGTCAATAAGTAGTAGGTTGTTAAGGGCATGTCGTCGCATAAATCCTCCAAAGAATCAAGTATGGAAGTAAAATACCATGTAGTGTAGGCATATGTCAAGCTCTACCCAGTTAAACTGGTAAAAATATCTCCGGAGAATTGTTTCTTCTTTGTTTTTTATGTTCCGTGCAATCAGCGAATTTATGTAAACTCTTCTGTATAATGCCTATCTGCTACTTTCCAGATAAAATTCTGCCTTTTTACTAGTCTTCAATCCCACTCAATCGCTATAAAATATACTACTTTTTTGTTAATACTGCATGTACCTTTCCTCTCCCCTTTAAAAATGGTAATATAGCTCTCAGAAAGGTTGGGTGATGCAATGTTGTACGGTAGTACCCGTGTAGGTGTGTTTAACATAAAAGCTTCGCAAGCTATTTTGCAAGGTATTGCTCCAGATGGAGGGCTATATGTGCCTCAGAATATCCCGGATTTATCTGAGATTATTGGGGAAGATTTCATATCTGCTGCGCAGCATATTTTCTCCGCTTTTTTTCCTGAGTTCGCACTCAAAGCAGATGAAATTGCCCGCGCCGCTTATGTTGGTCAATTTACAGACCCTGCCATTACACCCTTGGTGAAGGTTGGAGACAGCTATGTATTAGAACTGTTTCATGGTCCTACCGCTGCCTTCAAAGATATAGCGCTATGCGCCCTGCCCCATCTTTTAACTACCGCGCGTGAATATACTTTGGATGAGCGCGAAATTCTTATACTAACAGCAACTAGCGGTGATACAGGTTCTGCTGCCCTTGCAGGCTTTAAAGATGTATCCGGCACACGAATAATGGTATTTTATCCAGAGGACGGTGTAAGCCCTGTACAAAAAGCACAAATGGTAACTATGTCAGGGGAAAATCAAAAGGTATGTGGCGTTAATGGTAACTTTGATGACGCTCAAACAGGTGTAAAAAAGGTATTTAGCACTTTTACACCACCAAAAAACATTACACTTTCCAGCGCTAACTCCATTAATATCGGTCGTTTGGTACCGCAGATAAGCTATTATTTTACCGCCTATACTTCCCTTTTAAAAGAAAAAGCCATCACCTTGGGAGATAAGATAAACTTCGTAGTACCCACAGGCAACTTCGGCGATATTCTAGCAGGTTACCTAGCCAAACAAGCGGGACTTCCCATAGACAAACTGGTATGTGCTACAAACAGCAACGATGTACTGAATGATTTTATACAAACAGGAGTGTATGACCGTAGAAGGAAATTGCGTAAGACCCTTTCACCTTCAATGGATATTTTAGTGTCCAGTAACTTAGAAAGGCTACTGTATTTCATATCAAAGGATGCTAACCTTGTAGCGCAGTGCATGGATAAGCTGCAAAAAGAGGGCTATTACCATATGTCGGATAAATATATGAAAAAAATACGACAGAGCTTTTTATCCGGCGCCTGCAATGATGAGAAAGCCCTTCATGTCATCAGCCGTGCGTGGAACAAGCACCGCTATTTGATGGACCCCCATACTGCTTCCGCATGGAAGGTAATGGAAGATTTAATCCAAGAAGACCAACTAAAAGGGATAAATGTTGTGCTTTCTACCGCTTCCCCATTCAAGTTTCCCGGCGCCATAGCAAAAGCGCTAAATTTAAATATACCAGAGGATGTAAGCTCTGCAGAAAGCCTAAGCCAAATATTGAATCTTGATTTACCATCATGTTTAAAAGATCTTTCCCATAAACCCGTTTTACATACTGATGTAATTGACCCTGCGGATATGCTAAACTATGTAGAAAAAAAGGCGGTGGAACCATGGTAAGCCTTCGCGTTCCCGCCACAACTGCCAACTTAGGACCGGGGTTTGATTGCTTGGGCTGTGCTCTTAATATGTATGCTCGTTTTACTTTTGAGCAAATTGCTGAGGGACTTAACATTACTGGCTGCCCACCTGAGTACCGTAACACTAACAATTTGGTATATAAAGCCTTTGTTGCTGCCTGTACAACATGGGGAGTAGCTGTACCCGGTCTAAGTGTTAATATTGACTCGCCTATTCCCCCATCCCGCGGGCTTGGTAGCAGCGCCGCCTTGATTGTTGCAGGGGTAGCTGCAGCTTCTATACTAAATGGTCTTCAAAAAAATAAGCAAGATATACTTGAAGTAGCCACAAAGATTGAAGGGCATCCTGATAATGTTGCCCCCGCAATATTTGGAGGGCTATGTGTGTCCATACTGAAGGGAGAGAAAGTATATACTGCGTCTGCACCCATTACAGATAGTATTCGTTTTCTTGCATTGGTTCCGGATTTTGCCCTCTCTACTCAAAAATCAAGGGCGGTATTACCTGATACCATAACCAGGCAAGATGGGGTATACAATGTAGGACATGCTGCTCTTTTACTGCGCGCTTTAGAAACTGGAGAATGTGCGCTCTTATCTTTGGCAATGTCTGACAAGCTGCACCAGCCCTATCGCTTCCCCTTGATTAAAGGCAGTAAAGAAATTACCCGCATAGCTAAAGAGCAAGGAGCAGACGGTTTTTGCTTGAGCGGAGCCGGTCCTACTTTTTTGTGCCTATACCATGAAAAAGATTTCCCTCAGCGCATGGCGAAGGCAATGCAGGAGATTTCCGGTAACTGGCAACTTATGGAGCTAGAAGTAGACCGGAATGGGTTAACATTACTTTCTTAAGCGTTTGACTATTCCTTGTATGATAGACCTTGCCCCTTCATGGAGCATATTCCTTAAAAAATAAGGAGAGAAACGGTATGAGCAGATTAGTAAAAAACAAAAGATGGATGACATTCTTTCTTTTATTTAACATCCTGTTTTATTTCATGCCTGCTTTTGCGCATCCAACATCTCTGCCCACTGACATACCTACATATTCTCCTTCTGGCACTCCTTTTCCAGCAGATGGTCCTCTACCCTTCACGGCATGGCCATCCCTTACCGAGGACGGTTTTCTATCTGCTGATGAACAGAGTACAGCAAAAGTATTTGTTCATAAGGATGAGGAAGCTGGTCAATGGATATATATTTCGCCCACCCTTAGGGTTGAGATTGCTCGCTATTCTGGGAAATTTGAGCGAAAAGCTGTTGTATGGTTTATTGCTGACATCCGCTTTAAGGAACCAGAGCACTTCCGTGTCTTTTCTGCCGATCCGCAACGTCCTTCCCGTTATCTAGAAAGACCGGAAAAAATTGCCCGTAATAACCATGTTGTATACGCCCAAAACGGAGATTTCTTTTCCTTTCGCCTGTCAAACAAAGAACGCGTCGGGCTTATTATCCGAAACGGTAAACTACTGCATGAAAACACTTATACCCGTCCAGTAGCCAAGATACCGCCCCTTGATGAGCTGGCTCTATATGCTGATGGACATGTGGAAATGTACACCCCTGGAGTGCTAAGTGGAAATGACTACCTGAACAAAGGAGCGCTAGATGTTCTAGCTTTTGGTCCAATTCTGTTTAAGGATAGAGAGAAGGACACGCGCCTAAAGAAGAGCTTTACCCACCGAGAGCCACGCAGCGCCATAGGTGTTATTGCTCCCGGTCATTTTGTGGGCATAATGGTAGAGGGACGTAACAAGCGCTCCGCTGGAGTATCTTTAAGCTTTGTGGCGGATCGTCTACTTGAAAAAGGCTGCTATGAAGCCTATACCCTTGACGGCGGTCAAACAGCGGCAATGATTTTTATGGGTAACAATGTAATGAGCTCCGGCATATACAGCGGCTACCAACGTACCCGAAGGCAGCAGGATATTATCGGCATAGGCATTTATGAGGAGGATTTACCATGAAAACTGTTTTCTTTACAGGCGCTACCGGCGGTCTTGGAGAATTGTGCGTACACGCCTTATCCCAGAGGGGTTGGCAAGTTTTTGCTGTAGGGACAAACAATGATAAACTAAAGAAACTCGGGCAGCTTCCCAATGTAATCCCTCTACATGCAAATGTGCGCGATATGGAAAGCTTAACGGCAGCTAAAGAAGAATTGCTTAAATACTCCGACCGCTTGGACGCCGTTGTCAACTTTGCTGGCATATCGGTATTTTCTTCACTTGTTGAAGGAGAGGCAATACTGCTGATGGAAAAACTTATAGACATCAATGTGCTGGGTACCGCCCGAGTTAATGCACTAATGATAGATTTAATTGAAAAAGGACAAGGGCGCATAATAAACTGCTCTTCTACCGTGGGCTGGGCTGCCTCCCAACCCTTTGCAGGCGCCTATTGCGCTTCCAAACGAGCCATTGAAGCTTATAACGACAGCCTAAGGCGGGAGCTTATGTTTATTGGCATTCCTGTTATAAAGATACAGCCCGGTGCTTATCAGACCAAGCTACTCAGCGGCATTGATGATGAATACTTTAAAGCGCTAAAAAGCACAACCCGTTATCATACAGTGCTAAAGCGCCTAAAATTTATGATGGACAAAGTGCTTGGAAACGCAGGAAACCCGCAGGATTTGATAGATACCGTAATAAGAGCTCTTGAAGATAAGCGTCCTCGGCTAAAGTATCGCAAGGGCTCAGGCTTTTTAATGTATCTTATAAGCGTTCTGCCTAGCCGTCTTTTGGACTGGGGTTACCGTACCGTGCTGAAGCTACCATGGAGAAAAACTGAGCAACAAAGCGGAGCTTCTATTTCTTAATTATTAAACTTTTAAGTTCCTTATTCTTCAATATATTTTATTAAGCCCGCTCCATAACATCAATAACTTCACCAACAAAGAGCCAGTGCGGCTGCCAGTTACCTACATCATCCAGCGGAAAAGATTTAGGATTCTGTTCATAAAATTCCTGTATATCTACAGCTAAATCTTCCTTGATAAACTGATGTTGATATAGTTTACGACAAAGAAATGTCATTTTCGCTTCCGCATAAGTAACACTGTTACCTATAGCCACAGGTGTCAAGCCTGCAGCTTCCACTTTATTGCCATCACGACCCGAATGAGACCCCATATAG
Source organism: Christensenellaceae bacterium (assembly GCA_012518615.1). Lineage (GTDB taxonomy): Bacteria > Bacillota > Clostridia > Christensenellales > Aristaeellaceae > DTU024. Next base: position 59,685 of record JAAYRU010000011.1, on the reverse strand, counting down.
GCCAACGCTTCTTTGCAGCTTGGCGGATAAAAGCTAACTGTAAAAAAGTCATTCTGCAAGCAAAAATCACATGTATATCTGCTTGGATGGAGATACACAGTTGCAACTGACCGTCTCCACAGAGTGCCTATATCGCCCCATCCAACAGTACATGAGTTAAATCGGTCCAAATTTCCAGCTGTTACCAATGCCCATTCCTTTTGAAACAGCTCAAATATTTTGTAATCTTTTTCTTTATAGTTACTCATATGTTCATCCCTCCTAGTATATAAGATTTAGTCTATTATCCAAGCATTTTCTCACATAGCGACTGATATTTGCACTGCAATTGTAACATTAGCAGACAAGTTAAGCAATTAGCATTAACCAAAAACTAAAGTATAAGAAATAAAACCTGATTGTGCTGTTAATAAATTCTGGTATAATATGGATAAAGAGCTTTTTGTGCCATAAAGGAGGAATGAATCACAATGAAACGTATTATAAGCATGATTTTTATAGCCGGATTACTGCTTACCACCGCTATACCCGGGCTATCAGCTTCCCTAGTGTATATTAACGCTGGGGAAGCGCTTATCATATATGAATCTGCTGATATGTCGACGATAACTCTACGGCAACTGATGCCGGAAGAGGCATTTGAACTGCTAAGTAGTAGTCCTGAATGGGCATGTGTACGTGTGTTGACTGAATCAGGGAAGACCTTGGATGGCTGGGTAAAAAACATAGGCTTGCGCCCCAAAACTTTGGAGGATGGTTTCCGCCACGCATTAGTAGCTCCTGCGGAACCGGGCACTTTACCCGCCTTATTCACAAAAGCTAGTAGCAAAGCTAGTTCTCTTGGTCGATATTATCCGGGTGTTGTGGCTAGGGTACTTTCTCAACCTAATAAGGGCTGGGTAAAGCTATGCATTGGCACACTGGAAGGCTATATGAGGGCGGAAAATCTGTTTTTTGACCCCCTGCCCGGCACTATAACATATATACTACCCCAAGTGAGCGTTGCTTATAAGGACGGCTCTTCTATGACCATGCGAGGGGCGCAATCCTTCAAGTCTGACAAAATTGGCGCCTACAGTAACGGCACTCAAGTGCAAGTGCTCGGCTTTACCGATGACTTTGCTCAGGTGATTGCGCCAGACGGCAAACTAGGATTTATGATGGCATGGGGGCTTGACCCTCAGCCCTATGCGGCTACAATGTCTGTTGCTAATGTGGAACAAAGCTATGCTGCTGTAGTATCCAATGCACAGTCCATCGCTACCCCACCTCCACATGCTTATATAACCAGCGTTGACAACACCGGTGGTAATGGAGCTCATCTGCGCAAAAAATCTTCTACAAAATCGGAAACCCAAGGTCTATACCCCAACGGTACGCAGGTGTATGTATTAAAATACGGTAAATATTGGTGTAAGGTATGGGTAGATGGAAAAACAGGATGGATGATGACAAAGCTCCTTAAGGGTGGCATACAACAACCATAAATTTTGACATAAACAATGCCAAGAAAGAGGAGAAAGTAATAATCTAACTCACTTAAAGTATATCATTTTCCCCTATTCTTGCTTCTTTAATATTGCAAAAAAATATAACCCCATTATAAACACTGTAATAGAGTTATAAATCAATGTTTCGAAATTAGCTGCATATATACCTAAATACAATCCTAATCTGGGCGATAAAATGAAACCGAAGATTACCATACCATAAAAAAAGTAACAAACTTTTATCCTGTGCAATTTGCACGCTTTTTGTTTATTTTTTTCTTTATAATGGAGATGGTTAGAACCAGAACAAATACAAAGAGGACGAAAAAACAGTGTTCTTACTTTGTACAAAAAAGGAGGAAATTTCTAAATGAAACGCACCATACTGTTCTTATTAATAATAATTATTATTATGGTAGAACTGTCTGCTTTGGCAGAATCTGCAGCTTTACCTGATACTACTCAAATATCAGACATGACAGTTACAAGCACCGCCATAATTGATGGAGCACTGGGATTACCTTACGGAGCAAAAGGAAAACAGTTCATCAATAAAACTATCCCCTCTCTTTCTCCACCTCTAACAATAAGCAATATTCCAAAAGATACCGCCACACTTGCTATAACCATGATTGACCCTGACGGAGGTGATTGGGTACATTGGCTCGTTGCCAACATACCGGTAAACGATACAATCTGTGAAATCCCAGAAAACGCAAGTATTGATTGGTCGGAAGACATCATACAGGGCATAAATGATTTTAAAACAATCGGATACGGTGGACCCACACCGCCATCCGGCATGCATCGTTATGTAATTACTGTATATGCGCTGTCTGAAAAGCTTAATATTAAAGCCGGTTTTAACTTATCGCAATTTCAGGAATTGTCGGAAGGAAAGATATTGACCGAAGCAACAGTTATTGGAACTTATGCAAGGTAAAAATATAACAAAAAATACTAAGTTTTGGATGTTTAGATTTAGAATCATAAATATTTTTGAATTATTTCGTAGAAATAAAAATACAGACAGGAGGTTTCAAATGAAAAAGAGAAATTTAATGCTGGTGCTAACAACGCTATTGTTGGTGCTTGGGTGCATTGCGGACACCCAAATAATAATTGGCACACAAGCCCAGGCTTCAACGCTTGGGGAGCAGCCCTTGGAACAATTTTTGTGCCAAGTGCCAGCCAAGACCTTTGAGTGGGATTATTTAAGCTTTATCGACTACCAAGGTGCACAAAGCCCATTGGAACTTGTGGCGGGCTTTGACCCGATGAATTTTCATTACTTTTCTAATGAGGATTTAATCTCAACTATGGGTTTCTCGCAAACGGATGTGCACCAAAGCATGAGCATTGGCATACCGCCAAACGACCAAGCATGGCTAAAGGGAACTTTTTCTCCAGCGCAAATAGAGACGATGCTCAACCAACAAGGATATCTACAGATACCTTCTGAGCAGAAGGGCTTACCTCTATGGGGATTGGAGGGAAATTTCAGCGCAGGACAGCAATTCAATAAAGAAAAAACGGATTCTTCCTTTATCTTCGGGGGGAGATATGGGCAACGTTGGCCTTTTGCCTTTGATGACAGCATAATAGTGTCCAGCAGGAACGAAAATGCAATGCGCACTATCGCCGCAGCAGAAAAAGATACCATGCTGTCTGAGGAGCCTAGGATGCAGGCGCTGCTGCAAGCGTTGTCACCGCAGCCTGTAAAGCAGTTGGTGATGATCCAAGCAGACAAGGTTCTGACCCTAATGAAAGAGCCTCTGGGACTAATGGCGATTGCGCAATTGGAGGAGCAGGAGAATATGATAGTGCTGCTTGGGCTGGAGTACACAGATCTACCCGCAGCACAGGCAGCAGAACAGCGACTAAAGCAAAGCCTGCCTAATGCAATGTTGAAAACCATTCATAAACCATTGTCTCTACTCATAGAGCAGCGCAAAGGTCGGCTGGCGGCGATGCGCATAGAGGATGGATATGATGGAAAAGCCTGGCTGCTTATACCCTTCCAATTTACTAAGCCTGATGAAATTGATCCTTCGCAGTATAAATCACCATTTCGCTTATTTGTAAACATTATGAATCGAAGGGATATGGACTGGTTGCAGTAATAAGCAAGCTGTAATTCATGGTATTCTTGTTTTGAGCCATTGGTATTCTCCTCCTTGTGAATGTCTTGAAAACACACATTATAGCGGAGTTCCAGTGACCTTAACATAACTTATGACTAAAACCTACTAAGCAAAGTTGCGAACTTTAGTGTACTCTATCAATCCAAACCCACCGCAAAATGTTAATTGACGCATAAATCAATGATGAAACAACCTTTGCCCAGTCATAGCCATTAGCATACCATATTGGTTGCAGCGGTCAATCACTTCTTGGTCGCGTACCGAACCGCCTGGCTGCGCCACGAAAGTAACACCGCTTTCATGTGCGCGTATAATGCTATCATCAAAAGGGAAAAAAGCATCGCTGCCAAGTGCCACGCCACTTATACTGCTTAGATAGGCTTTCTTTTCATCCTCTTTAAGGTAATCAGGCTCTTGGGTGAAAATTCCCTTCCAGCCTCCGTTACTAAATACCTCCTGCGCATATGGCGACAGAAATGCATCCACCGCATTGTCGCGCTCTGGGCGTGTAATACTAGTTACAAACGATAGCGCCAATGTTTTTTCGTGTTGCCTTAGATGCCACAGATCAGCTTTGTCGCCTGCTAAGCGTGTACAGTGCACACGCGATTGCTGCCCAGCGCCTACGCCTATAGCCTGTCCACCGCGCGCAAAACATATGGAGTTGCTCTGCGTGTATTTAAGTGTAATTAAAGCCACAAGCAAACCTAATCTGCCTTCTTCAGTAAGGGTATTGTTTGTGGTTACGATGTTATTAAGGCTATTTTCGTCAATTACTACATCGTTGCGTCGCTGCTCTAGCGTGATACCAAATATGTCTCTCCGCTCAATCATTGTAGGCTGATAATCCGGGTCAATGGTAATAACAATATACTTGCCACCGCGCTTTTTTTTGAGCAATTTAAGCGCTTCTTCACTATAACCCGGCGCAATCACGCCGTCAGATACTTCACGGGCGATGATTCGAGCCGTAACTACATCACATACATCGCTTAGAGCGATAAAATCTCCAAAGGAACATAAGCGGTCAGCACCGCGCGCACGAGCATACGCCAGCGCAAGCGGGCAATCATCCAATCCTTTTATATCATCAACAAAGCACGCTCTTTTGAGTGTATCACTCATGGACTTACCCACAGCAGCACCGGCAGGGCTAACATGCTTGAAAGACGCAGCGGCAGGCAAGCCGGTAGCACGCTTTAATTCAATCACCAACTGTAAGGCATTGAGTGCATCCATGAAGTTAATATATCCCGGCGTACCGTTTAATATCTCCAGTGGCAGATCTCCCCCATCACGCAGGAAAATGCGCGCAGGAGTTTGATTTGGATTGCAGCCATATTTTAGTTTAAGTTCTTTCATTGATTTTCTCCTTGTGCATGACGATTATAAACAAGAGGATCCTCATCCATTTTGCGTACATATAGAGCAACTTTATTGTCAGCATTAAGGCTTTTCCATATTTCTTGGGCAAAACTTTTGATATCGGACGGTATCTTTATCCGTGCAGGCTCGCCAACAAAGGAAGGCAGCGGATTACCATCGCACTGATAGGTATGCACAAACCGCCCCTCACCAGGCAACAGCTCATAAGAATAGGTCAAGCGGTCACATGTTTCGCCCGAAGCATCATGTGCGCGCAATACTGACAAAAGTACAGATTCATCATCAAGCGGCAGCAGTCCCGATATACGGGGTGTATAGTGCGGGGCGTCGGGCTCGTGTTTCCGTGTGTCCAGCGCATATTGAAACATGCCTCCCTGCGATAATACATCATATATAGTATCAGTCTGGTCGCCATTAGTAACAATTAAATTGTTATTCAGTTGGCGTATAGGCCGGTACAGTATAAGGGATGGGTCGTCAAGCTTGGCTGGGTCGTTGATGCGTATAAACAGGTTGTCCTCGTCAGCTACAAAAACACGGTTACGGCTATTTTCGCTACGCCCCATGATAAAATAGACTGCTATGGGTACACCATCCGGTGTTCTTCCCAGCACGATACCACGCCCGGGGTAGCTGTTTCTTCTTAAAATATCCGGAAGGTTATACTCAATGTTGTTATCATACATGGCTATTTTCCTTTAAGATTCATTTGCTTGTTTTTCATTTTGTACACAAGCAATACTCAAGATTTAATTATATTACGAATTTTCCTGTTATTTTTTATACCGCCCTTTAAGCTCGTTTAATATATCAGCAATCTTAATGTCCATATCAGCCATCAAAACTAGGCTGTGGTATAGCAAATCTGCTATTTCGTATATGGTTTCTTTTTTATTATCTCCCTTAGCGGCGATAACTACTTCGGTGGATTCTTCTCCAATTTTCTTTAGAATTTTATCTATGCCCTCTCTAAACAGATAACTCGTATATGATTTTTCACTTGGATTTTCCTTTCGGTCGAGTATCAAGTTGTATAGATTATCCAAAGAAAAGCCTTCGTCATTTTTGTCTGGGTTTTCATAAATAGTGTTAAAAAAACAACTTTCAGCTCCCATATGACAAGCAGGACCATCTTTATCAACATAAATTAATAAGGTATCCTTATCGCAATCCGCAACTATCTTTACAATATGCTGATAGTTGCCGCTAGTTTCCCCTTTAAGCCACAGAGATTGCCTGCTCCTACTGTAAAAGTAAGTCAAATTTTTTTCTATAGATAATGCTAGGCTTTCTTTATTCATATATGCAAGCATCAAAACATCGTTATTGTTTGCATCTACAACTATTGCGGGTATTAGCCCTTTCTCATCATATTTTAGGTTATTTGTATTAATTTCCATTATTGTTTTAAGCTCCTTTTTAATGTCTTTTATACTTACCAAATTGTAATGGAATATTGATGCTGCTAATGCGCCGGTGATTTTTGGGTTTTTCTGAAATACTTCAAAAAAATCTTCAGTTTTTCCCGCTCCGCCTGATGCGACTATATTACAGTTTATATTCTCAGTAAGAGCCCCCAGCATTTGAGTGTCGTAGCCTTCTTTTGTTCCGTCAGTATCTATGGAATTAATAACGATAGTTCCGGCGCCTAAATCGGCTGCTTTTTCTATCCACTCTTTAGCATCTAGACCTGTATCATATTTCCCTGCACCCAAAAACACATGATAAGCTTCATCTACTTTTTTAACATCTACAGAAAGTATAAGGCTGTCACTACCGTATTTATCGCTTACTTCTTTAAGCAAATTAGGGTTTTTTACAGCTGCGGAATTAATACTGAAATGCCTAACCCCAAGTTCATATAATTTGTCGCAGTCCGACAAAGTTTTAATACCGCCGCCTACAACTAATGGAATATTTACAGCTTTTAGTATTTCTTCTATTTTGTCATAAAATATATCTTTGTTGTCAATCGTCGCTCCTATATCGTAAAACACAAGATAGTCGGCGCCGTCATTTTCATATTTTTTCGCAAGAAAAACAGGGTCATCTGATATTTCTTTTATATCGCTAAATTTTACCCCTTTTACTACCTTGCCGTTTTTAATATCCATGCAGGCATATATGCTTTTATTTTTCATATTTTATCGCCTCATATAATTTGATATCTCCCGTGTAATATGCCTTACCAATAATAGCACCGTAAAGATTAAGCTCATATATCTTTTTAAGTTCTTCTATATTGTGAATGCCACCGGACGCAATTATGTCAGCATTTGTAAGTTTTTGTAACTCTTCATAAAGAGCGATATTCGTTCCTTTCATAGCCCCATCCTTGGAAATATCAGTTGCTATGATAGTTCGCACATTTAATGCGTTTAATTTTTTACAGAAATCCTTTAAACAAATACCCGTGGATTTTCTCCACCCATGAGTTTTTACAACACCGTTCATAACATCTACGCCAACAGCAATTTTTTCTTGATATTTTTCAAGCAATTTCATAAGCAGATTTTCGTCTTCTATCGCTGCTGTACCTAGGATAATCCTGTTAATACCTATACTTAGATATTTTTCCGCTTGTTCCATGCTCCTTATTCCGCCACCCAGCTGGATAAATATATCCGAATTTTTGCGAATCTTTGCAATCATTTGATAGTTTATATTATCTCCACTCTTCGCCCCCTCTAAGTCAACTATATGTATGTGAGAAATTCCATTTCTTTCAAAATCTCTGACTATTTCCATGGGATTGTCTGAATAGACTGTCATTTGCTCATAATCGCCTTTCAGTAGCCTGACAGCCTTGGAATCGTATAAATCAATGGCAGGAAAGATATACATTAAAGCACTCCTTTAGTTGATGGTATATCGTCATGCCCTTCAATTGATACCGCCATTTGAGTCGCCTTAGCAAAAGCCTTAAATATACTCTCTATCGCGTGGTGGCTATTGCTTCCATCTAAAAGCCTGACATGAATATTGCACTTTGAGCCGCGGGCAAAACCCCTGAAAAACTCTTCTACGAGTTCTGTGTCAAAGTCCCCTACCTTTTCCGTATTAAAATCAGCATGAAAAACTGTATATTCCCTTCCTGAAAAATCCAGCGCCACCAGTGATAAAGCATCATCCATAGGTATAATTGCGGAGCCAAATCTTCTAATACCTCTTTTGTCATCAAGGATTTTTGAAAAAGCTTCTCCTAAAACGATTCCTATGTCTTCTGTAGTGTGATGATAGTCCACATCTATATCCCCCACAGCTTTTACTATAAGGTCAAATCTGCTATGTCTTGCAAAGCTACAAAGCATATGATTTAAGAACCCCACTCCAGTGTCTATATTATATTTACCAGCACCATCTAGATTCAAGCTTACGCTGATGTCGGTTTCACCGGTTTTTCGCGAAATACTCGCCTCTCTCATATCCGTTCTACCTCCTTTAATATATTCTCAATTTCATTAATTAGCAGCATCATATCTTCTTTTTTCCCTATGCTTATTCTGATAAAATCTGTCAAAAGAGCAGTATCAAAATGTCTGACCAAAAATCCCCTATCTCTAAGCATAGAATAAAGGACTTTACCTTTTATTTTGTCGTGTTTAGCAAATACAAAATTTGTATATGAATCTAAAACTAGAAACCCTTTTTCCCTTAAAGAACATACAAAACCCTCGCGTGTTTCTATGATTTTTTGCACCGTTTTATCAAAATATTCTTTATCTTCTATAGCTCCTCTTGCCATGGCTTCTGATACGCGGTTCACATTGTAGGGATTTATAGAGTATTTTATCTTTTTTAAATCACTTATGTTTTTTTCGTTGCTTATGGCAAAACCTACTCTTGCCCCTGCCAATTGACGTGATTTTGAAAAGGTCTGAACCACTATAAGATTGTCGTATTTTTCTACCAATTCTATACAGCTATTCCCGCCAAAATCTATATATGCCTCATCTATAACCACTAAAGATTTTGTATCAGCCATTATAATCTTCTCGATTTCAGAAAGTCCTAAATATATGCCCGTAGGTGCATTAGGATTGGCGATAATAATATTGGCATTTCCTTTAGTATAATCGTCCGTATTGATAGTAAAATCTGCTTTCAATGGCACTTCGTAATAATTAACCCCGCAAAAGTCAGCATACACCCTATAAAAACCGTAGGTAATATTTGGGAAAAGTAGTTTCTTATTACCTGTAAAAAAACCTGCGAATATAAAATAAAGCACTTCATCCGAGCCATTAGTAATGATAACTTGATTTTTATCAACACGATAGTATTCGGCAATTTTTTCTGCAAGAAGCGAGTTTTCGGGGTCAGGATATAGGCGGGATTTTGCAATTTCCTCTTCTGCGTATCTCTTTGCCTTTTCCGATACTCCATAAGGATTTTCATTGGTATTGAGCTTAATGTAATTCTTATCGTTAAGCTGTTCGCCGGGTGTATAGGGTTTTAAATTTAAATATATTTCATTTAAAAAGCTCATTTTGTCCTCTCCTTTACGCTATTCGAGTGCGCCGTAAGACCTTCTTTTTCCGCAAAATGCATTATGGCTTCCGCATCCTTTAAGAGAGCTCCTTTAGTATAAAATGAAAACTGTGTTTTTTTGACAAAATCATCTACCGACAGTGGGCTCGCAAACTTTGCCGTACCTGATGTAGGGAGTGTATGATTGGTTCCGGAATAATAATCTCCCGTAGGCTCAGGCGTATATTCTCCCAAAAATACGGAACCGGCATTTTTAACCAAGCTTAAATCAGATATCGGGTTTGTAGTCATAAGTTCCAAATGCTCAGGCGCAATTTCATTGGATAATTCAAACATCTGTTCTTTACTTTCACATATGACAATTAAACCTTGTTCATCTATGGATTTGCGCGCTATCTCTTTTCTTATCAAGTTTGGTAGCTTAACTTCGATACTATCCTGAACTTTGTTTGCAAGCTCTTTATCGCAGGTTAGGAGAATAGACCTTGCATAAGTATCGTGTTCAGCCTGTGAGAGAAGATCTGCAGCGATAAAGTCCGGATTAGCTTCTTTTTCAGCTATTATAAGTATCTCGGAAGGTCCTGCTACCATATCTATGCCAACAATACTTGACACCTGCCTTTTCGCCTCAGCTACATACCTATTGCCTGGACCTATAATTTTATATACATTTTCTATACTCTGCGTACCGTAGGCAAGTGCAGCTATCGCTTGTGCTCCGCCAACTTTCTATACTTTACTCACGCCGGAAATATTTGCTGCTGCAAGGATAAGCGGCGAAATGTTTCCTTTTTTATCGGGCGGAGATACCATGGATATATTTGCGCATCCGGCGATTTTTGCCGGTATAACAGTCATAAGCACAGACGATGGATATACCGCTGTACCGCCCGGCACATAAAGACCAACTCTTTCAATAGGAGTAAATTTCTCTCCTAAGATTTTTCCATCCTCTTCAAATATGATAAGGTCATCCCTCTTTTGTTTTTCATGGAATTTGTAGATGTTTTCCTTCGCCTTTTTAAGTACTGCTATAAATTCTTCTTCAACTGAATTTAGAGCTTCATCCATCTCACTATCCGAAACTTCAAAATCATCTATATATACTCCGTCAAATTTCTCAGTATATTCCCTAAGCGCACTATCACCATTATATTTTACATTTTCAATAATTGCAGCGACATCTTTTATGAGGTTCGCATCTATAGTTTCAGACAAACTCTGTTTTAGATTGATTTCATCTATATGTTTGATCCTAATCATTTCCCGCACCCCTTTCGTTGTTAAGCAACTCATATATTTTACTTATTTCCTTGTTTTTATAGGTATAGCTCACCTTGTTTGCTATGTATCTCGTGCTGATATGGGATATTTCCTCAAAAACGATTAAATTGTTTTCCTTTAGAGTTGTGCCAGTTTCAACAATATCCACAATTACATCAGACAACTTGACTAGCGGAGCAATTTCTATGGAGCCATGAAGAGGAATGATATCGATAGTCTTACCTGAGCTGAGAAAAAACTCTCGGCTTATATTAGGAAATATGGTTGCAACTTTTAAATGATTTTTTTCATAATAAGGGAAATCCCTTTCCCCAGCTATGCATATCCTGCACTTGCCGATTCCAAGATCGCATAGTTCAAAAACATTACTCTTATTTTCAAGGAGAATATCACGACCCACAAAACCTATATCAGCTGCGCCATATTCAACATAAGTTGCCACATCAGACGGTTTCACCAAAAAGTATGTGTTACCCTTTTCATTATCGTAAAACACCAGCTTTCTGCTCTCTTCCATAATTTCATCATAGCCATATCCAATTTTACTTAAAATATTGTGGACTTTATTTCCCAGTCTTCCTTTGGGAAGAGCTATTTTTAAACCGTCTTTCATCATAGACTCCCTTTATCCTCTATTTTTTCTAAATAAATCGCAAACCCGGATGCCAAGTAGCTTTTTTCTTTTGTTTTGACTAAGTTGCTATATTCCCCGCCTCTTAAAATCTCTGAAGAGACCCCTGGTATTATTCCCACAAAACTAAGCCCGTCATAATATTTAAAACCTTCCGGTATGGAAAAGTCTAGAAAAACTTTAGTTTTTAGATTATTATTTTCTAGGTAACGATATAAGCCTTTTAAATATTCTATGTTTTTATGGAATGCATCATCATCCAGTATTTTCTCAAGTTCCTCAATTCCCTTGTCTAAAGGCAGGTGTAAAGAGAGAAGCTTAGGTAAAATATCTATATATTTTTGTTCCGTATAATTGTCTCTTAAAATATCATTTAGGAGCATAAGATTTTTATTTTGAAATGCATCAAAAATCTTTCCATTAACTTTACTCAGTCCCGCCTTTTCAATTACTTTTTGAGAAAGACTATTGTCAGATACAATGAGAACTGGCTTCTCATCAATAATAAGTAACGACTTTGCCGCTAAAAAAATCAAGTTAAACATATCATCATCCGATAGCCTGCCTATAATCTCAACACCAAATTGTAGGATTTCCTGAAAGTTTCCGGTCGAATTAGGCGCGCGATAGACAGTTTCATTATAATAGACTTTATGTTTATCCAAAGCCGTATCTAAGTTTTTAATTATAGATAATGTAATATCGGGTTTTAACGCCATCAAAGTACCATCTCTATCAGTAAAATAGAGAATATTCTTTGAGGAAAGGAAGTCCATATTTTCAAGATAAAAACTGTAAGGCTCAAAGGTTTTCATCTTATAAAGCGAGTAGCCATAAGAAGAAAACAGCTCTCTTAATTTAAAGGATAAAAGCTCCTTTTGCGTAAAAAGCTCTTTTTTGAACATGTTTATATTCTCTCCTCTATTTGCCTGTATCCGCCCCTGCCATATTGAATGCAGCGACTCACCCTAGTAATCGTAGATGTACTTGCACCCGAAACATTCCCAACTTCCTGATAGGTCTTGCCCTTTAAGAGGAGCATGGCGACCTCAAGCCTTTGAGGTATGTCTATCAATTCCTTTGCGGTAAAAATATCTTCAAAAAATTTATCACACTCTTCTTTGTTTTTAAGTGACAGTATGGCATTAAAAAACATATCAAGGTTCTTTTCCCTCTTAATAGCTTCGATATAATTATTCTCCATTCATCTCCCCTCCTCATTAAAATAAATCCAAATCACTCTTTTGCACCGCCGCAGCGGCGTAACGGAATATCGAGAGTATACTATTTACATTTTTCTTTGTCAAGAAGTATTAAAAAAATCATGACAAAGTTCAGGAAATAAAGTATTTACATTCAATACTCGAGGAAAATATTAAGCCGGGATGATACCTTATCTGCAACATTTTATTTCAAAAAAACTTATGCCAAGAAAACTTTAGGCATTTTAATATTTAAGGCTAGAAAACTTGCACCAAATAACACTATTTTGATATGATGTGTGTAACGAATAGCTTGTTTGTTTTTTATTTGTACTGGAGGTTTTGTTTATGAAAAAGATTACCATCCTATTAATAGCTATACTGTTGCTAATTCAATGCTTAGTCACTAGCGCTACGGCTTATACAACCATTCGTCCAGGAACTAGGGGCGAAGAAGTGACTAAGCTTCAGCGAGCGCTGCTTGAGGAGGGTTATTCCATTGCTGTAGATGGCAAATACGGAAGAGAAACCCAGCGTGTAGTAACAAAGTTTCAGCGTGCTAAGGGGCTTAAAGTTGACGGCATAGCCGGCAATGAGACTTTAATTAGGCTATATGGAAACAAAATTTCACAGGAAACTGCCGTCCCTTCCACTACAACAACATTTGATAAACATACTACCTTACGCCCAAACATGCGAAGCACGGCGGTACAAACTCTTCAGGATGCTTTGAACCAACACGGATTTAATTTAAAAGTGGATGGCGTTTATGGGCGTGCCACCACCAAGGCTGTACGAAAGTTCCAAGCACAAAATAAACTTCGAGTAGATGGTATTGCTGGCAATCAAACCCTAAGCTTACTATTTGCAAGTACAGCAAATAAGGTAAGCACTAACGATAACATTCATAAGTCAGGTTATTATTATTCCGAACCGGATACCAACATTATTATGGGAATGGCTGGCGCTAGCATAGCCCAAACACTGAGGCAGGGAAGTTCTCCAGAACAAATTATCTATCTACAGCAAGCCCTGCTTAATGAAGGCATTAATAACATAGAAACAGATGGCACCTACGGCACCCAAACTGCCGCAGCCGTACGCAGCTTTCAAGCAAGAAACGGTATGCCTACAAGCGGCAATGCCGACCCCGCAACTCTGGCTTTACTATACCAAAAAAGCGGTACCAATAACGATGCACTGCTTAAAACCGCAATCAACTATACTGGTGAAGCTATTTCCCTTAAATCCAGCACAAACAAAAATGCAAACAAAGTACAAACTGTGCCTGCCGGCGCTGCTCTTACTATCCTACTTGAACAAGGAGAATGGTATTTAGCTAGCTACAAACACAAGAGCGGATATGTATTAAAAGAACAAGTTCTCATAATTAATAAGCCCGCCCCAATAATAAACCTTGCCCGTAGCTTTTCAGAAAGTGCCTACTCCCCTACCGGAGATAGGAAAGCAGATTTACTTGGCATAGCATTCACTCAACTTGGCTTTTCAGGTGGAACCAGCAATAACCCAATCTTAAGCGGCACCGGTACTGGTGGACCTTACTCAAAATATGGAGAATATTATCAGGACCCCAGTGAATCCTACTGCTCCTATTTTGTGTCTTGGTCTGCTAGGAAGGCTGGTATCGGAGAGGATATCATAAACAACGCCCGAGATGTAGATGGTGTATTTTATGATACACAACAAGCCTTTAATTATTTCTTTGTTCCCAAGGTTGGTCAAGTGCAGGCTCAACGCCTAAATCCATATAACCGCATGAACCAAAGCGACTACATTCCACAAGTCGGAGACCTGATTTATTTTCTATGGAACAATGCCAAATCTAAGACTACTTTCTCTCATATTGGCATTGTTTATGATGTAGATGAGCGTTATGTGTATACCCTTGAAGGAGCGGCAGGCGGCAGTGTAGACACTAGGATGTATAGCCTTAATGATAAACGAATTGTAGGATATGCTAGGCCACGGTACTAATAAAAAATCTTGATATTATTAATAAAAACAATAAGTAATTGTGACCAAATTACAATATTACGAGACTGTGACCCTTCTTTGTAAAGGAAGCATATATCCCTTACTCTTGCCATTTTACAGCCATCCAAAGCTTTAAAATGAAAACTATTTTCATACCAAGGCTGCATTGCCTTGGTTTTAAGGTTTCCTACAAGTTTTCAGGAGTTTTTGTTTTAGTGTTTTTCTTGTTTTTTCTTCTTTAGGGACTTGACCTGAAAAGCAAATTAAGGCAGTGTATATACAACATCTTTCTTTGCCTTTAAAAAAGAAAAAGAAGGATGTTGTGGGTGTAAATGTCATATTTAAGGATTGTGTATCTTTAAATCCTCAGATTATGCAACTTGTCCATATAGAAATTGCATTTTCTCCGGACAGGTGGTATAATCCCCCTCATCATCACCCCAGAACACCATGGCACAAGATAACCAATAATGCGTTATCTATACCAAAAACAAAAGGAGGAAGACAAATGAAACGTACACTAACCCTGTTGATGATAATAGCAATGCTGTTGTCTGTCACCCCTGTCTTCACTGAGGATGCGGTCTATAGAACCTTATATTCCGGCGAAGTATCCTCTCTTAACTACCTGACTACTACTACTGCAAGCGAGTTTGCTGTGGCAGCCAATGTCATTGACACCTTAGTCGAATATGACTATCTGGGTCAAATCCAGCCCTCACTGGCTGAAAGCTGGGAAGTTAGCGAAGATGGTCTAGTGTGGACCTTTAAGCTCCGCCAAGGCGCCAAATGGATTGATGGTAATGCAGAAGTTGTGGCTGAGGTAACCGCCCATGACTTTGTTACTGCCGCTCAATACATTCTGAACGCCCAGAATGCATCTGCTACTGCCAACATACTGTACTCAGTAGTAGATGGCGCGGAAGCTTATTTCCTTGGAACCGCAACCCCTGAAGAAGGCAAAGAGCCCGCCCCTAAAATGGAGTGGGATACTGTAGGCATCAAGGCGCTAGATGATTACACGATTGAATACACCTTAATAAATCCCGTGCCCTACTTTCTGTCCATGACCACCTATGTATGCTTCATGCCCGCATATGGTCCCTTCTTGGCTGAAAAAGGCGAGGAGTTTGGTCTTGCCACTGGTAATGACACCCTGCTGTATAACGGCGCTTATTATATTAGCGAGTTCAAGCCGCAGGAAAGCCGGATCTACACCAAAAACCCCATTAACTGGGACAAAGACAAAGTATATGTCGAGCAAATCGAGATGAAATATAACAAGGAAGCTGCTTCCATTTCTGCCGACCTGTACCGTAAAGGCGAGATTGACTCTGCCACCATTGACAACCTACTGGCTCAGGAATGGCTATCTAACCCCGAAACCGCAGACCTCATCCGTCCTGTGCGCCATATTGGACAATATAGCTATTTCTATGCTCTGAATTTCAATCCCCAGTTTGATGAAATCTATGAGCCTGAAAACTGGAAGATTGCTGTAAACAATGAAAACTTCCGCAAGGCTATTTTCCACGCATTTGACAGGGTAAAGGTTGCCACTGTGGCTGAACCGGACAACCCTGAAAGCATACTGCACTACTCCATCGTACCTCCAGGCTTTGTTGACTATAACGGTCAGGATTATGCGAAAATGGGAGACCTAGCTGCATGGTCAGAGCTTGGCAAAGATGCCTTCAACGAAGAATTGGCCAAAGAATATGCTACCAAAGCCAAGGAAGAGCTAGAAGCTGCGGGTGTCACCTTCCCCATTAAAATGCTCACCGTCTATCATCCCAACATTCAGACCTGGGCTGAAATGGTTCAGGTGCTTGAGCAGCAGATGGAAGGATTGCTGGGCAATGACTTTATTGATATCATTGTAGAGGCAGGTCCCTCTCAGAGCTTCCTTAGCGAAGTGCGCCGCAGCGGCAAGTACGCCTTCCTAGACTGCAACTGGGGTGCAGACTATGCAGATCCCGAAACCTATACCGACCCCTTTATGCCGGTCACTGATACCAACGCTGGCATGAAATACAATTTCCCTGATTTCACTACTGATGTAGATGAAAATGGCAACAACAAATTCCAAGTATACTGGGGTCTGGTTGAAGAAGCCAAGGCCATCACTAACGACATAGAAGCCCGCTTCCTAGCATTTGCCAAGGCAGAAGCATACTTAATTGAGCATGCCTTTGTAATGCCCTTTGGATATTCCTACAATGCCGGTGGCTATACTGCAAGCAGGCTTGATCCCTTTACCTGCCAGTACTCCCCCTTCGGTATCTCTACTGACCGTTATAAGGGGATGCGTCTGTTGGACGAGCCCATGAGCACTGACCAGTTCTTCGACGCTCAAGATAAATGGGAGCAGGAACGGGCAGCTCTGGCAAATTAGTCTAAAATTCAAAAGGGCACTCATGCCCACTTAAGCGACTAATTATTCGCGGGGCTGTGCTGCCAGCTTGCACAGCCCCACACTTTTGTTCATTTAAGAATTTTTCTATACAACTGCAATAGTAATCAAATTTGATTCGTGTATTTTGAAAGGAGGAAAACGGTGTTAAAATATGTCGGCAAACGGCTTTTGGCCGCCCTCGTAACACTGTTCATCATCCTCACCACGGTGTTTGTCCTGATGCGTCAAATGCCCATTGAAGGATATTTTGACAATATTGATAAAGCAGACCAAGGGGTAATTGACGCTAAGCTGCATCAACTGGGGCTGAAAGACCCCATGCATATCCAGCTGCTCAACTTTTATAAAAACATTTTAAAGGGTGATTTGGGTGTTTCCAACCGCTACCGCACCGGGGCGCCTATTATAGATATAATTGCTGGCAAAGCGCCCATATCCATCCAGATGGGGTTGATATCCATGGCTTTATCTTTGCTGCTGGGCATCCCCTTAGGAGCCAAAATGGCCCGAAGTAAATACAAGTTTTGGGATAAAATTGGCACGGGTTTTATCGTGTTTATCAATGCTGTGCCAGCGGCAGTTTACTACATATATATTCAAAGCTATGGCTCAAGTATGCTTAAAATCTCAATGTTATTTGACCCAAGCAAATTTCTTAACTGGGTGCTTCCGGTTTTTTCTATGTCTTTGGGAAGCATTGCCTACTATGCCATGTGGCTTAGACGCTACATGGTGGACGAGCTAAACAAGGACTATGTGCAGCTTGCCAAGGCTAAAGGCGTCACCAGCCAGGATATAACCATGGCTCATGTATTCCGCAACGCCTTTGTACCGATGATTCAGTATATTCCTAGCTCTTTGCTGTTTACCATATCTGGCTCTATTTATGTTGAATCTTTATATTCTATCCCCGGCATGGGCGGACTACTTGTGGATGTAATTACCCGCCAGGACAACACTATGGTGCAGGCCCTGGTTATGATATATGCTTCCATAGGCATAATAGGTATGCTGCTAGGCGACCTGCTAATGGCACTTATTGACCCACGCATAAGCTTCGCCAAAAAAGAAGGGGTGCGCTGATGGCTGAAAATAAAATGGAAAAGCAACTATACGAAAGCTTGAACCAGTCTCAGCAATCTCTAGATGATTTTGCCTTTGCACCCTATAGCGAAAAAGAGGCAGAGCGTACCGGGTTTTCATATTACAGCTATTGGGGTAGCACCATAAGGGTGTTTTTAAAAAATAGGCTTGCGACAGGCTTGCTAATTTTGCTTGTATTGCTGGTACTGTTTACTATTATACAGCCCCACTTACCTAATCAGTTTAGGGCAACTGAGGTAATCAACCACCCTATAACTGGCCTACAGATGTATAACATTGGACCTAGCTTTAGCAATGTAATGTACACAGTACCTGAGAATACCCAACTGGTTGTTACTCCCTATGAGAATGACACCTGGGCAGCGGTGAGCAACATACTAACTTCCTTGAAAGCCCGCACAACCTTTACAATTATTGAGTATGAAAAAAACTGGGTTAAGGTTGAGCTTGATGATGGTCAACATGGCTATGTGCTCAACAATTTCACTACCAAATTGCGCCTTCCGGAAGACCCAAACCAGGTACCCTATGAAAGCCGTTCCAATTTTCCAGTTAAGATGTACACATTTCCGGAAGATTATACCAACCAGGGCACAGAACTGTTTGTACTAAAAGACCAGTTAAACATAACCCCAGATGGTCTGAGCGCCACAACCAAAACTGAAGCAAAGCTTAGGCTGCTGCCCGGGGATGCTCCCTTCCTGTTTGGCACCAACAACGCTGGTCAAGACATGTGGAGCATGGTATGGTCTGGCACCCGCACAAGCTTATATATCGGTTTTATGGTGGCTATGCTAGAGGCAATTATTGGCATTTTTATAGGAGTTTTATGGGGCTATGTCCGGCGTCTGGATAGGCTATTAACTGAGATATATAATGTCATCAACAATATCCCCACTACAATTGTTTTGATTATGTTTACCTATATAATGCGTCCGGGTATTCAAACCCTGATTTTTTCCATGACCATTACCGGCTGGGTAAGCATGGCTCGCTTTGTACGCAACCAGATTGTCATCATAAGGGACAGGGACTACAACTTAGCTTCTAGGTGTCTTGGCTCAAGCACTTTCCGCATAATTACCCGTAACCTTTTGCCTTACTTAGTAAGTGTCATCATGCTACGCATGGCCTTGGCAATACCCGGCGCCATTGGCTCGGAGGTATTTATTACCTATATTGGTCTAGGCTTGCCTGTGAGCATCCCATCCCTTGGTAACTTAATCAATGTAGGTCGTAAGCTGGTAACCACCTCATACGCCTATCAGCTAATTTTCCCTACCATTATTCTAAGTATTGTTACAATTTCATTCTACATCATCGGCAACGCCTTTGCAGATGCTGCCGACCCGCGCAATCATGTATAAAGGAGGCATAGCATGTCTGAAGTTATTCTGAGAACAGAAGATCTAAATGTAAAGTTTAGCCTCCGCGGTAGGGTACTTCATGCCATCCGGGGTGTCAGTTTAGAGGTTTATAAAGGTGAAAGCCTTGCCATTGTCGGGGAATCGGGCAGTGGCAAAAGCGTGCTTACCAAAACTTTCATGGGACTGCTTGACCAAAATGGTTGGGTTGATTCCGGTAGCATATGGTTTGAAGGCAACGACTTAGCCCAGTACAAAACAGAAAAAGAATGGCTTACCATACGGGGCAAAAAAATCGCCATGGTATTGCAAGATCCTATGACTAGCCTAAACCCGCTAAAAACAATCGGCAAGCAAATTGGCGAGGCTCTTGAATTGCATCAAGGTCTAAAAGGCGATGATGCAAACAAGCGCATACAGGAAATCCTGCTTGATGTGGGTATCAAAGAACCGGCTAGACGGATGAAGCAATATCCCCACCAGTTCTCAGGCGGAATGCGCCAGCGAGTGGTCATCGCCATCGCAGTAGCATGTCAACCGGATATTCTCATATGTGACGAGCCCACTACTGCTCTAGATGTGACCATACAAGCGCAGATTCTTGGTCTCATACGAGATTTGATTCGCAAATACAACCTTACCTGCATTTATATAACCCATGACCTTGGAGTTGTGGCTAATGTCGCAGACCGCATTGCCGTAATGTACGCTGGGGACATCGTGGAAATTGGTACCAGTGAAGAAATTTTCTTTAGCCCCAAGCATCCGTACACATGGGCCCTGCTGTCTTCACTTCCCCAGCTGGGGGTGAAGGGTGAAGAGCTGTTCTCCATCCGGGGCACACCTCCAAATCTGTTTAATGAAATCAAAGGGGATGCCTTTGCTCCCCGCAATCCCAAAGCTTTAAATATTGATTTTAAGGAACGACCCCCATATTTTGACATTAGCGATACCCATAAGGTACGCTGTTGGCTACAAGACCCACGAGCACCAAAAGTAGAACCCCCACAGGTACTTGAACGTATAAGTACGGAAGGAGGCAATCTCTATGAACAATAAAGAATATCCTTTGCTGCAGGTACGGGATCTAGAGGTCGCTTTTGGCGAGCGCAGACGCCGCTTTTATGCTGTACGTGGCGTCAGTTTTGACATCTATAAAGGGGAGACCTTCGGCCTTGTTGGAGAATCCGGCTCCGGTAAAACATCCATTGGTCGTGCCATAATCAGAATATATCCTACCACAAACGGTGAAATTATATACAAGGGTCAGCGTATTTCAGGTAAAATTGACAAGAAGCTAGACTGTCGAGTAACCAGAGAAATCCAGATGATTTTCCAGGACCCTATGGCCTCTCTAAACGAGCGAGCCAAAGTTGGCTACATTGTAGCGGAAGGTTTGTATGCCACCGAAAAAGGCTTATCTAGGGAAGAGCGAGAGAGACGAGTACACGAAGCGCTGCTGGACGTTGGTCTTCTGGACGAATTTGCCAGCCGTTTTCCCCATGAATTCTCCGGCGGACAGCGTCAGCGCATTGGTATAGCTAGGGCACTGGTCATGCAGCCGGAATTTATCATTGCTGATGAACCTATTTCCGCTCTAGATGTAAGCATCCGAGCACAGGTATTAAACCTGCTCTCCAAGCTGCAAAAGGAACGGGGACTGACTTACCTGTTTATTTCACACGATTTATCAGTAATGCGCTTTATTTGTGACCGCATTGCGGTTATCAACAAAGGAGTACTAGTGGAATTAGCGCATACGGAAGCTCTGTTCCAATGTCCCCTGCACCCATATACCCGTTTGCTTCTTTCGGCAGTACCTATGCCAAATCCAGTGTATGAGCGCAATAAGAAGGTGCTTACCTATGATGAATCTATCCATGATTATAGCGTAGACAAACCAGTGTGGACAGAAATTTCAGAAGGTCATTTTGTGCTAGGCAACCAGAAAGAGTTAGCAGAATACAAGGAGCGTATTGGTTCTGTTTGTCCTCTGCCCGAAGATAGCTTTGGGGTGAATGTACTGCCACAGACTAAAGCACAAGAAAAATAAACTATAAAAGTCGGAGTAAAGCAAGACAAAAATTATTCCTCACTTTGATTACTTTTTCTCATTATTAAACTTTCACCCTACAGTTAATATAAAATAGTTTGGGGTAAAACCCCATTTTTTGGAGGAAACACATGAAAGAAAATATGGATTTTATGATCTGTCCCCTGCCGGAAGACATTGCTAGGCTCAAACATTTTGGGGATTTTGAACGCATGAATCGTATGATTGAAGTTAGGTTGCAGGACCCTAAAGTACCTAGCATTCTTAAGGAACGCCTCAAATATGAGCGTCTGCTGGTTAAAGACATACTGCGGGAGTACATATACACCCCGGAGGAAGCATTGGCAAAATTGCAGGAAAAAGTTAAGGATGTTACCCGTGAAGAGATGGAAACCTTCCGAGATCAAGGTACCCTAGACTGGGTATATATAAACGGCAAGGTGTTTTATAAGGACGACTGCGTGGCTAGCTTCATTAAAACCAGAGTGGACATGCGCCACCGCATTTTGGATACTAATGCCCTAGCAGAACGGACAGAAAGCTTCCATGCCCTAGACGAAATCATCGCACGAATGAAAGAAAAAGGCAGTATTAAACTTCGCATGAATATGCGTACCACTTTGACAATCAAACCCGAAGCCCAGCGCCCGGGTGAAACCATACATGTGTGGCTGCCCTTGCCTGTGCGTGACGCTCAGTGTGAACCTCACCTACAAATAATAACTAGCCCAATAGCTGTCCATATTGCTAGTGAAACGCAGGCTCAACGTACCGCCTATTTTAAGGAAAGCTATCAGCCAGGAATGAGCTTTGTAACTGAATTTTCCTATGATATAATAGCTCGTTATATAGACCCCAATCCCGATATGGTTTCTCCCGAGCAACCAAGCTTTGAAACCGATGAAATATCGCCGCAAATTATTTTTACTCCTATTATCAAGGAGCTTGCGGCAAAACTTAAAGGCAATGAAACCAACCCTTTAAAAATCGCACGAGCTTTTTATGACTATGTAACCACTCAAACAGTGTATCGCTATGTGCCGGCATATAGAAGTGTAGCAAATATTCCAGAGTATTTTGCCATAGGTCAACGAGGAGACTGCGGTATGCACGCCCTGCTTTTTATCACCCTGTGCCGCTGTGTAGGTATTCCCGCCCGCTGGCAATCTGGTTGGTCTGCTAGACCAGGACATATTTACAGCCACGACTGGGCAATGTTCTATGTAGCCCCCTATGGTTGGCTATATGCCGATGGTTCCTTTGGCGGCGCAGCCTACCGTGAAGGACACCTAGACCGATGGAACTTCTACTTTGGCAACCTAGAGCCTTGGCGTATGGTATCCAATGAGGATTTCCAGCAGGTGTTTGACCCACCTTTCCCCTTCCACCGCAACGACCCTTATGACAACCAATCCGGGGAAGTATGCTATACAGACCGAGCACTGTTGCCCCATGAGTACAGCACCAAGCGGGAGTGTATTGGTTGGGAGGAAATTTAACTTTAGAATATTATGAAATTGCACTTTGAATATATTCCTGTCGTGTTTCTAGATGCGCAGCTATGCAATAGCAAGCTAGGGATAATTATACAAGGAAAACTAGAGTCATACCAAGTTAAAACACTAAATAAAAGCCAAACCTCTTAATTCACAAGGAGTTTCAGAAATTTTATCAACCTTCTATAATACTCGCTAATCACCTGTTATCAAAATGCTATTTTGATAGTGTTAGCAGCTCCTCTTACTAATTGGAGATGTATTTTGTGTCTTTCTATTGCGCTTTTTTGCCTAAGTATGCATCCACTACCAACGGATTGCACATAATATCGCTGGCAGCTCCCTCAAGGGTGATTCTGCCTTGGGTAAGAACATAAGCACGGTCTGCAACGGATAGCGCTTTGTAAGCATTTTGCTCCACCAAAAGGATCGTCTTACCCATCTGCTTAATCTTTCTGATAATATCAAAAATAGTATCCACCAGAATGGGTGCCAGTCCCAGAGAGGGTTCATCCAGCAAGAGGAGTTCCGGGTCGCTCATAAGCCCCCGCCCCATTGCCAACATCTGTTGTTCTCCCCCGGACAGAGTACCCGCAATTTGGTTTTCTCGCTCTTTTAGCCTTGGAAACATGTCCAGTACGCGTGCCAACGTTTCTGCCACTGCGCGTGAATCGCTGCGAAGATAAGCACCCATTCGCAAATTTTCCATTGTTGTTAGGTTTGCAAAAATTAGCCGCCCTTCCGGAACATGGCTGATGCCAGCACTGACGATCTTGTGCGCCTTTTTCGGCAAAGCACTGCCCTTGAATTCGATTTCACCCGAAAACTTTATAACACCCGAAATGGCATTCATCATGGACGACTTACCCGCACCGTTGGAGCCAATAATTGCCACAATTTCGCCGGGCATTATTTCTATGTTTGTTTCTCGCAATGCATGGATGCCGCCAAAGGAGACACTAAGATTATTGGTTTTCAGCAATGCTTTACCCATCACTGCTCACCTTCATTCACCGCATAGAGCGCGCCATCCTGCACACCCAGATAGGCTTCAATAACGGCGGGGCTGCTTTGGACTTGAGCTGGTGTACCCTCCGCAAGTGACTTGCCGAAATTAAGTACATGTATTCTGTCACATACACCCATAATCAAATCCATATGATGCTCTATGATAAGCACCGTCAGATGGAACTGGTCGCGGATTGAGCGGATCATCTCCATAAGACTGCCAGTTTCCTCAGGGTTCATACCTGCTGCGGGCTCGTCAAGCAGCAGTAACTTGGGTTCAAGCGCCAGTGCACGCGCAATTTCAAGTTTTCGCTGTAAGCCGTAAGGAAGATTGTTAGAGATAACATCTCGATAAAACACGAGTCTCATCAAATCAAGTAAATCATCTGCTTTATGCCTGAGGACCTTTTCCTGCCTAGCAAAGCGTGTTCCTTTAAGGCGCAAGAGCGACTCAAACAGCCCGTAGTTAGCACTCCTATGACAGGCGATAAGCACATTGTCATATACTGATAGATTCCTGAAAAGACGTATATTCTGAAAAGTACGCGAGATACCCATATCAGCAATTTGAAATGGCTTGAGCTTAAGTACTTTCTTGCGCTCTTCCGCTCCTTCACCTATGGTTTTTCCATAGAAAAGGATCTTCCCGGCGCTTAGCGCATACACACCGTTGATTAGGTTGAAAATGGTCGTTTTGCCAGCTCCATTTGGGCCAATTAGTCCGAATATCTCACCCTCACGGATGTTAAACGTAACATCGTCAACAGCGGTCAATCCGCCAAACTGTTTGGTGACGTGTTCAAGCTTCAAGACTTCCATTCCTTCGCTTTTCATCGCTGTGCCTCCTCCCCGGCACTTTCGCCATTCATGTTTTTTATGCGTTCTTCTGCCAATTTGGCAGCACGCCTGCGCGCGGGAAGACGGAAAATATCGCCAAGCTCCACGCCACCCATCAAACCACGGGGGCGAATAACCATAATCACAATTACAGCCAGGCCGTATATTACCAATCGCCAGTTATCAAGCGAACGTAGCATTTCAGGCAGGAATGTAAGGATAAAAGTACCTATGATACTGCCCGTGACAGAACCCAAGCCGCCGAAAATAACGATAATAGTGTACTCTGTAGACTTGACCATCTGGAACATCTTTGGTTGAATATATGTCATATAATGTGCGAGCAGACCACCGCCGATACCGGCGTAAACTGCACTGATAATAAGTGCTATCATCTTGTAGCGGAAGGTATTGATGCCGCTCATTTCTGCGGCAAGTTCATCTTCACGTATGGCAATGATGCTGCGACCGTGGCGCGAACGAACGAGAGCCATGAGTGCCAAAGTTCCTATTGCGCAAGCGATAATAACCGACTTTAGATTAGTTTCCCATGGGATACCTGAGATGCCGCGCGCCCCACCAACATACTCCCAATTCTCCAGTATCAGACGGACGGCTTCACCAAAGCCCAATGTAGCTATGCAAAAGTAGTCTCCTTTCAGGTTTAGCGTCAGTTTGCCTAGACCCGCGCCCACTACCCCCGCCACAACGCCACCCAATAGCAGCGCAGGTAAGAAAGACAACCCAAATTTGGTTGTGCAGATAGCGGACACATAGGCTCCAATGGCCATAAATCCCGCATGACCGAACGAGAACAAGCCGGCAAAACCAGTTAGGAGGGACAGTCCTAGCACCACCATTAACACATAGCCGCATTGTATTAAGATACCTTCAATATAGTACCAGCTCATATCAAGCCTCCCTATGCCTTGTCTTCGCTCGATTTGCCCATCAGACCTGTGGGCTTGATGATGAGAATACTGATGAGAATCAAAAAGGCTATCAAATCACGGAAATTTGAAGAAAGGTATCCACTGACAAGCACTTCAATAATCCCCAGTAGCACGCTGCCGATAATCGCACCGGGCAGGCTTCCAAGCCCGCCAAAAACAGCCGCAACAAACGACTTTGTGGTGATATTGCCTATCGTGGGATAAACTGTATATTTCATGCCAAAGAGCATACCGGCGAAACCCGCCAGTATACCGCCCAGCAGGAATACCAAAAAAATGGTGAAGTTAACATTGACTCCCATCAGTTGGCTGGCTTTGATAGAAAAAGAACTCGCCCGAATGCCAAGGCCTATTTTGGTTTTATCAATGATAATAACCAAGGTAATCAGACCAATCGCCGCAACCGCTATAATCATCAGATCTATTCTGCTCAGCGACAGACTGCCCAATCGAAACGGCTCATGCGAAAAGACCTGCGGATATGTCCTATAAGTCGGTCCGATGGTCGCTATAACGAAGTTTTCAAGGAAAATGGAAGCGCCCATAGCGGAAATAATGTAATAGAGAAATGGGGCATTGCGGTTGCGAAGAGGCGTATAGACAGTCAATTCCAGCAATACCGCCAGAAGACCCGCACCCACGCCACATAATAAAAAAGCCATCCAGAAGGGCATGTTTGCAGCTGTCATGGCAAAGTAGCCTATGTATGCGCCTACCATGATAACGCCTCCATGCGCAAAATTGGAAAAGTTCATGATGGAATAAACAAGGGAATAGCCTACCGCCATTAGAGCGTAAACACTCCCCAGCGACAAGCCGTTGATCATTTGCTGCAAGAATTGTTCCATTTCCATCGCCCCCCTTCTATCCCGGTAATAGCGCAATCAAAGTAACAAAATCCGCACACCGCCCACAATGCGCCGGTCAAACGATTTTATCTGTTTCTATATTATTACGCGGAGGCAGATCGCCTCCGCGTAATATAACTTATGGTTCTATTGACCTAGCCCATACTTCATGACAAACTCATAGCCATCCCCGACTATCTTGGTAATGGAGCCTTCCTTGCCAATGGGGTTATGGTCTTCCTTGGATAGTTTTATGGTACCAGTCACACCCTGTACAGTCACTTCCGTCAGTGCGTCGGCAATTGCTTCACTGTCGTCCGAACCGGCTTTTTCGATGGCAGCAACCAGCGTTACATACGCATCATGTGCCATGAAGCCGTTCAGGTCAAGAGGGATGTTGAATTTGGTTTCAAACTTTGTCTTCAGTTCAGCAAAGGTTGGGTCATTAACATCTAGATGATTGACAAAATAGGCACCCTGGAGGGCTTCCTTAGCCATTACGAACAACTGGTCAGAGGGCCAGCCATCGCCACCCAATAGCACGGCATCGATGCCCAGCTCACGCGCCTGTTTGGCGATGAGTGCCGCTTGTTTATAGTAGCACGGCAGGAAGAGTACATCGGGATTAGCCGCCAAAATATTGGTCAGCTGCGCCTTAAACTCGACATCTTCACTCTTAAAGGCTTCCTTAACAACTATCTCGCCGCCCTTGTTGGTAAAAATTTCTTCGAAAAATTGTGTAAGTCCAGAAGAATAATCATCCGATACATCATAGAAAATAGCAGCCTTGGTAGCATTAAGCTCGTCATATGCGAACCCCGCTGCTATGGCCCCCTGATAGGGGTCAGTAAAACAGATGCGGAAGTTATAGGGCTTGACGGTTGTAAACTTGCCCGTCGCTTCATCATAATTTAGGGTAACCTTCGGATTAGTGGCAACGGTGGAAATATCCGGCACCTTCATTTGTTCAAGCACACTCGCAATGGCGATGCACTGTCCAGACGCGTTTGGTCCCAGAATCGCGCACACCTTGTCTTGTGCGATGATGCGCCGAGTTGCGTTGATAGCTTCGTTGGCATCACCCTTGGTATCGTAGGTAAATAGTTCCACCTGGCGACCCAGGATGCCGCCTGCGGCATTAGTTTCTTCCACTAACATCTTGATCATGCTGCTTTCATTGACGCCAAACACCGCGGAGTCACCGGTGAGCGATCCGATCCATCCGATACGTATGGGCTCCTCCGCCATAACCGGGACGGCAGACAACAGCAGCATTATCGCGCATAGTAATCCGATTAGCCTTTTCCAGTTCATAACGATACCTCCTTTTTTTACATTGAGATTGGACATCTCAATATGGAGGCATTTTACCATAGCAAATCCGGTGTGTAAACACACACAATACCGTTCCTACCGTTTTTTTATTGTATCCAATAGACAGATTAACTGCCTATATTCTATAATGGCTGCTTTAACTAATACTGATAAGCGTAATGCTTGCACTAAGTCTGGCGAATTTTAAGGAAGAGCCTTGTGTCAGTCTACCAAATTAAATTGAGAATAGTATTAATACAGGTAGATACCTATATTACAAAACCCTCTACAAATGTAATCGGGTCAGTTTATGTTTGTCCTTGCTGAGGAAAAATAACATTGAAGATACATGCGATAACTCTTTATTGAGTATATAATAATAGTTGTATTTTTAATACCAATCGTTACTAAAGAGAAAAATCATATAGCTTGAAATAGCATTGCACACAGTACCCCTGTAATGGCTCCCATGACAACTTCAAAAGGTGAATGACCGATTTTTTCTTTTATTTCTGTAAATTGCATAGATGGATCTTTAAAGAAATCAAAATTTAACAACATATTGATGATGCTTCCTTGTTTTCCGGCTTGCCTGCGCACACCAGCAGCATCATACATAACAACTATTGAAAATATTAAACATACTGCAAATAAGGTAGAGCCAAAACCATCTAAAAATCCAACCATAGTAGTTAGTGCAATGGTAGCTGCTGTATGTGAGGAAGGCATACCACCGGAACAGAACAAATGACTTATGTTCCATTGACGGTTTTTAATTCCATTCGTTACATATTTAAAACATTGTGACACAAACCAAGCAAATAAGCCACACCAAATACTATTGTTTGAAAGAATGTCCCTATAGTTTTCCATACACTAACCTTTCCCCTGACTCGGATTTTAGTCCATAGATAAAAGCAACTATATTGCTCTGCAATTAATATACCATAATTTTGCATTTTTGTTCGTTCTGAGAGCCAAACTTAGGTCAAAACACCCTTAAAAAACCCGAAACCCTTTGATTTACAAGTAGTTTCAGAGGTTTTGCCATTATTCCCACTCAATACTTGCAGGAGGTTTAGGGCTTATGTCAAGAAGCACTCGGCTTACGCAAGGAACCTCTGATAATATGCGCCTACTTACAATATCTAGCAACTCTTTAGGATAATATATGTTTTCCGCAGTCATAAAATCATCGGTTTTAACAGCGCGTATTGCTATGGCTTCAAAATAGCTACGCTTTCCTTCATGAATACCCACTGAGCGTACACCGGTAAGCACTGTAAAATACTGATCTGCCATATATTTTAAACCGAATTTCTCTACTTCCTCACGCAGTATAGCATCACTAAGGCGTACCATTTCCACTCTTTCAAAAGTTGGAGCGCCTAAGCAGCGTATTGCAATACCTGGTCCCGGAAAAGGCTGTCTATCAACTAAATGTGAAGGAAGACCAAGCGCAGTGCCAAGTAAACGAACCTCAGGCTTAAACAGCCAGCGCAGCGGTTCAATTAGAGAGTTAAAGCCCAGTAGCTCAGGCAGACCACCTACATTGTGGTGAGATTTTATGAGTTCTCCCCCGCTTCCGGCGCCGGATTCTATTACATCGGGATATATAGTGCCTTGAGCAAAATGGTCTAGCTTGCCTATTTTCTTGGCTTCTTCTAAGAATACAGAAATAAATTCAGCGCCTATAATCTTGCGCTTTTGCTCCGCATCAGAAACGCCCTCAAGCTTATCCATAAAACGCTTTCCAGCATCCACACATGTTAATGAAACAGGAAAGCTATCAGTGAATACTTTTTTTACAAGCTCAGGCTCACCCTTGCGCATAAAACCATGGTCAACAAATACACAGTGTAAACGCTCTCCTATAGCTTTATATAAAAGCGCAGCGACTACAGCACTATCAACACCGCCAGATAGCCCAAGTAAAACATGCCCATCGCCTATTGCTTCTTTTAAGAGATCAATACTCCTTAACATGAATTTCTCTGCAACCCAATCACGGCTGCAGTTACATATATCAAACAGGAAATTTTTAATTATACTATCAGTATACTGAGTTTCGTTTTTGGTAAGCTGAAATTTACATCCAAACAGCTTTTTTTGCGTATTTTCAATAGCACAAGGATGTCCTTCACAATTAGCAGTAACAACAAATGAAGCCGGAACTTCACTTGCAACACCGTTACAATCAAAATAAGCAGTAAAACTATTAATATCTTTTAGCAATAATGATTTCTCAACTGCAACATCTATTAACTTATCACCCTTGAAGCTCTTGTTTTCAACCTTACCGCCAAGCGCTTTACACATAACTAGCATTGCGTCACCCAATGCAAGCACAGGTATATCTAGCGAGAAAATATCCTCAGCAATTGTAATATCCTCAATATGGTTGATTTCTCCACATATTAGTATACCATTTGGCTTAAACTGATTTATTTCATTTATATTTGCCTTCCCTGCATATAATATACTTGAAAATACATTCATCTTTCGTATTTTCTTTGCATAATACTGTGCAAGATTACCACCTAGGTTTAATACTAATATTCCGCCTTCAATTAAGCTCTTGTTTTTCATTGCTTTATCGTTCCATCCGCATTGAACAGCGGCAATTGTTCTAAGAATATTATGTCATCCCTATTTTGTGCATCACCCTCTGCAAGTATAGCCATCTTGCCAACTACTTCTCCACCCGCTTCCGCAACAAGTTTTTCAACTGCCTTTAATGATTCGCCTGTTGAAATAACATCATCAACTATTAGCACACGCTTTCCGTGCATATAGTCAGCATCGTTTTGGTCTATATGTAGCATCTGGCGGTTTGCTGTAGTAATAGAAGTAACCTCTGTTGAGAAGATTTTCTTCATATATAGCTTAGGCGCCTTACGTGCAACTAAATAGCGGTTTTCACCATGCTGGCGCGCCATCTCGTATACAAGCGGTATTCCTTTGGATTCAGCCGTGATAAGTACATCATGCTTGGGAGCTATTTTTAGTAGTTCCCTTGCACACGCCCTTGTTAGCTCAACATCTCCAAAAATAACAAAGGCTGCTATATATAGCTCGTCATTTACTCGGCAAAGGGGCAAATCCCTCTCAAGCCCTGCGACCTTAAGTGTGTATTTCATATGCTCAACTCCTTAAAATATTGACATAGAGATTGTATGAAAAACGGCATTTGTTGTCAATCAAAATGCGATTTTTTCGCACGATTGAAGCTAAGCAAAAATGCTGATATAATCCTATTTATCAAAGGAACTTGGAGGATTAAACTTGCTAACGATTGAAACCACGATAGTAGATACTATTTTTCGCAATGAAAGCAACCAGTATTCAGTAATACAGGTGCAAAGTGAGGGCGAAACGATAACTGTCGTTGGCAACTTTCCCGAATTTTTTTCTGGTGAACAGGTGGTTTTTTCGGGCAATTGGGATGAACATCCGCTTTACGGCAGACAATTTAAAGCTTCAGGCTTTAAAACTGAGCAGCCCTCTACCCTATCCAGCATAGAAAAATATCTATCATCAGGGCTTATAAAAGGCGTTGGTCCAAGCACCGCTAATAAAATTGTTGAAGTTTTTGGATTAGAAACCCTTGATATAATAACATATCAACCAGAGCGCTTGCTTGAGGTTGCCGGCATAGGACAAAAACGCTTGGAACAGATTATAATCAGCTTTAATGAGCAGATACTATCAAGAAAAGCTATGATGTTTCTGCAATCCTATGATATTTCTCCTAATATTGCGCTGCGTATCACCAAATATTATGGTGAAGAAACTGAAAACATAATGCAAACAAACCCGTATAGGGTTGTTGATGATATTCAGGGTATAGGCTTTCTAACCGCCGATAGGATAGCTCAATCCATGGGTATTCCCCCACAGAGCCCTTTTCGTATACAGTCGGGCTTAGCTTATGTGCTTTATCAGGCATCAAATGAACAGGGACATACATATCTCCCCCGTGATATATTGATTTCACAGGCAGCTGCTCTTTTAAAAGTTGAAAGCAGTTTAGTTGAAGTTCAAATACAATCTATGCTGCTTTCAAAAACTTTTACAAACGCCTTTATAAATGATGATGATGCCCTATTTCTAACATATATATATTCTGCCGAAAAAGAAATTGCAGTAAAATTACAACGTCAAAAAGATTCAGCAAAAAAAAGCGTTGATTCTACGAAAATATTTTCTCAAATAGAGGATTTTGAAAATAAATTTAACATTGATTTCAGCAACTCCCAAAAAGCGGCAGTGCTCAGCGCAATGCAGGAGGGAGTACTAATAATTACCGGAGGTCCCGGAACCGGGAAAACCACGCTAATCAATTGTATACTTAACTTAATGGAAAACCCCGAAAAAACCTTTCTTGCCGCACCAACAGGGAGGGCAGCTAAACGAATGGAAGAAGCCACCGGACACGAAGCTAAAACCATACACAGGATGCTCTCTTTCAGCGCTGAAACGGGAGATTTCCAACATGATGAGGATATGCCCCTTGATTGTGAATGCCTAATAGTAGATGAAGTGTCTATGATAGATGTTTTCCTTATGCGCAGCCTGCTTAGAGCTATAAACCATAACACTAGACTTATTTTAGTGGGCGATGCAGACCAGCTTCCATCAGTAGGCGCAGGAAATGTGCTAAAGGACATTTTAAACAGCAATGTAATACCCACATGCAAGCTTACAGAAATATTTAGGCAGGATGAGAATAGCAGCATTGTAATAAACGCTCACAAAATAAACCATGGAGAAATGCCCAATGTAAATAAAAAGAATGGTGATTTCTTTATGTTGCAAAGCCAAAGCGCTGAGCAAACAGCTTCAACCATTGTATCGCTATACGCTAAGCGTTTGCCAAATTACTTAAACGATGAAAACGGCGATGCTAATATACAGGTACTTGCGCCAACAAAAAAGGGCGCTTGCGGCGTAAACAGACTCAATAAACTGTTGCAGGAGGCGCTTAACCCAAAACGAAAAAACGCCCTTGAAATTAACTATAATGATATTACATTTAGAAAAGGCGATAAGGTAATACATACCAGGAACAACTATCAAATAGAATGGGAAACGAACGACGGCGAGAGCGGGACAGGTGTTTTTAACGGTGATATAGGTTACATTATAAATGTCTACGAAGAAGGGCTTACAGTATGTTTTGATGAGTCCAAACTTGTAGATTACGAGTATAAACAACTAGAGGATTTAGACCTTGCATATTGTTTATCGGTACACAAAAGCCAAGGGAGCGAATTTTCAGCGGTTGTAATGCCTGTAATAGGCGGACCTCCTATGCTTATGACGCGCAACTTGTTCTATACAGCTATGACACGCGCTAGAAAACTAGTTGTATTGGTGGGCTATATGAGCGCAGTTGAAAGTATGATAAACAATGAATATATAAGCAGCCGCTATACATCGCTTGAAGAACAACTTATAAACGCTCAGGTAAGTTTTTTTAATGCTGAATAGAATTGTAGATCTGCTGCTCCCGCCTGTTATATGCCTTGGCTGTGGAGAGCCTCGTAAGATAATCATGGGTGCTGCGCTATGCGAAAATTGCGTTCAAGAACTTGAAGACATGAAGCTATCAGAAAATGTCTGCCCAAATTGCCTTTCGCCCAAGACACAAAATAGTTCCTGTGATTATTGCATTGAAGGTGGAATGTTAAACCTTAGCGCCGCATACGCACCCTACCACTACCATGGAATAGTGCAGAGGTTAGTTGTACAGCTAAAGTTTAACTCTATAGAAGATGCAGCAAAACCACTGGCAGATGCAATGTATGAATGCGTTAAAGGTATTAGCTTTGATGCCATGGTGCCTGTTCCTTTGCACGCTAGACGCTTGCAGGATAGAGGCTATAATCAAGCGGAAGTATTGGCAAAGCTTATATCACAAAAAAACGG
This sequence comes from Christensenellaceae bacterium, assembly GCA_012518615.1. GTDB lineage: Bacteria > Bacillota > Clostridia > Christensenellales > Aristaeellaceae > DTU024. Next base: position 25,738 of record JAAYRU010000011.1, on the reverse strand, counting down.
CATTCCGGTAATCACTGCACTAAAAAGAACAAAAAACACTCGCAGGCAGTCATCTATAAGTGTAGTAGAAAAGCGCAGCGAAAATGTTGAGAACGCTTTCAGCATTAATGCTGATGTAAAAGGCAAAAAAATATTACTGGTAGATGATGTACGCACCACCGGTTCAACTGCCAGAGCATGTGCTAAGGTGCTTATAGAAAATGGCGCTTATGAGGTGGCGCTCCTTACAGGTGCAGTAGCGCCGCCAAGGGGAGATGATAAAAAATGGAAACTCAATTTTCTAGACTTATTCCGATAATTGGAAAAGAAGGCTTAGAAGCACTAAGCACAAAGACGGTAATGGTTGTAGGCATAGGAGGCGTTGGTTCCGCCTGCGCCGAGGCGCTTGCAAGGGGTGGAATAGGCAAGCTAATACTTATAGACGATGATGATATTAAAATAAGCAATATAAATAGACAGCTCTTTGCCTTGCATTCCACCATAGGAATGAAAAAAGTATATGCTGCAAAGAAAAGACTTAAAGATATACGACCTGATATTTGTATTGATACTCTACCGATATTCGTATCGAGCGAAACAATTGAAATAATAAATCAACATAAGTGTGATTTGATAATAGATGCAATAGATGATACAGACGCCAAGGTGCTTTTGGCTAAATTAGCACAACAAGAAAGCATACCATTGTATGCTTGCATGGGTACAGGCAACAAAACAGATCCGAGTATGTTTTCCTTTTCTGATATTTACAGCACAAACACCTGCCCTTTATGCCGTGCTATGAGGCAAAAGTACAGAAAAGCAGGCATTGATAAACTTACGGTATTATATTCACCAGAAGAAAGAAAAGGCAAACTGGCTATAGATGAAGATAATAAAATTGTTCCAGGAAGTACATCGTATATACCACCCATTGCAGGGCTTATGCTGGCAGGGCGAGCACTACTTCAACTTTCAAATTTTGATACTACAGTTTCATAGGCTTTTTTTGCTATTTCAAAACTGAATCCTTTTCGCGCCAGCATCGCTATTGTATTCTTATATCTTTTTGGTGGTTCTAAATCCATTCTGTTTTTTAGGTACTTTTCAGTTGTACTTATGGCAAGTACAATTGTATCGCTATTGCTTATATTACGCTCAAGCTCTTCTTTGATAATAGTTTGACACACGCCTTTGCGTGTAAGCTCCTGCCTTATCTTATAGCTGCTAACTTTTTTCATTCGCCTAAGTATATAATTTTTTGCAAACCTAGCGTCATCTATAAAGTTCTTTTCTACAAGAAATTGCAATAGTTGTTTTATTATACTATCGGCATAACCTACATCTTTTAACTTATTATACATTTCTTTTTCGGTGTAATCTCTCTTTGTTAGCAGAAATGCCGCCCTTTGCGCGGCAAAATTAAAGGCTTCCTTGCTATGGTTTTCAAAATACTGCTCTATTTCTAGGCTATCCCCTATTTTAAGGGGAAAAGCTTTTAGAAGCGGCAATGGCATTCTAATGGTTTCACCGCTTTCAAACTCTATAATATAGTATCCGCCTCTTTGTTTTTTTATTGAGGTAATTACTTCCATAGCTCTCTATTTTGCCATATTTTCATAATATCAAGGTTTATATCAGCCATTACATATTTCCGCGCAAGTGAGCAACCAGATGAGCAAAATACCATGCCATCATTATTTTCATTATCTATATAGAGACCAAAAATTGAGCCATAAGCATAGCCCTGATGACCATAAAGGGGATATTTTGCTATGGTATTATCCTCTATAATAAAGCTTCCTATGCCCTGTTTTAACCTATAATCCGCCTTACCGAAGCTTGCATATGGCGTTTTCATACGCTCTAAAGTATCAGTGCTTAAATAACCCTGCCTAAGGAAAGCGTTGCCTATTTGAACAAGACCGTCTGCATTTATAAAGCAATTCCCCTGAGATAGAGTATAGTGCTGCAATTGATTAACCTTATCCCAACCTTTATCGCTTCTTGATACCCTGAGTTTCGCGTCAAGCGCAGGTTGCTCTTTAAAGGGCAGCACATTATAAGAATTTGCTATGTTTTTACCTATATGTTGTGGATAAAAACTCGCGCTAATTTTAAGCGGCTCAAATAAATATTCCTGCATTATCATTTCAAAGGATTTATTGAGCATAGATTCAAGCACACAAGCCACCTGACCTGCTCCAAAGTTTGAATATTCCCAGTCGTATTTATCAGCGCTTGGAAGCACATTTTCGCTGTTTATAAGCTCTGTAACAGGCACACCGGTGCCTATTAGGTTATTATAGCTATCGCCATCATGCAAACCTGCAGTATGGGTCATCAATTGTTTTAGGCTAATAGGCTGTTCTCTTAACCTATATGGCAGATAGTCATGAATGTCATCGTATATTGAAATATCCGAGTTCTCCTCCATCTTCATTACGCATAGTGCGGTTATGAGTTTACTTACGGAGGCAACCCTAAAATGTGTATCATCGTTTATAGGCGTATCAGGTGCTGCAAGCCCATATAATACCCTTGACATTGTGCCATCTAAGCTAAAGAATGTAATGCTTGCGCCGACACACCTATGTTTATGCAGAACATCAGTGCACTTTTTCTGAAAAACACTACGCTTTGCAGTAGACCCTAAAAAGGCTGAAAGCGTATTTTCCTTCCTCTTAGGCTTTGGTAATGCCCTTGCAGCAAAATTATATAGCCATTGTTTGTCCATTTTCTTTCCCCTTAAATCCTTTATATACTATTGTACCTACAACAAATAAAATTATGGCGCCAATTATTAGTAGTACTATATTTTCATGGATAGCTGCAATAATGCTTATTACGCTACCTATGGCAAGTAACAGATAAAGCTTTTTTGTATTGCATTTTCTTGTTAGAATTAAAATTGAAACTATGAAAATCAGCAAGCTCAAAGCCTGTGAAACCTTAATATTACCAAGCATAAGGCTGTCGGTTCGAAGCATTTCTATTACCATTCTACCAAGCGAATACCATGCAAAGTACCAAAGCGTAAGCGCTCCTTTATATTCCCTCATGTTCTTTCTATTACTATACAGAAATATAAAGCCCAAAAAATTCCACACTGATTCATAGAAAAATGTCGCGTAATACCAATTACCATCTATCAGTACTGACACGGGAAAAAACCTCAGGAAAGCTTGCTCTACTATACCCCCATGAGCTTCATTATTAAAATAATTACCCCATCTACCTATTGCCTGCCCTAATATTAGGCTCGGAACAATCATATCTGTAAGTGTGGGTAATGCAATCTCTTTCCTTTTTGAAAGTACTATTAACCCCAGCAAGCCGCCAATAACGCCGCCATATATAGCAAGACCGCCCTCCCAAACATGTATTATACTTATTAAATTATACTTAAAACTGTCCCACTCAAAAACCACATAGTATAGCCTTGCGCCTATAACAGCTAGAGGAACTGCATACAGCGCCATATCAACCGCTGTGTCTTTAGGAAGTTTCCTTTCTTTTTCTTCCTTAATACAAAGTAAAAGTCCTATAACTATTGACACCGCTATGAGTATGCCATATATGTTAGCCTGCATTTTAGGTTGTAGTCGCCTTAGCATCTAGAGTTTTTAATATTTCCATTACGCCAATACCTTGCGGGCAAACGGATTCGCAGGCACCGCAATCAACACAATATGAAACATCCTGCTTATCCTTAACGACTGCCTTGTATCTGTTTTTAAGGCGATTTATATCATCAAAGCGGTATGCATCGTTATATATGCTAAATATCCTAGTAATATTCACTCCTTGCGGACAGGGCTGGCAATACTTACAATCAGTACATGGCACAGCTATACGATTCTCATATGCTTCCTTTAGCTTAGATACGAATTTTTTATCTTCATCGCTTAAGTTATTTGGCTCAAGAGAGGCAAATATACGCATATTATCATCAACCTGCGATTGATTGCTCATACCGCTTAAAATACATACGACCTCAGGAAAATCCGCAACATAACGGAATGCCCATTCAACGGGGGAATATCCCCTTGGGTGCGATTCAATCATATCTATTATTTCGTTTGGAGGGTTTGCTAGGGCGCCGCCCCTTAAAGGCTCCATAACCACCACAGGTATTTTCTTTTGCCCTGCATATTTAAGCCCTTCTACCGTAGCTTGGTATTGGTCATCTAGGTAGTTAAACTGTATTTGAGCCATACACCAATCAAAATCATTAATTATTTCAATAAAGGCATTATAATCATCATGGAAAGAAAAGCCCGGAAAGCGGATTCTACCGTCTTTTATCGCGCGCTCATAAAAAGCTTTATAATTTAACGAACGTATTTTATGGTATGAATCCAAGTCTAGCGAGTGCAGCAAATAAAAATCAACATAAGGTACATCGAGTTTTTTAAGCTGCTCGTCTAAAAACTCATCCATCTGCTTTTCATTATCAACAAGCCATACAGGAAGCTTAGTCGTAAGAAGAACCTTTTCTCTATAGCCATCTTTAAGCGCCTTTCCGGTAATTAATTCACTTTCCTCATCATGGTATATGTAGGCAGTATCAATATATGATAGACCACCGTCTATGCTGCTTCTAATCATTTCTATCGCCTGCTGCTCATCTACCTTAGGCTTGTCACCATCCTGAGATTTTAGTAGCGGTAAGCGCATAGTACCAAATCCAAGGCGTGATACCGTTTCACCGGTTTTTCCAAATACCATTGTCTTCATAAACCTGTCCTCTTATGTCAATGTTATTTGGCAGATAATATGATGCAATTTATAAGCCATGATACACCTATTGCAAGCGCACGCTCATCCATTGTAAATTTTTCGTTGTGCAAAGGTATATTTCCGTAATCATCGCTTTTTATACCTAAAAAAGCATAGCAAGTCGGAGCAATGTTTCTGTATAGGGCAAAATCATCGCCTATCATGGCAGGGGTGATGACTCTAAGCGACTCCTCACCTGCTGATAAAAAAACGGCTTCCTCACCTGTTTTTGTAAGCGCATCGTCATTTATAACAGCAGGCGTTATGGCATTAACAATTAACTCCCCTTTGCAGCCATAAACCTCGCAGTAATTAGATACTATTTTATCCATATGCTCTACAATGGTATTGCGTACATCGTCTGAAAACGCTCGAATTGTTCCCTGCATATATGCGCTATCCGCGATTATATTCCAGCTATTCCCGGAATGCATATTACATACGCTTATAATACAGGAATCAAGCGGGGATACCCTCCTTGTTACAATGTTTTGAAATGCTGATATTATCTGTGCAGCAACAGGAATAGGATCTACGCCTTTATCTGGATGCGCCGCATGACTAGCACGCCCCTTTATTTTGACTTCAAAGTCATCAGTGCTGGCGCAGTTTGGGCCACTCCTTACACTTATTGTTCCTAGGGGTAAATCCGGCCACACATGAATTCCAAAGAAAGATGTAACGCTATCAATTGTTCCGGTATCTATAACCTCCTGCGCTCCTCCCCCGCCTTCTTCAGCGGGCTGAAATATTATTGAAACTGTTCCCTTAAATGTATGAGGGTTCTCATTAAAAAACCTGGCGGCAGCTATGCCCATAGCTATATGGGCATCATGCCCACAGGCATGCATAACTCCCGGGTTTTTTGAAGAGTAATGAACGCCAGTTCCTTCATTAATGGGAAGTGCGTCTGTATCAGACCTTATAGCTGCGTGAAAATCACTTTTTTCGTCAGAAGTAATCCTAGCTATGGTTATATTGTCTTCCGGAGCCAAATAATCAATTGATAGTTCGGAAAGATACTCCCTAATACGCTTATTAGTAGATATTTCTTTTCCTGTAAGCTCTGGATAGGCATGGAAAGTGCGCCTTAACACTATTATCCAATCCTCATTATCTTTTGCCCATTTTAACGCTTCGTTCATTTTGTACCTCCCTATATAAGCTGCATTTGCTTTAATCTTTCATACACAGGTTTGTGTAAATATTCATCCTTATTATATACATATTGGAAGCTTGATACAACTTTTCTTCCGTTTCTCCATATTACAGTACCACTTCCATCGGGATTAAGGTTATATGATGCCAAATCATAAATCGGATGTATTAGTGATACCCTGTTATGGCAGCGATTTCCAAGCATAACTTCAAAAACACCGCTTTCAGGGTCTATCGCTAGGTGGCAGCCCGTATAACCGCTTAATGCAAAAGCTTTTTGCCCCATCCACTCAGGCACCTCGCTGAAGCGCTTTACAACGCTTTTTGAAAAGCATATAAGCCCCATATATTGTTGATATTCACCGCTAGGCTTTAAATACCCTGATTGATTTACGCCTATCAATGAAAGCGTTCCATAGGATATAAGCTCACCGCTAAGCAATGCTTGGCAGAACTTTACCATATCTAAAAGCGTTGAAAATATACCTGCATGTCCTGAAATAGCACTTGATTGGCTTTTTAATATGCGCGCTTTAGGGTCATGTGGCGTACCAAGCTTTACATCTCTATCTATTATGTATTTGCCGTTAATTATTTTATGCTCATAATTATAACTCACACAGTTATCAAGCTTATCATACGGAACATCGCCATATGTGGTATGCATATTTAGAGGTTTAAATATATTATCCCTTAAAAAATCATCAAATCTTGTATCCGTAACAGATTCAACTACATATTTCAGCACCAAAGCATGCATATCAGAATACAATTTCTCAGACTTTTCTTTTGATGGAAATATGCTGAAGACTTGTTTTAATGCGTCATTATAGCTATTTTGATCTGCTATCCTCTCAGGGCTTTTAAGGTTCGCTCTATAAGTAAGCACATCATATATGCTAACATCAAATAGCCTTGAAAACCTTTTATCAAGCGCTACTATTGTATCAGTCATATTAATCTTGCGCTTTTCTATAAGCATAAGCACCGCAACACAGGTAAACAGCTTAGTTAAAGAGGCAATATCAAATATGCTATATTCATTAAGCGGTATGATTTTTTCTATAAACCCCTGCCCCAGCTCAACTACCTCTTGTTGATTACCTAAATAGCAGCAATCAAACGTATGGCTATTGCCATAGGCAACAGCCATAGAGCTTAACATCTTTGATGCACTTACAAGATAATTGATGTCGTCTGTAAAATTACACAAAATCTAAATAACCAAATACGCTTGGTACATGAAAGTTTATCTCTCCTGTTTTTTGCCACGCTTGGTAGGAAACGCCCCTATCACTATGGTCTATCCTGAATGCATTAAAGCGCCAATGCGACCCCGCCTTAGGCGGCGATGCAAAGGCGCTATAGGGTATAGACCATACAGATGTAATACGGCTTTTTTTATCGCAGAATATGGTTCTGGTTTTCCAGCCTTCTATATCGTAGGACATATCAAGCAGCCTTGTTCCTTGTCCATCATAAGTGATGCGCCCATCAAACTTTACATTATGGGGACTTACTTCAAGCTCTATATAATTGTTCAAATCATTAGTATCGGATATAAAAAGCTCAAATACATCTGCAAGGTATATAGGTTCATCTTTTAGGCGGAAATAAGAGCGTATTACATCATCTTCACCTGTGAATTTAAAGAATATGCGCTCTTGTTCATCAGAGCGGAAAGCAGCAAAGCTCGTAGAAAGGAAAGGGAGCTCTCCGGTTTCTACATCTACCAGAGATACCTTTTGAACCTTTGACCATTTTTCATTATCCGCGGTTGGGAAACCGGAAAAAGGAAAGTTTTCACATTTTAGGCGATTATCTTTCATTTTTTACCTTATTTACCATTTAAAGCCTGTGCAAAACGGTCTGCAAGTTCAACTGCTTTTTGTAAATCTTCATCTGACGGTTTAAAACGAATTCTAAGACCTTCTACAGTTTTAAGCTTAAGTTGCTCAAGTCTTGCCATAATATTGGGAACGCCTTCACCGCTCCATCCATAAGAACCGAAAGCAGAAGCAACCTTACCCTTTACCATCGGCGGGTGCATAGAATAGCTAAGCTCAGCTATAGGCGATAGAGCATCGCCTAAAAATGTTGGCGTACCCAGCAAAAACCCATCTGACTTTAGTATTGCGTTAATAGTTTCCTGCTTATTATCAGCGTCAACTTCAAAAATGCTAACGCTTATATCTTCCTTACTATTAAGCCTTTCATAAATAGTATTCGCAATTTCTCTTGTATAGCCATATGAACTAACAAATGCTAAAACCACCTGTTTTTTATCCGAATGTTCTTTTGCACACCATTCATCATATTTTTGAAGCACATATTGTATATTAGTATCAAGAACAGGACCATGCCCTGTACATATAATATCCGGCTTTAGTTCCTTTACAAATTCAATGGCATTAACCACAAAAGGATGCATATATGGGCTTAGAATATCTATAAAATATTGACGCAAAGCTATATTGTAATCGGTACGGTCTTCCATTTTGCTCATTAGCACGGGTTCATATGAAAAATGAGCGCCAAAGCAGTCGCAAGAAAACAGCACATTTTCATTTTCATCGTAGGTAAACATAGTATCCGGCCAATGCAAGTTTGGCATAGGATAGAAATGTAACTTCCTACCGCCAAGATCAAGCACATCACCCTTTTTAACAACCATTTTATTAAAGGGCTTGTTTACTATAAATGTTAAAAACTGAAGTGCACTACTGCTGCCTACAATTGTAATATCGGGATTTACATCAAGCAAAGATGCGATAGAGCCCGCATGATCTGGCTCGGTGTGGTTTACTATTAGATACTTTACCTTATCTATAGGAGTAATTTCGTTTACTTTGCTGCAATACTCTTCCCAATATGAATCCTTTGCAGTTTCAATAAGTGCTGTTTCTTCATCGCCCTTTACTACATAGGCATTATAGCTAGTACCATAGGGCGTTTCCATTATAATATCAAAAACACGCAGCTTAGGATTCTGTACTCCACAATAAAATATATTAGATTTAATTTCCATTATAGTACCTTTCTTCTTTGTTATTTGGTTCCAAACAGCCTATCCCCGGCATCTCCAAGACCAGGCACTATGTATCCGTGTTCGTTTAACTTTTCGTCGCAGGCAGCAACATATATGTTCACATCAGGATGGTCCTTTTGCATACGCTCAATACCTTCAGGCGCGGCTATTATACTAACTAAACTTATATTAGTACAGTTCCTCTTTTTAATAAAACTTATCGCAGCAGATGCTGAACCACCGGTTGCAAGCATAGGATCCAGCACATAAAGATAACGATGCTCGGAATCCGCAGGGAGTTTACAGTAATATTCAACCGGCTGCAGAGTATCCGGATCGCGATATAGACCTATATGTCCTACCTTTGCATTAGGTATTAGGCGCTGTATTCCATCCACCATTCCAAGCCCAGCTCTAAGTATCGGTATTATGCCTATAGGCATACCGGATAACATACGTGTCTTTGTCCAGCCAAGAGGAGTTTCAACATTCACCTCTTCAGTAGGTAAATCACGTGTTGTTTCGAATACCATAAGCATAGATATTTCATCTAAAAGCTCCCTAAATTCCTTGGTGCCGGTATTCTTATCACGCATCATTCCAAGCTTATGCTGTATTAAAGGATGGTCGAATATGTGTAATTTTCCTGTCATTGTTTCTGTCCTCCCTAGTCTTTTGAATTCCTCAGGTATTATAACGCAGCAAGAAATATCAATCAAATTTTTTTGCATGTTTTTTTCTATACTCGCTAGCTTCATCAAGCATAAGCTTTGCGTGCGCCTTTGCGCTGCCTGATTCAGTCTTGGTTTCGCCAAGCATTCTGGCTATTTCATTTATTCTTTCATCATATGTCATATAATGTGCAGTGGTGAGCGTTCTTCCGCTTTCTTCAAGCTTTTTTACAATTATCTGTTTTGATGCCATTGTCGCTATTTGCTGCAAATGCGTTACCGCTATTACCTGCCTGTATGCGGCGATATCCCACATCTTTTCCGCAACTACTCTAGCGGTTTCTCCGGAAATGCCGGTATCTATCTCATCAAACACCATACCTGATATCATGTTTTTATCAGCAGCAGAAGCTTTTATTGCAAGCATTATACGAGACAGCTCCCCGCCTGATGCAGTTTTGCTTAAATGTTTTGCTTCCTCTCCTATATTAGGAGCGATTTTAAAACTCACGCTATCAAAACCTTGAGCGCTTATTTTTGATTTATCGGTATTAATATCTATAAAGAACTTAGCAGCTTTCATATTAAGCTGAAACAGCTCATCTTCTATCCTATTTCTCACTGTTTCCGCAAGCTCTATCCTTGAGTTTGAAAGCTTTTGCGCGGCTTCAAAATACTGTTTTTCTTTTTTATTAAGTTCAATCTGTAATGTTTCTATTTCTTCATCAAGAGAGCTGTATATGTTTATTTCTTCTTTTATGCTTTCAAGCTTATTTAGTACCTCTTCAATGGAGATGCCGTATTTGAACTCAAGTCTTCTTATAGCATCAAGCCTTGTTTCAACTTCTTCAAGGCTCATATCTTCAGTGCTTACTGCGTTTTGCATTTCGTTTATAGTATATTGCAAATCTTCAGCTTCATAGTAAAGTGAGTTCATACGCTTGTACAATTCTTCAAACTTATTATCTAGCGCAGAGATAGAATATAGCGCCTGCATTGCGTCAAAAAAAGCAGGCACTGCTGCAGAATCTGAAGAAAACAATATTTCGTTTGCCATATTTAACAAGCGTATTATTTTATCCTTATTTTTAAGCGTTTCCTTTATGCGGGATAGCTCTTCTTCTTCGCCTATGCGAAGTTTAGCATTTTCAATTTCAGCCTTTTGTTTTGTTAAAATTTCAAGGCGCTCAGCCCTAAAACTCTGCGCATCAACAAGCTTTTGAAGCTCTTTACGCTTGTTGTTACATTCTTCTGAAAGCTCTGAAACGGATAGCAATAATTCCTGATGTGCCGCCTCACCCATGGCATCAAGAAATTTTATATGGTTTGCCTCAGCCATAAGTGCCTGATGTTCATGTTGACCGTGGATTTCCATAAGGTTTGAAGCAATATCTTTAAGCGCCTGAAGAGTAACCATTGTTCCGTTTATTCTGCATACGCTTCTGCCGCTCTGATATATTTCGCGTGATAACACTATTATTTCATCATTTTCAAAGCCCTGTTCAAACATCAACTGTTTAACAGCAGCATTTTGCTCTATGGAAAACATGGCTTCTACATAAGCCTTATCCTCCCCTGAGCGTATTAAGCTTTTATCTGCTCTAGCGCCAAGCACTAAAGAAACCGCATCAACAACTATAGATTTGCCCGCGCCCGTTTCCCCGGATAGCACAGTTAAGCCCCCGTAAAAGGGCAGCTCAAGCTCCTCTATAATGGCTAAATTTCTTATTAGCAGTTGCGTTAACACTTTAAGCCCTTAATTAATGCAGTATTTCCTTAAACTTATTAACGACTAATGTGGCTTCCTCTGGTGTTCTAACGACCACAAAAATAGTGTTGTCGCCTGATATGCTGCCTAATATCTCTTCCCAGCGCATACCGTCTATCGCTTCCCCGGCAACCGCCGCAGCGCCAGATAGCGTTCTAATAACCACGATATTACCCGCGCTCTCAATTGATAGCACTGAATCGGTAAATAGGCGTACAAAGCGCTCTGATATACCGTGTTCCGCTTGCTCCGATGTTGCATAACGATACCCACCGGATGGAGAAAGTATTTTAAGTAACCTTAGCTCTTTTATATCGCGTGAAACAGTTGCCTGCGTTACATTTACACCCTGTTCCCTCAATATTTCTGCTAACTCTTCCTGCGTTCTTATCTCTCTTTCGTTCACCAAATTAAGTATCATTGCCTGTCGTGCGTTTTTCATAGATACACCCCTTTCATTTTGCATTCCATTCCATCTGTTTTTCATGCAACCTTGTCAGAAAACGCTGCTTTGAAAAACGAATGAAGGAAACCATTTCCTTAGCCCTTTTAATAGCTATGTCTACGCTTTCTTCAATTTCAAGAGATATTTGACCATCTATCACTATCTGATAGGATCTTCCAAAAGGTGGAACATTTGTGCTTATATGTATTACTTGATTATCCGGAAGCACTACCGGCCGCTGATGCAATACATGAGAACATACAGGAATTATTGCTATACATTCTAGCCAAGGGGATATCACAGGTCCACCGGCTGAAATACCGTATCCTGTAGTACCGGTCGGAGTTGATACCAACACTCCATCGCCATGTATATTAAAAACCGTTTCATCATCAGCCTTTACAGACATCACTATGCTGCTTGGATTGTTACCGCGCGTAAAGGCAATGTCATTAAGCAGGAGATATTTTTTGTCCTTATTAATTACAGCCTCAAGCAGCATACGCTTTTCTATTTCAAAATCACCCGATATAAGCCTTTTTGCAACATCGGATAGCTGCTGCATCTCAGCCTCCATCAGAAAGCCTATGTGCCCTAAATTTATGCCAAGTATCGGCACATTGTTTTCAGCAGCTATTGGTACACTTCTAAGCAGCGTACCATCGCCGCCAAGGGATATAATTGCAGAAATGTTGCTGCTTATATCTTCAAATTTGAGCGCCTGCCCTATATTAATTTTGCTATACAGCCAAGGCTCAAGATATACATTCGTATTATATTCTTTAAGGGTATGCAGCAGCTTACTTGCCACCGTTACAGTTTCGGGCTTATACGGATTTGCAAATATAAAATATGACTGCATTACCTCAACTCCTCATGCATAAAGAATAGCATATTCTGTATATTTTTTCAATATCTTAAATCATCTATAAGTAGTTCCTTGCCAATACTCAGCAGGTCTTGGTTTATATTCGTCTCGGCTTATTAAGTTTTCTTCAATAAGGTTTCCATTTTGATATTTTCTTAAATATGTTGATACTATATAGCCGTCCTCAGCTTTTCTTTTAAGCTTGGTTTCATCCTTATATACAACAAACTCCTGATCTTTATCGGGCACATACACTATTTCATCAGTTTGTAAAACCTGATCCGTAACAGATTTGAGCTTATATATTACACCATCGCCGAGCGATTCACCGTATATGCGTATTCTACATATAAGACTGTTTTTGCCGCTTCCTTTTATTACATGCGCGGTTAGATAAATCCTTGAGGAAGATGTATTCTTAAACTTAAAATCTATATTTCTATCTCGGCTCAGATAAACCGTTGCATCAAGACCTTTTTCAGTATAGTTTACAGGTGCGGAGTGTATATCCCTATCAGTTATGCCCATACCGGCTTTAAGCGCCACCTGATAGAGCGTAGAACTGGATTGGCATACTCCACCGCCAACTCCAGTAACAAGATCCCCTTTTACCATTTCATCGGCTTCAAAGAAACCGGCTTTTATTGTCCTTGGACCAACCACTTTATTAAAACTTAGCGTTTCTCCCGGCTCAAGTATTGTGCCGTTTATTTTAGCTAGGGATATCCTTATATTATTGTTACGATTATCTGTTGAATACTTACTAATAGCAGTGCTGGCTTCAGCGCGTAAAACCACTTTCTGCTCAATCTGCGCCTTAGTTATTTTAGGTTGTATTATAGAGGGTTCAATTTCAAACTTTCCGCCAACACCTGAGGCAGCCATTTCAAGGATTTTTTGTTTTGTGCTTTCCACATCAAGGCTCATGCCTACTTGTTCTTCCCTAATTAAAAATGGATTTGCATCATCGGGTCTAAACTGAATAAGCATTGCATCAATAGGTTCTTTATATATAGAATTTGCTATTTGCACGAGAATATCATTCAAATTAGAATCATTAAACTCCTGCTTGGTAGTGTATACTATATATGGATTATTTTGCCTATCCAAAATAGCCTGCTTACGCATATATACATCACCGGTATGGGTTAGCGCCCAAGCTTCGTTGAGGTAAGGATATAATATACTCTCCGAATAATCTATACCTAGTGTACCATAACTTAGGGTATAGAACTTCCAGTCATTAAATGTCAAATCCAGCTGCCACGCTTGCACTCTTTCGTACATCTTCGCAGAAACAGCTTCTAAGGCTTGTGCAGGGGTAAGACCTGCGATAGGTACATCATTTATATATATCTCAGCGCCATACACGCCTTCATAGGGCGCTATTTCAGCTGCGACTTTGTTTTCACGTAATTTTTGTAAGCCATAGTACGCCCCAACAGCAAGCAACAAAATTATTAGCAATACTATAATTAGCTTAGGGAACCATCTTTTATTTTGGGACTTTATGGGTCTATTAGACTTTCCTGTTGAAAATTTATTATTTTTTGGAACATTTTTAGGCTTTACATTCATGGGATTTTTATTGGCGTAATAATGCCGGTTTTGAGCCGGCGCTTGCCTCTGTTGTCCCCTGTATATATATTGAGAAGTCATTTCCCCTCTGTAAGGATTTTGGTTTTCGTTCACAGATAGGCCTCCTCTTTGATAAACTGCAAAATTGTATCAGTATCCTGCTTGGCAGATGGCCACATAGGTAACATCTGCCCCAAATATCCATGGTTTTCGCTTGTTGTGATATTGCAATGAAAATCGCTTCCACCGGTTACTAACAAACCATTGGAGCGTGCTATTGAATGCCAAAATGCGTTTTCAGAACAACTGTGTGAAGGATGATAAGCCTCTATCCCGCCTAATCCCAAAGTTTTCCACTTTGTTATTTGTGTAATAATCTCTTCCCTAGGAAGTTTAATAAGACTAGGATGAGCAATTACTGTAATAGCTCCAATTTCGCTTAGAAACTTAATACCATCAGATGCGGATGGCTTTTCGTATGTTGAGTAGGCCTTCTTTCCCTCGCCTAGATATTCATTAAACGCTTGTCTTTTGTTTTTAACATAATTTTTCCTAACCATAACTTTTGCAATGTGCACGCGATTGGGATTTTTTATATCAGCTCCTAGTTCATCAGCAGTTATTGGAAGACCAAGTATAGACAGCTTGTTTAATATGTTATTTAGCCTTAGTAATTTACCATTTCGGTAATGAGATAAATACGAAAGTAATTTTTGGCTATTATAATCAACACCATACGCAAGCACATGTATACTTGTTCCATCTTCATTACAACTAAGCTCAAGACCGGATATGCAGAGCATATCAAGTTCTTTGGCTATTTTTTTTGAAGCCGCGACAGCCCCTACCGTATCGTGGTCTGTAATGGCTAATCCATCTAAATTTAATCCTTTCGCCATAGAAAAGATACTCGCAGGCTCAAGCGTACCATCAGAAGCGCTTGTATGAATATGAAAATCAACCCGCATTTAGTAACCTCAGAAATTATTCAGCGTCGTTCGCCATTTCAGGCTCTTTATAAGTATCAAGAAAGGCAATAAAATCTTCACGGTTTACAGTTTCTTTTTCTATTAACAGGTTGGCAAGCCCGTGTAGCTCATCTATATGTTCTTTTAGAGTATCCATAGCTACTTTATAGCATTCACTTAAAGTTTTGGATATTTCATTGTCTATTTTCGCAGCTACTTCTTCACTAAACTCCCTAGACTGGCCAAATTCCATCCCTACAAATACTTCTTGGTCACTACCTAGATAGACAGTGCCAATTTCTTCACTCATTCCAAGCTTTGTAATCATATGGCGCACTATGTCGGTTGCGCGCTTAAGGTCGGACTGCGCGCCTGTATATATATCCTTTTCAATAAGCTTATTAGAAGCATGACCGCCTAGCATCATTGAAATCATCTGAAGTAATCTGCTTCTGCTTTGCATGTCATACTCTTTTTCGGGAAGAGATAATGTAAAACCACCCGCTTGCCCTCTTGGTACTATAGTTACAGTATGTACCTCATCACACAAAGGCAAGTAATGCCCAACTATCGCGTGACCAGCCTCGTGATAGGCGACTATACGCTTATCCTCATCCAACACCTTATGGCTTTTCTTTTCAGGACCCATCTGTACGCGCTCTACCGCCTCAATAAGGTATTCCTGGTTTATTTTTTTATCCTTGTTACGAGCAGCTATTATAGCGCCTTCGTTCATTATGTTTTCTAGATCGGCGCCTGTTGAGAACGGTGTGCGTTTAGCGATGTTTTCTAAATCTACATCATCAGCAAGCGGCTTGCCTTTTGAGTGCACCTTTAATATGGCAATGCGTCCGTCAATGTCCGGATAGTGTACGGTAACTTGCCTGTCAAATCTACCGGGACGTAATAGTGCTGGGTCTAAAATATCACGACGGTTGGTGGCAGCCATTACAATTACGCCTTCGTTGGTTGTAAAACCATCCATCTCAACCAGAAGCTGATTTAGCGTCTGCTCCCGCTCGTCATGACCGCCTCCAAGGCCAGCTCCCCTGTGGCGACCGACTGCATCTATCTCGTCTATAAATACTATGCTAGGCGCAGTGCGTTTTGCTTGCTCAAATAGATCTCTAACTCTGCTCGCGCCAACGCCTACAAACATCTCAACAAAATCGGAACCGCTTATGGTATAAAAGGGTACCTTAGCTTCACCCGCCACAGCCTTAGCAAGCAAGGTTTTACCGGTACCGGGAGGACCCACAAGCAATACTCCCTTTGGTATTCTAGCGCCAAGTTCAATATATTTTTTGGGGCTCTTAAGAAAATCAACTATTTCTTTTAGTTCTTCCTTTTCTTCGTCTGCTCCAGCAACATCTTCAAATGTAATTTTGTTTTTGCTAGGATCCGCAAGGTTGGCTTGGCTTTTACCAAAATTCATCACCTTACCGCCACCACCCTGCTGTTTGAGCATAAAATACCAAAATGCCATAACAAGCAGCATTGGAAGAACAAATGGCAACAGTTCCAAATACCAAGGCGTTTGAACAGGCGGCATATAGTCAATTTTAAAATTTAAATCATCTACACTTACATTATCCACAGGGATATTGTTTTTATTAGCGTACATGGTAAGCACGGTATTATAAAAATCAGGACCTATTGTGGTTTCAAAATCGTACCTGCCAGGATAATCGCGCAGAGCTATTATGCTTACTTTATTGCGCCCCACCAAATGGTTTCCGCGTATAGAAACCCTATCAACTTCATCATTTCTGAGTTTTTGCAACAGTTCCGGATATGAAATTTTATTCACAGGCATTTTCATGCTGTCTGACATTATTACTGCAAGAAATATAAATGCTAGTATCATTACTATATATCCGAATGCCCCACGGCGAGAATTTTGCAAATTAAAGTCCTCCTTGTAAAGTTAGTTTAATTGTACCACGCAAAACAGATTTTATGCAATTATAATTATTCATTCATATATATTGAAGGCTTTAATACCCCTATTGAAGATAGGTTTCTATATTTTTCATCATAGTCAAGCCCATAGCCTACGACAAATTCATTTGGAATAACAAGTCCCTTATAATCTATTTCAAGCTCAGTTTTTCTGCGCTCCGGTTTATCAAGGAGAGTGGCTATCCTTATTGAACTCGCCTTCCTTTGAAGGAGTGTATTTTTAATATATGAAAGTGTAAGACCCGTATCTATAATATCCTCAACTATTATTACATCTTTACCCTCAACGCTTTCATCGAGGTCTTTTAATATGCGAACAACACCGGAAGTCTTAGTGCTGCTACCATAACTTGAAATCGCCATAAAATCTATAGAGAGAGGTAAGTCAACTCTTCTTATTAAATCTGTAAAAAACACCGCTGCACCCTTTAATATACATATAAAAACGGGCGACTTGCCAGAATAATCTTCTGTAATCTGTTTAGCTATTCTATCCACCGCCAAAGCTATTTCTTCCTCAGTATATAAAATGCGCTCAATATCCTTTAGAAGCGTGTTTTGTTTCATTTCTTTTTCTCTCCCTTTTTTGAATTGCCGTCAGGCAGTATAAAATCATATTTTGCCATAACAATATTTTGTGTTAGTTCACTGATAGACGCATTTTGAGAAACACCATATCCTATAACCCATAGAATTTCGTTTCCTTTAGCCAAAAGCGGCCATATATCACGAAAAGGCATATCGATTTTTCTATCTATCATGTACTGTTTTAAGGATTGACTACCCTTTGCCCCAAGGGGGTGTATCCTATCGCCCGCTCTTCTAAAACGAAGAACAGACCCCGCTATTTTATCAGCATCAAGCGCCTGAGTAAATACTCCATCCCCAAATTCGCCTTCATAGTCTGCATATCCAATAGTACCTATATCCCAATTGACATTGTAATCATACAAATGAATGCGCTCTTTTGTTATATATGCATTTATATCAGCTCTAACAGTATGAAAAACATTTGCCCTATCGCTTTCAATTATTTTGCGAAAGTTTTCTACCTGCTCAAATGAAAGCTCGGCATCGCTTACTTTATTAAATAATGCCCTTATAATATGGCGCTTTAACGCTATATTCTCGCCATTAAATATGCTACGCCAAATCCAATTAACGCCATTTAAGAAAAAACCGTTTTGATTAAGCCAAACATCCGCATACTCCTGCCACGCAATAGCTTCATCCCTTATTATACTTGCACAGCGATACATACTTTCAACTGCCTTAGGATAAAGCTTGAGCATATCTGGTATCAAGGTTTTGCGTATTGCATTTCGCATGTATGATTCATCATCATTGGTTTCGTCAAAACAATATTCTACGCCCTCTTGATGTAAAAATGCATGTATCTCATCTGGTTTAATGCTAAGCAGCGGTCTCCAGATTTTATTTTGGTATTCATGCATTCCCGAAAGCCCGACGCTTCCGCTCCCATACATCAAGTGCAGCAAAACAGTTTCAGCCTGATCCTGCATATGATGACCGGTTGCAATAACATCTATGTTGTTTTTTAACATAACACTATTTAAAGCATCATATCGGGCAGCCCTAGCTTGTGCCTCTATATTAGAATCTGTGTTTATTTCGACTTTTTTAAGTACAAATGGAATCCGAAGCTCCTCACATAACCTTTGAACATATATTGCATCTCTATCTGCAGTTTTCCTAAGTCCATGGTGTACATGACAACACACAAGGTATATACCTTTTTTTAGCGATAACTTATGCAATAATAATAACAGAGCAACTGAATCTGCCCCACCAGATACTGCAACCAAAATACTCTTAGGGGCTACTATATCACAGTAAGAACCTTCAACTACCTTGTACAACTTTTCAAACAAACCTGACATACCCGCATATTCTACAATATATATACTTTAGCTGCAAGCTGTTGATGGGAATATCACTCCGCAAAGTTGGAGAAAAACCAAAAAAAATTATTTGCAAATAAAACAAAGCTGTGATAGAATATTTCGGCTGGCGTTATGCGCCGTGTAATTATGTTAATTCAACCGCAGGAGGTGTAGATATGGGAAAGTACTGTGAAATATGCAAAAAAGGTACCTTAAGCGGCAACAAAGTAAGCCATTCCAACCGTAAGTCGCGTAGAATTTGGGCACCTAATATACAATCTGTGCGCGCTGTTGTAAACAACAGCCCTAAGCGTATAAATGTATGCACACGTTGCTTGCGTAGCGGCAAGGTTCAACGCGCCCTTCCGAAGTTCTCAATAAAAGAAATGCTTGAAGCGAAAGAAGCTTAAGCTGTATGCATTAAAAGCCCTTGCGCGGGCTTTTTTTATTTGGTTTCTATTAAAATAACTACTTGCTTCTTTTATCCCCAAGGAACATAGATAGTTCCTGCGGTCTTTCAAGTACATATCCGCAGCCTGAGGCAACAGCTTCTTGAGGGTGATCCGCCACAAAGCAGGGAGCTTTAAGTTCTTCTTCCATAACCAGCCTTAAGCCCTTTAAATTTGCGCCCCCACCGGTTAACACTATTCCATTATCAAACACATCGTTTGCAAGCTGTGCAGGCAGGTGTTCTATAACCCCTATAAGCGCTTCAATAAAGTTACGCTTAGGCTCGTTTAAGGCTTCAGTAATTTCCGATGGAGAGAGCGAAATTTGCTTAGGTAAACCTGTTACTAAACTCCTTCCGGCGACAGGTATAGTAACCTCCGTTTCCCCTATTTCTTTTAAATTGCCTACAGCGCATTTTACATCTTCTGCGGTCTTAAAGCCTATGAGTAAGCTATATTTAAGGCGTACATAGCGTATTATAGCCTCAGTAAAGGCATCTCCACCATTTATTTCAGCGCTCTCTGCCATAATTTCGCCTGAAGCTATGGCAGCCGCATGGGTATTTGCCCCACCAATATCAACAACTAGATGTCCAACATGAGGTAAAACATTAATGCCAGCGCCTATGGCAGCCGCAAGCGGTCTTGGCAAAAGTGTAGTGCGGCGTGCGCCTGCTTCCAGCATAGCAAGGTTAAGCTGTCTTTTTTCAATTTCATTTGCCATACATGAAATCGAAAGCACAGCTCTTGGCCTTGAAATAAAGCGCTTGCCTATAACCAGTGTTATAAAGTGGTTAAGCATTATATTTAACATATCAAAATCGC
This sequence comes from Christensenellaceae bacterium, assembly GCA_012518615.1. Classification (GTDB taxonomy): domain Bacteria; phylum Bacillota; class Clostridia; order Christensenellales; family Aristaeellaceae; genus DTU024. The sequence goes on along the minus strand of JAAYRU010000011.1, from coordinate 5,353 downwards.
GTATTACAGCAGACTGTAGCGGACGCACCACTTCTATATGACTGGGTTCCCTACCTAGTATTTTGTAGGCATCGGTACCTATGGCGATTACATTTCTGGCATCATAGTCAAAGGCAAGCATAGCTGGCTCATTAAGCACAATACCCCTATCCTTTGCATATATGAGTACATTTGTAGACCCTAAATCTATTCCGATATCCTCAACTGTAGCCATATTACTCCACCTCCATTAAAAGCATTTCCCCACTTTACACAGTAATTATAATATAAATCAGCATTAATTACCACTTTGGCACCATTTATTTACCACTATAAAGCAATTAAGAGCTTTTCCATAGGCTCCGCCTTCCGAATATATCTATTACCATTATCGCCACCTCACCCTTTAGGAGCGGTACCTGAAGCTTGCGCAAAAGCCTCGGCTCTTCCTTTGTACGCACAGATGCGGCAAAGGAATAAAACACCTTGTTTCTAATTAAGCCCGCGTACCACTGATCAACCAAATCAAGCGGTGCAAGGCTTATAATACCATAAGCATCCGTAATGCGCATAGTATCATCAGCGCTTACAGTATAGGAATTTAGACTGACATCATAAAACCCTATACCGGGAAGCACCGAAGCATCTAGCATTGCGCTATCCTGCATAAGTGGCGCCAATACTTTTACTCTATGCTCATATAACCTTTTTCTTGAAACCGAAATAGCATGAGGGCTTATATCTGCTCCAATAAACTGTCGCTTATTATTTGATGCTGCAACCAGTGATGAACCGGAGCCGCACATCAAATCCGCAAAATAATCTCCCTCTTTTGTAGTAGATAGGATAATCCTCTCAATTAGTGCTTCAGGTTTTTGGCTATCAAAGCCTGTATATTCTCTGCTTCTCGCAGTAATCTGGCTTATGTCATCCCATACATCACTTGGATAAGTAGGTGCGTCATCATAATATATATATTTCTTTTCTCCGGATTTCAGTGTTCTGTAGCTCTTTCCGGTAAAATCAGTATGTCTTTTTAAATGATTTTTACTATCCCTTTTTTTGCCACTTGGCACGCTATATATGTTAAAGTAGCGTTTTTTATGATTTTTAGAATAGTAGAGTATGGTTTCGTGCCTTCTGCCGAAAAACCTTTTCGCCGCCCCGCCGGACTTGTAATGCCAAATAATTTCGTTTATGAAATTATCAGTTCCGAACACCTCCTCAACTATTTGCCTTGCCTGATATGAAAAGCCATTATCTATATGGAAAAAAAGGGAACCACTATCAGAAAGCAATTTGTATGAAAGCTTTAATATTGAGCGCAGGAAAGCTGTATAATCCTCCAGCGAATTTATATTATAATTCTCGTAGGCTGGTTGTTCTAAATAAAGCTCTCCCATCTCCCATCCCTTTTTGCCTATAGGCATTCTAAGCACAGGAGATTTATCCGAAATAGATGGAGGGTCTAAGTATATACACTGTATTTTTCCGTAGTATATATCAAAAGAAAGGCTTAAAGCATCGCCATTTACAAGTAAACCGCCAGGTCCTTTAAAGTTAGACTGTTCATAATCACAAAATGCCCTTTGCCAGATCATGAGAGGTCCTCAAAACTTTTATAGCCATCTATATATTCAGTGAGATTGTATACAAAATTACTATGTTCTTCGCTTTCAAAGAGTGTCATAGCCGCCATCTTGCAAGCATTGATAAATTCCGAAGCAAAAGCATTCATACCACTTTGCATAAGCGGGCATACCGGCCAAGCTCTGGTATCGAGCATTATTCCTCTAGAAGCTTTACCGTTATACATTCTTATATAGGGAATAACAGGGAAAAACATACATGCTAATGGTCTGTATTTTCTATCGCAATAAGCGCTGCATATTAGCATATCAGCTTCAAAGGGGTATGTTACCTTTAATATTTCAAAACCCGAAATATATTCATCATAGATATGTTTTTCTTCAGGGAAAAGAAACATACCATCTCCTGCTTCGCTTGAAACACAACAGGCACTAAGACAAGTTTTCCCGCAATCTATATTAAGTGGCGTTGCTTCACTTAAAATACGCCTAGCCCTAAGTACAGCGCTTGCTGCATCCATTGTTTACCTCCCTAAAAATCGCATTTAATTGTAACACGCTTTATGTTGCTTGACAAGAAATTGCGCGTCTTGTATCATCTTCTTATTGAATAAATTGGAGGTAGTTAATGCGTTTTTCTATTCCGGGCGAAGTGCTTGAAGCTCTGCAGCGTTTGAATGATGCGGGGCACGAGGCATATCTTGTTGGCGGCTGCGTTCGGGATGATTACCTTGGCATACCCCCGCATGATTTTGATATTTGCACAAGCGCATATCCGGATGAGATAATAAACTGCTTTCCTAATGAAAAAAGAGTAGAAGTTGGTAAAGAGCATGGTACAGTTGGAGTTATCTTGAACAATGTGCAAATAGAGATAACAACCTACCGCAAAGATGGTCCTTATCAAGATAACAGGCACCCCGAATATGTAAGCTTTACCCGTAGCCTCGCTGAGGACTTAAAAAGACGAGATTTTACCATGAATGCCCTCGCGTGGCATCCTTACAGCGGAACTATAGATTTGTTCGGCGGTAGGGAAGACTGCGATAAAAAAATTATCCGCTGTATAGGTTCACCTGCCATGCGTTTTACGGAAGATGCGCTTAGAATACTTAGAGCCTTACGTTTTGCTAGCACATTTTCTTTTTCCGTTGAAAAAGCAGCAGCCTTTGCTATGTACGAAAAGAAGAATTTGCTAAAGCGTATTAGCGCTGAGAGAATAGCTTCAGAGCTTAATAAACTTATGGTAGGCACTAGACCAGCAGAAGTCTTTTTCCAGTTCCCGCGTATTCTATTTGAGGTGCTGCCCTTGCTTGAACCTATGTATCGCTGCCCACAACGCAGCGTCTTTCACAGCTATGATGTATGGGAGCATACACTCTACGCACTGGACAAAACACCAAGTGAACTTGCCGTAAGATGGGCAATACTGTTTCATGATAGCGGAAAGCCACATACCGTAACATATGACCCTGATGGCACAACTCATTTTAGAGGACATCAACAAGTAAGCGTCCGCATTGCAAGGGAAACAATGGAGACGCTCAAACAAAGTAAGGCGCTGACGGATGAAGTATGCCTGCTCGTTGATCACCATGATGATAGAATAGGTCCTGACAACCTACAATATTGGATTTCAAAACTTGGGACTGAAACTTTCTTTAATCTAATGCATGTGCAAAGGGCGGATCTTCTAGCGCATGCCCCCCATGTGGCTGAGCGTGTTACTAGCCATGATGCGCTTGTAAATAGGGCGGAGGAACTAATAAACAGCGGCGCCTGCCTTACATTAAATGACCTTAACATAGACGGGCGCACGCTTATAGAGAACGGCTTTAATCCAGGCCCTTTCCTTGGTGAAACGTTAAATTACCTGCTTGATAGGGTTATAAACGGTTTTGAAAATAATGATAAGCAAGCTTTACTTTCGCTTGCTATGAAACGTCTTGACGAATACAATAAACAAAACAATAAATCTAACTAATAAATAATTAGCTTTCCATAAAATAGTTTAATTCATCATTTGTAAGCTCTCTCCATAAACCTATAGGGAGTTTTCCAAGGCGCAGTTTCCCACACTGTATTCGTTTAAGGTGCTTTACCTTTGTACCAACAGATTCAAGCATTCTACGAATTTGCCTGTTACGCCCTTCCCTGATAGATATAAGCAGCGTTTGTCCGCTTTCATTTTGGCTTAGTACACGTAGCTTCACGGGGATAACTTTTGTATTATCCATATGTACTCCCTGCCTTAATGCGTCGATTTTACTTTTTGAAAGGACATCTGTCGTCTGAACTATATAGGACTTTATTATTCCATAACGTGGGTGTGTTACACGCTTTGCAAATTCACCATCGTTGGTTAGTATAAGCAGACCTTCGCTGTCTAAATCCAGCCTGCCAGCGGGGTAGAGGCGCACATTTAACCCCTTGAACTTATCAAGCACGGTAGGTCTTCCCTCTGGATCGGAAGCGGTACATACTTCACCTCGTGGTTTGTTATAGAGTATATAATATTTCTTATCCTCTAGTTTGACTACTTCTCCTCTGAATGAAACTATATCGCCCTCCTGAACCACTATGCCCATTTCCCTAACCGTTTGTCCGTTCACCTGAACATAGCCTTTGCGTATATATTCTTCGGCTTTTCGCCTACTTGCGATGCCACTATGCGCCAAATATTTTTGAAGCCGCAATAAACAAATCCTCCTTAATTGTAGCTACACTAATTGTAGCACAAATACACAAAAAAGTAATAATTATCGTCCTTGACATATATTGAAACTGTAACTAAACTTATATACATAAGCCTAAGGGGGTGAAAATATTTTAACTGCGAATAACATTGGCAGGCGTATGCTTTTCTGGGGAGCGTTAGCGCTTATAATTATTACCGGATATGAACTTTTGGTTCGTATAGATGCTATGATACGCCCTTTGGGTATGTTCTTCAAAATGTGGATAGGTGAAAAAGTGCCCTTTTCGCGCGCAATATCATATGTAGACTGGAAAACATTTGAAAGACCCGCCTTTTTACTTCTATGTGTTTTAAGCGGAACAATAGCCCTGTTAGGTAGAAATAAGCCCCTTGTAATAGTAGTTAATATAGCATTTAGCGTAGCACTTTTTTTGCTATCTCACCTTGTTGAAACGCTTATATTTCCTGATTTATTTAAAACGCTTACAAGTACTGCTCTTGTGCTCATTTTTCTCGGCTCTTGCATAAGAATAATCTACTGCACATATTATAAAAAGCAAGTCATAAAGAGTGATAGAACCGCAGTTTATAAACCATATGACCCTTTCAACATACACAACAGAGATGAAAAATAAGCATATTCCTGTGTTTTATACTTATCAAAACGCAAAAATGCCGCGTATTGCTCACGGCATTATTTTAAATTTAGGTTAAAAACTACTTCCTACGAAGATATGCGGGCACGCCAAGGTCATCCTTCTCGCTCATCTTGGGCTGTTGCTGCTGGGGCTGCATACTTGGCTGAGCTTGCTGGGGCATTGCCGGTCCCTGCTGAGGGCTGCGCTGCTGAGCATAAGGAGCGGGTACCGGTTGCTGGTATGCGCCCGGCTGCTGAAAACCGGCATACGGCTGTGCTGCAGGTCGTGAAGACGACGGGAACAGATTTTGCTCCTGCTCATACATCATAGGCACCTGAGGAGCTTCGTATACTTCTTCCGGCTCTGGAACCGCTGGGCGGCTTTCATATGGGTTATAGCCAGTAGTGCCGTATGAAACCGAGCCAACTCTTGTGGTGGTTTTCTTCCTT
>JAAYRU010000010.1 GCA_012518615.1 Christensenellaceae bacterium | reverse complement strand
TATCGCATTCCTTCTGTTATACTAGCCATTGAGAGATCCTTTCTTAATATTATTTGATGATTTATATTATACCAAAGGGTCTCTCGTTTTTCCTTTCTCGTGTCATAAATGTATTGTAGCCTAACATTTTTGTATTAAGTTCTAACGCTCACTTCACCTGATATAAGCTTTATTATTCCACTTTCGGTATTAACTATAAGCGCGCCTGTGTCGTCTATATCTATTGCTATGCCTTCTATATTTTTACCCTCAAATGTAAAATACACTTTTTTGTTTAGCGTAATAAGCCGCTTTTTATATTCTGCCATATGCTTTGGGATATTATGTATTTCATTTACTACATAGTTAGCTATATAGGCGCAAAGCTCTTCTCTTTTATTTTCATCTACAATTATACTACCTGCTTTTTCGCTTATATCGCTTGGAAATTCTTCGCGGTTTATGTTTATGCCTATGCCAGCAACGCATTTTCCCATCTGCGGCAGACCTTCACACAGTATTCCGCATACCTTTTTATTCTCATAAAGGCAGTCATTCACCCATTTAATTTTAAGCTCTATATTAAGCAGCTTTTTAGCCGCTATGCACACTGCAACCGCGCATAATGTAGTTATTTCGCCTGCAAATTGTGGGTTCATATCAAGCACTATGCTCATATAAAGCCCACCCTCTGGAGAGTAAAAGCTCCTGCCAAGCCTGCCACGACCTACCGTTTGGCTATCCGCCACTATAAGGCTGCCGTGAACAGCGCAGGATTTAGCCATATCCAGCGCTATTTTGTTAGTGGAATCCACTATGTCGTAACCGTACACAGGATAATGGTACAGCTTTTTTAATAACTCAATATCCATATTACCTCCGTTGACAACAAAAGATAAAAAAAATACAATGGCACCAAAAGGGGGTGCTTTATGAAAACCGCACTAATAACGGGCGGCAGCGGCGGAATAGGCAGCGCAATTGTGCGTAAGTTTTCTGAAAACAGCTGGCGCTGTGCATTCAGCTACAACAAGTCGATAGATAAAGCGCAGACGCTTTCAAAAGAAACGGGAGCCATAGCCATAAAGGCGGATTTTTTGCATGATGCTGATACATCAAGCTTCATTAAAGCCGCCACAGAGCAATTATGCCATGTTGATGCATTTATAGTCAATGCGGGAAACGCTTGGCAGGGTATGCTTTGCGATATGCCTCGCAGCGCCTGGGACGATATTATAAATCTGCACTTAACAGCCCCTTTTGAAATGCTCAAAAAAATTATACCTCTTATGCGAAAAAGAGGATGTGGCAGCGTAGTGTTTATATCCTCCATATGGGGAAAGCGGGGTGCGAGCTGTGAAGCTGCGTATTCCGCAGCGAAGGCGGGGCAAATTGCGCTTGTGCGCTCGCTTGCTCAAGAGGAAGGCGCAAGCGGCATACGCTTTAACGCCATATGCCCGGGTCCTGTTGATACTGCTATGCTTGATTGTTTCTGCCATAAAGAAAAACAGGATATAGTAGAGCGCTGCGCGCTTAAGTATATGCCTGCAACAAACGATATAGCTGAAATAGTGTTTTTTTTGTGCTCAGAAGCCGCAAAAACTATAACAGGGCAGGCTATAAGCGTGGATTCAGGCTTTTTATAATCTATACAGCTTTTAAAGACCAATTTCTAAACTTAATTTTTTTGTAACAAAAGCTTATCAAAGCTTGACATATGAATAAATTAGCTTATAATGAACGAGAATAATGAAGCGAGGTGTGCTATGAAACGAGCTATCATTCTACTAATCGCCCTACTTATACCCATAAGCGCTATGGCGGGTGGCGAAACAAAACAGGTGCTGCTGCTTGGCACAGACGATATAATGCGAGATTTAACCCAAAGCGCTGAAATGAGCCGCGCAGACGCTATATATGTAGCCTCCCTTTCAGATGAAGGCGTAAGGTTGCTTAGCATAGAAAGGGATTACCGCGTAAGCCTTCCCGACCAACCCGACAACAAACTTGCAACCACTACATTCTTTGGCGGTCCCGAACTCTGCATGGATAGCGTAAACAATCTGCTGTCGCTTGAGCTTAGCCGCTATGTGCAGATAAGCAAGGATACCGTAGCCGAAGCCGTAAACATAATAGGCGGTGTAAGCGTAGCTATACATGAAGACGAAAAGCCTGTGCTTCGCAAAGCCATGGGCTATATACCAAAACAAGGCAATGACGGACTTTATAAACTAAACGGCAAGCTGGCAGTAGGGTTTCTATCCGCGCGCGAAGATAATATAGATGATATAGAATCAAACGCCCGCAGGAATGACCGTCAACAGCGTTTCCTTTCCGCAGTTATGGACCTTGTCCGCTCTAAAAGCTTTGATGAGGCATTGGGTATTGCGGATAAAATAGTTCCACTCATTAAAACAAATCTAACCATGGCAGATATAGTAGGGCTTATTCGCACGGTACAAACAGGTAAGGGAGAATTCCGCTACGCCCGCTCCCCCATTACTGAGTACAGCCGCACACAAGCGGGTCTGCACCAAGTAATAGAGGTAAACGACATGGCGCTTGAAATACAAAAAGTGGACGAGTTTTTTAAGGAATGATTTTTTCTAAGCTTAAACTAAAAAACTTAATACTCATCATAACCATAGTTGTAACGCTATTTTCCTGCACTTTAGCATATGCAGCAACCTCAACATTTACTCACCCTGAAGTGGGCGAGAACATGACAGTACATATTAACTACGATGGCGCACAGTTTGATATATATGGCTTCCCTTATTATGTAGTACCAAGCCCCTCAAGGTCGCACAGGGGCGTAAAGGTGAACAAGTCTGAACGTATTAATAAGGATAACGCTTCCTTTGATACCGCAATCACAAGGCTTTTTGACAGCCTTAGCGGCAAGTATAAAAACTTCCCGGCGCCTAAGGTGTTTAGACTAGGTGGCATTGCGGAACCTTACACTGAAGCTATAATGGCTCTCCCAATAGAGAAAAGACTTGAAGCGCTTAAAGCACTTGGCGGCTTCAATGGTATAGAAGGCTATGATGCGCTCCTTAATTACCCAGGCTTTACCTCTGATGATGTGGCTACACTAAAGCAAGAACATAGAGAGTACAGGGTAAAAATACGCAACAATATATACCCCTACAGAGTACTACAGTTTTACTTTGACGAAGGAGGCGCTTACGGCTATTTCAATGAGCGCTATGCTTTCGTAGAAACTAAGGGTCGCTCTTGGGTGCTAATACGCATAGCTAAGGAAAACACAATATCCTATGCACAGCGCTCCAAATATATACACGGTCTGTCTGGTTCAAACCCTCAGGATTTAGCAGATGCCAATAGCGAAGCACTATACGGAATGAGCCCCGGTATGTCATTTAATGAAGTGCTTGCCAAAACAAACGGCGTAGTAGGTAAAAAGAACACCATTACGCTAAATAATGTAGAGTTATACCGTATGCCATGCAGCCTTACATTTCACTTTGATAAAGGAAATGGGCTTTATAAAACAACATACGAGTTCACTCAAAGGCAGTCATACTATTCCGCATTCGTGTCGCTCTACATACGCTACTACGACCCACTGGTAATCAATGCCAATAAAAAAACTGCGTGGAATCTTGAAAATATGCTAATTGAAATTAATGGCGGTACCAAGACTCCAACGCTTAGTTTTGAAATATACTAAAGGAGAAACGCAATGAAAAGACTATTAACACTTACACTACTTGCTTGCCTTTTGGTAGGCGGCGTATTTGCAGAGGTACTACCCGTAGCCATGCAAAGAGGAGCATCGATGGCGGTTTCAAAGCCTGAGAATCCGGTAATACCCGGTGTAAGCTCAACCACAGGTCTTGCTATAGACCCAAACCGCACATACGCGCCTATACTCATGACGGTTGACAACAACCAGTACGCACTCCCCCACTGGGGCATAAATGATGCGGACATCATGTACGAGCTGCCCATACAAAGCCAAGGCTGGACACGCCTTGTAGCCCTTTTCTCGGACAAATATCCCAGCGAAGCGGGTCCCGTACGCTCTGCCAGAGTTCTACATCTAGACCTTAACGAAGAATGGGGCGGAGCTATGTGCCACTATGGCCAGCAGGAAAAAGAAGGCAGCGATGTAAATGTCGCCTCAAAAGAATATGGTCTTGCAAAGAAGGGTCTTAAGTTTGATGGTATAGCCCAGCGCAACGAAAAATACTTCGTAAGGGTAAACTATCACCCTGCGCCCCATAATGTTTCGCTTTTTGTAGATAAACTCTATGCAGATGAGATAGCACCCCTCAACCATGTATTTAGCCCCCGCCCCTTCCTTTTCAGCGATGAAAAGCCCGCAGCCGGCAGGGATGTAAACAGCATCACAATAACCCATGACGGCAACAAGGATACCCAAGCTACTTATAGCTATAATCCTGAGAAGAACAGCTATGTACGCAGCACCACAGCTAAGGGCGCATATGCCGACCTTAAGGGCGACGGCACTCCCGTTGAATACAGCAACATTATAGTACAGCGCACACGCCTTACATATAACTTTTCAACCACCGCGCCCTTGCTACCCGATGTAGTAGGCACGGGTGCCGCGGAAATATTCATGGGCGGTAAATATATAGCAGGTTCATGGAGCCGCGCTTCCATGCAGGAGAGAACCATATTCTACGATGAAGCAGGCAATGAAATAGCCCTTCAGCGCGGTAAATCATGGATATGCGTAGCGCCTGAAAGCACAAGCGTAACCGTTGATTAATCAACAAATTACATATCTTTACTATTACTCAGCAACAATTCGCCCTCTTTCAAAGGGGGCGTTTTTTGTGTAGTGCATTCACCATTTACCACGAACAATTATATTCTAAGTAGATAATTATATGTTTATCACCGCACATTATTACATGCTACACTTTAAACTAAGCTGTACACATATATGCTTTTCTTTACTAAAATATAAAAACACATACAACCCCTGCACATTCAAAATCCCTCCCCAAAGTGTTGACATGGCAACCGAAACTATGGTAATATTGAACGGTTGCCACTTTGCCGGCTTTTTTAAGTACGGTATTGTATAGCAACTAATTATGACTATACTTCCCTATGGGTTGTAAGGGAATGATATAGGAGGAGCGCTGCTTAACAGGCTCCGATCAAAAATCAGGAGGTGTTTCCGTGCCCACGATCAATCAGCTGATCCGCAAAGGGAGGAAGAAACAGGATAAAAAGTCCGACGTGCCGATATTACAAGGCTGCCCGCAAAGGCGTGGAGTATGCCTTAGCGTGAGAACTACCACGCCTAAGAAGCCTAACTCCGCACTTCGCAAAATCGCCAGGATACGCTTAACTAACCAGTACGAAGGTACTTGTTATATCCCAGGCATAGGCCACAATTTGCAGGAGCACTCTGTGGTGCTTATCCGTGGCGGCCGTGTGCGGGATCTGCCCGGCGTACGCTACCATGTAATACGCGGTGCCCTTGACACTGCTGGCGTTGATAAACGCATGCAGGGTCGCTCACTCTACGGCGCAAAGCGTCCCAAGAAATAAGAGCCTGCCGCCCTTAAAACAGCTATGCATTTCAGCAGGAACGGCTAATTTGCAAGGCTTTGCGTGATGCTGACACGCCCGTTTTATGGCTAAGGCTCCACATAAGGAGGAAGATTATGGCCCGTCGAGGCTTTATACCCAAAAGAGAAGTACTGCCAGACCCCCTATACGGGACTACGGTAGTTACAAAGTTAATCAACCAGATGATGCTTGATGGCAAAAGGGGTGTCGCCCAGAAGATTTGCTATTCGGCATTTGACATCATTAAAGAAAAAACCGGAAAAGACCCGGGTGAAGTATTCCAGGAAGCGCTAAATAATGTAAAACCGCAGCTTGAGGTAAAAGCACGCCGTGTAGGCGGCGCTACCTATCAAGTGCCTATGGATATACGCGAAGAGCGTAAGCAAACCTTGGCGCTACGCTGGATAGTGTCTTTCAGCCGCAACAGGAGCGAACGCACTATGCGTGAGCGCCTTGCAAATGAGCTTATGGAAGCTGCCAACAACACAGGCGGCGCTGTACGCCGCAAGGAAGAAATGCACCGCATGGCAGAAGCTAACAAGGCCTTTGCTCATTACCGCTGGTAATTTTTACACATTAACGGAGGAAGAATGCAAAGACAACATCCGCTGGATATGGTACGCAATATAGGTATTATGGCGCATATAGACGCCGGTAAAACCACTACCACCGAGCGCATACTCTACTATACAGGTCGCGTACACCGTGTAGGCGAAACCCATGAGGGCGCTGCCACCATGGACTGGATGGACCAAGAGCGCGAAAGAGGCATTACCATAACATCAGCCGCAACTAGCTGTAAGTGGAAAGACCATACCATAAACATCATAGACACGCCCGGTCACGTTGACTTTACTGTTGAAGTGGAACGCTCCCTTCGCGTGCTTGACGGCGCTGTCGCAGTGTTCTGCGCAAAAGGCGGCGTTGAGCCCCAAAGCGAAATGGTATGGAAGCAGGCTACAAACTACAACGTACCGCGCATGGCATATGTTAATAAGATGGATATCACAGGCGCAGACTTTTTCCGTGCCGTTGAGATGATGAAAACGCGCCTTCACGCAAACGCAGTGCCCATACAGCTCCCCATAGGCAAAGAGGGAGACTTTAAGGGCATGGTTGACCTTATCCGTATGAAGGCGGAAGTCTACTACGATGACCAAGGCAACGACATACGCGAGGAAGAAATTCCTTCACACATGAAGGAGATGGCGCAGATTTACAGAGGCAAACTGCTTGAAGCCGTTGCCGAAACCGATGATGAACTCACCATAAAATACCTTGAGGGTGAAGACATATCCGATGATGAAATCAAGACTGCCATACGCAAGGCAACTATCGCCTGCAATATGACGCCAGTCCTTTGCGGTACAAGCTACCGCAACAAGGGTGTGCAGCTGCTGCTTGATGCCATCACTGAATATATGCCATCTCCCTTAGATGTACCCGCAATAAAGGGCGTAGACCCTGCCGACCACGATAAGGAGCTTGAGCGTCATCCCTCGGATGACGAGCCTTTCTCCGCGCTGGCATTCAAAATTGCGGTAGACCCATTCGTAGGCAAGCTTGCTTTTTTCAGAGTATATTCCGGCATGGTGGATACCAACAGCTATGTGTATAACTCAACAAAGGGCAAGCGGGAGCGTTTTAGCCGCATACTCCGTATGCACGCAAACCACAGGGAAGATATCCCAGGCGTATGCACGGGCGATATATGCGCAGCGGTAGGGCTTCGTGACACTGTAACGGGCGATACCCTGTGCGATGAAAAGAATCCCATTATTCTCGAGCAAATGGTATTCCCCGAGCCCGTTATAAGGGTAGCTATAGAGCCTAAGACCAAAATGGGTCAAGATAAAATGAGCGTTGCCCTCGCTCGCCTTGCTGAGGAAGATCCAACATTTAAGGCGTACACAGACGAACAGACAGGGCAAACCATAATCGCCGGCATGGGCGAATTGCACCTTGAAATTATCGTAGATAGGCTAATGCGCGAGTTCAAGGTTGAAGCCACCGTCGGCAGACCTCAGGTTGCCTACAAAGAAACCATAGGCAAAACCGCTAAGGGCGAAGGGCGCTATGTACGCCAGACGGGCGGTCATGGTCAATACGGTCACTGCGTAATTGAGATAAGCCCCACAGAGCCCGGTGAAGGCTATAGCTTTGAAAGCAAGATAGTTGGCGGAGTAATTCCTAAGGAATTTATTAACCCTATAGACCAAGGCATAAAGGAAGCCGCACACTCAGGTATACTTGGCGGCTACGAAGTTGTCGATTTCAAGGTAACGCTGCTTGACGGCTCCTACCACGAGGTGGACTCTTCTGAAATGGCTTACAAGATAGCCGGCTCAATGGCGTTTAAAGAAGCGCTTAAAAACGCAGCGCCCGCGCTGCTTGAACCCATGATGCGTGTTGAAATTGTCGTTCCAGACCAATACCTTGGCGATGTAATAGGCGATATCAACTCCCGCCGCGGCAGGGTAGATAGTATGGAATCCCGCCAGCACGACCAACTAATCAATACCTATGTGCCCTTAAGCGAGATGTTCGGTTACGCAACCGACCTGCGCTCCAAAACACAGGGTAGGGGCATGTTCACAATGGTGTTTGACCACTTTGAAGAAGTACCCAAATCTATTGCTGAAAAAATTCTTGGATAAATAAAGTATTTGAAGGAGTAATAATTATGGCAAAAGCAAAATTTGAACGCACAAAACCACACGTAAACATCGGCACTATAGGTCACGTTGACCATGGCAAAACAACGCTTACCGCAGCTATAACAATGGTACTGGCATCTGCTGGCCATGCAAGCGCAATGAAATATGACGAAATAGACAAGGCTCCCGAGGAGAAGGCGCGCGGTATAACCATCAACACTTCTCACGTTGAGTATGAAACCGACAACCGTCACTACGCACACGTAGACTGCCCCGGCCACGCTG
>JAAYRU010000009.1 GCA_012518615.1 Christensenellaceae bacterium | reverse complement strand
GTATTTGCAACACTTGAAGCGGTTATAGACCGATTGAGTAAAACAATAAACAAACTGACCTGCGATACCGTTAAAAGCATCACAGGTCGGGATTGGATATTAGAGCTAAATTAAGTTGAGAATAGTATTAATACTATAAACAGAATATGATTGATAAATAACCTTACATACAAATTAAGCCCTAGGGCTAGTAGTGTACCTAGGGCTTTGAAATGGGCTATGAATTCTTAAAGTATATTTCTGTGCGGATTAATATATGTTTCACACATTACCAACAAACACATTATTAAGATACTGCCTTACAATATCTGCAAGCTTAAACAGCGCTTGCTTATCCGTAGGCGCATCAAGCGCTTTATAGCGGGGGAAATAACGGCTTAAGTGAAGAGGTATATCAGGGTTTATGTATGCAAGCCAGCGGGCAAGTTCGTCAATTTCTTCAGGGCTGTCGTTTTGACCCGGAACAACAAGTGTGGTTATTTCCACATGAGCTGTTTTGCAGGCTTCTTGTATAAAGGCTTTCACAGTATCAAAATCACCACCAAGTTTGCGGTACCAGCTATTGCTAAAGCCTTTTAAGTCTATATTAAAAGCGTCTACCTTTTTAATAACATTACCCACTGCGTCAATGCAGAAGTTGCCGTTTGTAATTACCACTGTTTTAAGCGCTTTTTCTTTAAGCTTATCTGCGCAGTCTGATACAAATTCTGCGTTTAGCATAGGCTCATTATAAGTAAAAGCTATGCCTATATTGCCTTTTGGTACAAGCTCTATAGCCAAGGCACATAGAACGTCGGGGCTAAATTCCTGCCAACGGCTGTCATCGGTACCCGCCCTAGATATGCCATAGTTCTGGCAGAAATAGCAGCTCATATTGCAGCCAAAGCTGCCTACGGATAAAATACGCTTTCCAGGGTGAAACATTGAAAGGGGTTTTTTCTCTATAGGGTCAAGAGCAAGTGCTGTTAGTTTGCCATATGCTAAGGGCTTTGAAGCTCTAGCCAACATAATCCGCGCCTTGCAGTAGCCTATTTGCCCTTCCTCAAGTTGGCAGTGCCTTGGGCAAAGGTGGCACCGGTTCATGTGTGCCGCACCACCTTGAAGCGCTCAAGTGTAAAGCTTTCATGAGGGGCTATACCCGCTTTCTGACGGGCTATATCTACCTGTTCTTCCACGGTGTCAACGCCGTCAATATTAGGTAATAGCAGACCGCGCCTATGCCCACGGCTAACAATAACGCCGTATGTTTTAACATCAAGCGTACGCATATCGCTAACGGGCTCAGGCGTTTCTAGCACATCTACTGAACATACGATATCAGGCAGCTCATCCGCAGTAATTGGCGGAAACCTTGGGTCGCGGAAGGCGGCGCTTATGGCGTTCATAATAATTTCCTCCGCCAAGCTATTCCGAATGGGATTTATTGTGCCTATGCAGCCGCGCAGATTGCCATTTTTATATAGTGTAACAAATGCGCCCGCTTGCTTGTTTGTCAACTCCTCGGGTAACACATCAGGTATTTGCATGGGCTTTCCTGTTTTAAGGTAATAAGTAAAAGATTGCACCGCTAGGCGCACATAAGGACTTTGCATTATATCACTCCTGTTTATTAATAAAGTGTCGGCTATTATCGGGCTCTATAGGCGTAAAAATAGCAACGCCATAGCCTACGCCTGTAATTCCTTGGTAGGATAGCATTTCCGCCTCTACCTTAATACCATCAAAGGAGCCAGCCATAATTAAAAAGCTGCGTTGACCGCATTCTCCGGCTGTTTCGCAGAAATCTTCAGGCATTGCAAGCAGTTCATCAAATGCTGCTCTGCCAATGATATCCATTATTTTAGAATCATACTCAGGTCCTTCAGGTCTGAAGCCATAGGGACCATCTGCTTGGACATAGTGGGACAAATCCCCACTTGCAACAATACATACCTTGCGGGATAGTTTCTCCGCTGCATCACTTATTAGCATGCCTAGGCGGTAGTGCGTTTCAAAGGAAAGACCGGAAATGCCTATACGCACAAAATTACACGGCAAAGGGCTGCCCATGGCATTAGCTAGAAAATGCAGTGGCACAAGAAAGCCGTGGTCAAGTGCGGGTTGCCGCTCTCCTAGTGTGCCAGCGGCAATATCATTAGCTGAAGCTAGCTTTTCTATCTCAGCTACAAGTGCTTTATCATATGTTACTTCATATCTTGCATTGGGAGCGCCGAAGCGGCTGAAATCTCCCTTGGCGCCATCGCCTGGGGATATGTGTATATAATCCTTATACATTACGCTGTGGGGGGTGATAATTACTACCGTGTCAGGCTTCCATGCAGCAATGCTTTCCGTAGCCTTCTTATAGGCGTGGGTGGTTTCTTCAATCTGCGCTTCGCCGCCTCTACCCACTGCGGGTATTATTAACGGTGGGTGCGGCACCATAATAGCCCCTATAATTGCCATGTGTTACCTCCTTTATAAATAATTATATTTATTATAACACACGGGGCAAGCGCTGACTATTAGATGGTTTTGGCTTTTATGTGGCTTATTGAATATGGGATCAAATTTTACTATTATATTGCTGGCAATTCATCGTAAAATTCATATGTTTTTTACCTAAATTTTACTTAAAACTAATGTAAAGGCTTATACTATGTATATATAGAGTGCAAAGGTGGTGTTCGTTTGATAATATACTTCAGCGGAACAGGCAATAGCAAGCTAGTAGCTGAAAAGTTATCCGTGCTTATGAAAGAAAGAGTTCATAATATTGAAGATGGAGCGCCACCAATAATTTATGAGCAAGAAATATTAATATTGGTAGCGCCGTTATACTTTTGGACCCTACCAAGCATAGTGCTATCATATTTGGCAGAACATGAGTATCTAAATATAAAAGAATTGCATGTACTTATGACATGTGGGGGAGCTTTAGGTGCTGGTGCAACGCTTATCACCAAACAACTAAGCGGTCTTGGCTATGATAAAGCATATATACATGCATTAGTTATGACTACTAACTATATCCCGCTGCATAATGTGCAGAGCCCTGATATGGCAGCTAAAGCTATTCAAACAGCACTAAATAAACTCCCGGATATTGCGGAGGATATAAGACAGAAACGCAGCGCAAAAACTTCGCCAATATTAGGTATGGGTTTGTCAATCGCACGGAGAATGTATGATAAAGCTCGTCATACCCAGCATTTTTACACCACAAATCTATGCATAGGTTGTGGGTTGTGCGAAAGAAGTTGCCCAAGCCATGCAATTCGCCTTATAGAAAACCGTCCAAAATGGATTAAAGCTAAGTGCACTCTATGTCTGCGTTGTTTACACCATTGCCCGGTAGTCGCAATTGAATACGGTAAGTCTACCGTTGGCAAAGATAGATACCATCCTGAAAAATTTTTTTCAAAAAATAACTAATCAACTATAAAACCATGATGGGAATATTTTTATATTTAAATAATCTTCAATTTTAGGCGTTTATATACAACTTTTATTATTTTACTAATTTCTTCTAAGTCTAGTAACCCATTTTTCTCTTCTGTGCTTTCGTCTTTCTTTAGCTTGAAGCCTTTCGCCAAGGTCTCTTGCTCCGACACCGTATACAAGATACAAAATAAGACCGCTTACAACCATAATAAACACAGTCGAAGCGCAGCGACGACCGGAAGCGTTGACATTATAGCCGTCCCTGCCTTCTTCCATGGTCATGGACTGCATAACCATGGCATAGGTTTTACCATAGCTTGAGTGGAATGTGGCTGACATGTCGTATTCAGTAAATAAGCTATTGAAGTTAAGCGCAAATACTGCTAATACACTTGGAAGTATTATTGGCAATTTTATGCGCAAGAAGCTAACCAATGGACTTGCGCCAAGGTTGCGAGCAGCATCTTCTAACTCTTCATCAATGGCATAGAAAGCCGCCTTTATCATTCGAAGAGCAAAGGGCAGTTTAACAACAGTATAGGCAACTATTATGAGAAACCTTACATTTTCCCTAAGATAAAGATTGACATTGCCCACGTACCAAATATTGTCAGCGTTGAAAAAGGTGCGGTAGGAATAGCATATAAGTATAGTTGGTAGTAGCCACGGAAAGAGCAAGGAATATTCTAGTATTGTGCTGCGTTTTTTGCTTTTATTTTTGAAAATATAGTTAACCGCTACAACCACTATAACACAGGCAAGAGCTGCTGCTATTGCGGATAGAACGAAGGATAGGCGGATGCCACCTACGGTGTCGGCGTTTGAAAACACACCAGAAATAGAGTTGGGGCGTATCTTAAGCTTTCCACGGTTGGTCATAAATTCATAATCCTGAGTACCGAAAAAATTAATTAAAGTAAATTGATCAAGAGATAAGGTTTTAGATCTGATTGCTGGGTAATTTTGAAAAGCAAAAAGAATAATCATTACAACCGGTGTAGCATAAATGATAAAAAGCACATAAGCATAAATATGAGCGAATACATTAGCAACAGGGTTGTGAATTTTTTGTTTTACGAGCTTTGCTTTGGTTTTGGAAACGCTTAAATAATGTCCCTTGTGCTCATAGGAAGAAAGTACAGTTAGTAGCAATATAGTAAATAACGCCAAAATAACCGATAATAAAGCCGCTCTCGCTTGTGGAAAGGCTTCATCGGCGACAGATGAGCCAGCGAGGCGAACTATTTCCGGGTTTATGGAATTATAGCCAAGTAAAGTAGGGGCACTCATAGCGCATAACCCTGTAATAAAGGTCATGACTGTTAGAGAAAATAAAGTTGGCAGTAGGGTAGGGAATACTACTTTCATTAATACTTTAAAGGGTTTAGCACCAAGATTTCGAGCCGCTTCTACAGTGTTGTAGTCGATAGTGCGAATGGCATTTCGTAAAAACAACATGTGGTTTGATGTACAGGCAAAAGTCATGGTGAAAAGTACTGCCTTAAAACCTGAAAACCAGTTGTGGTCAACTTGTGGAAATTTTTGCGCCAACCAAGAGGTTAATATGCCATTTGAATCGTAAAGGAATAAGTAGCCTGTAACCAGAGCTACACCTGAATAAATTAAAGTAGTCATGTAACCAAGGCGCAGTATTTTTGCTCCTTTTATGTCAAAGTATTCAGTAAGCAGAACAATGCTTATACCGACGACATTTACTGTGATAACAAGGCAAATTGCAAGTTTTAACGAATTCCAAATAAACTTTGGCATGGAGCCTGCAAAGAAAAAACGTATTACAGCAAAGGGGTCGATACGCCCGTCAGCACCCTTTGTAGTAAAAATTTGTGTTAGCGTGTTAAGGCAGGGAATGAGCATGAAGCCGAAAAACAGATACACAAAAAAAGCTGTGCCAAAAACCCTGAATAAAAGTTCTGGTTTTAGCCATTCGGGACGGGTTGTATGCTCCTTCATGCATCCACCTCCTCCAAGTTATCATTAATATCATAACTCATTATATCCTTTTTATGTATACCAATGGTTACCTGTTCACCAACATCTAATAGATTTATTCCATCATTTTTTTCAACTGCTTTTAAAGTAGAATCGCCTGACTGGATTGTGTATTTAATATATAGACCATAATACTCTCTAGATTGTACTATGCCTATTATTTGCAGTTCATTATCATCATTCTGCTCCGTATTTATACGCAACCTTTCAAGACGAATATGATGATGTTTGTTTGTATCAAGCCCGATGTCTTTTACAATCTGCTTATCTAAATGGTTGATATCTCCAATAAAGTTACATACAAAAGCAGAGGCGGAGCGATTGTATATTTCATTAGGCGTGCCGATTTGTTCAATATTACCTTTGTTAAAAACGGCGATACGGTCTGATAAGGTGAGTGCCTCTTCTTGGTCATGGGTTACGTAAATGGTTGTTATACCAAAATCCCTTTGCATTTTTTTGAGTTCATTGCGTAGCTGAACCCGAAGTTTCGCATCAAGGTTGGACAGCGGTTCATCCATGCATATAATACTAGGCTCGGTTACCAGTGCACGGGCAATAGCAACACGCTGCTGTTGCCCACCAGAAAGCTGGCTAACTGCTCTATCTAGCAGTTCTTCATCTAAATCTACTTTTTTAGCAATAGCTTCAACCCGCTGGTTAATTTCATGTTTGCTAAGTTTTTGTATTTTTAGCCCAAATGCTATATTGTTTCGCACAGTCATGGAGGGGAATAGTGCATAGCTTTGAAAAACAATGCCGATGTTGCGCTTTTCGATAGGCATGTTAGTTATATCCACGCCTTTAACCTTGACAGTACCTTCTACTGGCTCAACAAAACCGGTAATAGTACGTAAAGTGGTGGTTTTGCCACAGCCGGATGGACCTAAGAAGGTAAAAAACTCTCCCTCTTTAACTTTAACATTGATGTTATGCAGGGCTACAAAATCGCCAAACTTTACAACAATGTTTTCTAGTTCTATCATTAAAGTTTATCCTCTTATCATTTATAGATGTGTTAATGATGGTGGCTTCGCAAGTGCGAAACCACCACATTAAGTTACTAAAGCCTTATTCTGATGGTGCTTGAGTTAGAACTGCCCAATCAAGGTTTTCCCAGTCGGGCTCTTTTGGTGCAGCTGTAGCATCTGCCCAGTAGAATCCAAGGTTAGTCATTATGTTGGTCCACTGGCTGATATGCTCACCCACATATTCAGCATAGCTAAGCTCTGTACCTTCTACTTTGTTTAAGGCAAAGTTCGGCAAAGTGTAAATAAGGGGTGTTTCGTCGTATATGGCTTCAACAGCAGCCTGATTGCAGGGATAGGAGTCAAACTCATCAGCCCATTCTGCCTGTGTTTCAGCGGAGCCAAACCACTCAGCAAAGGCAACAACAGCCTCCGTTTCTTCTGCGCTGCGGTCCGCACGGTTAAGTATGCCCAAGTATTCTGCAATGTAGTAGGTTCCATCATCAATATCAACAAGTGCCCAGTTTTCCGGCTCAAGCGTGCCCTTTAACGGGTTATCGGAAGAGTCGGCAGCGGCGTCGATGTTACCGTATAGAGAAGAGGAATAGAAGGTTGATAGCTGAACATCGCCCCGGTTGAGGGGATCAAAGCCATAACTATCACCAGTGAAGAAGCCGTTCTGGCAGTACTGCCACAGAGCCTTCCAACCGTCAACGCTAATACCACCTGCAGGCGACTGTGGATCGGTAAATGCGTAGAGCATGGAGTTATTAATATTAGTATTTGTTGTGCCGCCTACTTTACCTTGGCGGTACCACTTTAAGCCGCTATTGATAATGTCTGCCCAGTGTTCAAAGTGGAGTTTTTCACCATTGGTGCCAAGTTCATCTGTGCGATAAAGCATCAAGATGTTTTGGACAACAAGACCATATGCCTTACCGTCATACTTATACTGCCCAACTTCTTCAGACCAACTGGGTGTCCAATCCATTACATTTAGATTTTCATAGATGCCGTTTACCAGTTGAGACCAGCGAATTTCATTAAGACCGAAGATAACATCGCCATCTTTATTTTCGTTTGCTGCCTGAATAACTGTAGTATCGCCTGATAGTACGGAATTATCATCCATAGAGATGGTGAAGCCCGCTTCTTTGGCAGCATTTTGTAGCCAAGTAGCGCGCTCAGTAGAGTTAGAGTTGGAGTAGATACGAATTGTGTAGCCCGAATAATCCTTACCTTCAGCTGTAACTATAGCTACAGAAAGTATCATAATTATGGCTAAGAGAAGTGATAGTAATTTTTTCATACAAATCCCCCTTTAAATTTATGGCTATTAGCCTTTAACTTCTTTAATTATAGTAAAAAACCTTTAAAATGTAAAGTAAGTAGAAATGGACTTGATTCAAGCAATATGTACAAATTATGCATAAAATAGGCTTATTGGCTTTTGCAAGCTTCGTATTACATTCTATTTTTTGACCACACTAGATTTTAAATAAAGGTTTCCAAAACCTGCTACTCTGCCTTGAATATCATGCCCGTCATAAGGCTCATCTAAAATACGAAGATTTTTTACCTTGGTACCTTGTTTTATTGTATCCTTACCAAGCTTTAGGTCTTGGGCGATGATTACTTCATCACCATCTTCAAGGATATTTCCGTTTATATCCCTTGTGAGCAAAGCCTCCTCAGCTGCCGCCTGCGCCATGGCATCCCAAGAGTGAAAGCACATGGGGCAAACAAAAAGATGACCATCCTCATAAGTATAGTTTTCGTGGCACTTAGGACATGCGGGTAAACTCATTAATTCTTCCTCCTATATAATCGTCGATTTGTATTATACACTATTTCGCAAAAATTTTCTTTTTGCTATTACTATCAAAATATTTTGCGGTTTTCCTTTAAGAATTAGGTGCAATGTGGTAAAATGCTCCTATGGTTTTTTGATTACCATGATTTAATTTGGGATTATAGCCGAGTAGCTTGTCCCAGTTTAGGAGTTCCTTTATGTTTGTAGAGGTGTTCCTGAATAAAAACTTGCAAAGAGGATAGTTGGTGAATTTATGAACAAGTCAGATATAATAACAAATGCAGTTAAAGAAAAGCATAAATATTGGATAATGTATATATACTCAACGCTTATTGTATTGGCAGGGTTTTTTATGAATGATTTTCAAGAAATACTTGAAGGCATTTATAAAATTATTGTTTCGCCTTCTTTTTTGATAACAGACTACTTTGCTCTAGGAGGCATAGGAGCTAGCCTTGTAAACAGCGGAATATTGATAATATTATCAACACTTATTGGTCAGATAAGCAAAACAAGCATGAGCGGTTCATTAATTGCTGCTATTTTTACAGTTGGCGGGTTCGCACTTTTCGGAAAAAACATTTACAATGTTATTAGTATTGTTTTGGGCGTATATCTATACTGTCTAATTAAAAAAGAAAACTTTTCAAAGCATATAACGGTAGCTCTTTTTGGTACTGCACTGGCGCCTGTTGTTAGTCAGCTAAGCTTTGGAATGAGCCTTAACCTATTTCTTGGAATAGTCTTGGGAAATATAGTTGGAATATTTATTGGACTTGCACTATCTCCTCTTGCTGCAAGTTTCGTAAAATTCCATCAGGGTTTCAATCTCTATAATATCGGATTTACTTCGGGAATAGTTGGCATGGTTTTGATGTCTCTTTTTAGGAGTACGGGCTATAATCATGATATAGTGTCTAATGTTTATATTAAAACAGATATATCACTTGTTGTGTTTTTTATATTATACTTTATTTCTATGTTAGCTTTAGGAAGTGTGCTTGCAAAGAATAATATTAGTAATTATAGAAAATTACTTAATTTTAAAATTAAAGGCGCCACTGATTTTGTTGATTTAGGTGGCTTTTCACTTGCCATATTGAATATGGGAGTGTTAGGCTTAATTTCCACCGCAATTGTGCTATTATTTAAAGCGCCTTTGAATGGACCCCTAATTGGCGGAATATTTACTGTTGTAGGTTTTGGAGCTTTCGGTAAACATCCTAAAAATTCGCTTCCGGTTATGGCTGGGGTTATAATTGGTTATCTATTAATGGGAGTATCTCTTGGAACAACCGGCGCTATGCTTACGGTATTGTTTTCCACCACACTTGCACCTATTGCAGGTTATTACGGAAGCGGGGCAGGGATACTTGCGGGACTTATGCATGTGTCTTTAATATCTAACACTGGATATCTTCATGGTGGAATGAACCTATACAACAATGGCTTTACAGGCGGTTTTGTTGCAGCTGTACTTGTTCTACTGTTCCAAGCCTATAATAAAAAGCATTCAGATTAATATATCGTACTATATAGGGGATATGGTGGAAGGCGTTGCTTATTAATTAGGGTGGTAATCAAATGTATATTAAATTGGTAATTATTTACTGATTAATGTATAATGATCTGCATTGAACATGATATCAATCGGACGTATAAGCAAGGAGGAAATGTTATGATAATAGACAAAATTGAGCGATTGAACTGTTACCGAAGCGCACTGCCGGGGTTTGACAAGGCGATGTTTGCCCATGATAAACGGGGCGTAGAACTTGTGGAAGCTCTTCAAGCGCAAGGTTTTGAGGTACGTGATAAGGGTTACGATACCAGAGAGGATAGTAATCGCAAGTTTGAGGAGCATTTCCATACAGTTGATGTTATGATATGCCTTGAAGGCGAAGAAATTATCCATATGTGCCCTGCTGAGAACTTGGAGGCGAGGGAATCCTTACCTGATGGTAATGATGGGCGCAAATTACTAGGCGAACCACAGGGACTTCCACTGCACCTTAAAGCAGGACACTTTGTTGCTTTTTTCCCTGGAGAAGCTCATATGGTTGGTGGACGTGTACAGGGTAAAAAGGGTTATGTCCATAAATTAGTTGTAAAAGTAGATTTAAACCGGAACATAAATCCCGGCTGCCCCTGCACTGCTGATTGCGTGCGTCACGGAACCTGCTCCGAATGCGTAGTCTGGCATCGTCAACCACACAATAGCCTACCTTTCTGCCTACGAGAAAAGGGAAAAATGCTTATTGAAAGAGAGCTTAAGGCTAGACAGGGATAAATGTGCTAATCTAGTTGCTACAATTTTATCAATTCAGATTAAAAAGGGGCAGATGTAAGCCCCTTTTACGTACTTATTTCTGTTACTTTTAATCTTTGCTACTACGCTCCATATTCTTCTTGATACTCATCAAGCTCCCTTTGGTTGGCATACACAAAGTGCCCTGGTCTGGCTTCAACCCAGCTGGGTTTATCTATACTGTAGTTATGGCAGTCGGAATTATATACAAGAAGTTTCTTTTTCTTTTCGTGTATAGGATCGGGCATGGGCACTGCTGAAAGTAAGCTGCGAGTATAGGGGTGCATTGGATGCGCAAACAGTTCTTCAGCTTCAGCAAGTTCTACTATGTTCCCTTGGTGGATTACTGCTATGCGGTTGCTTATGAAGCGAACAACAGAAAGGTCATGTGCTATGAACATGTAAGTTAACCCATATTTAACTTTGAGTTCATTTAGCAGGTTTAATACTTGCGCTCGAATGCTTACGTCAAGCGCACTTATTGGTTCGTCAGCCACAATAAATTCAGGCCTCATTATTAGAGCTCTAGCAATGCCTATCCTCTGTCGCTGACCACCAGAAAATTCATGGGGGAAACGGCTAGCAAATTCCGGTAGGAGACCAACTTCGCCAAGCACCTCCTGTACCTTACGTTGCCGGTCCGCTTCATCAATGTATAAGCGATGGTTTATAAGACCCTCAGATACTATATAATCTACCTTAGCTCGTTCGTTAAGCGATGCCATGGGGTCTTGGAAAATCATCTGGCAGCCACGTATAACTTCAAGATCAAGCTCTTTAGAAATTTTACCTGAAATGCGACGTCCTTTATAAAGTACTTCACCTGAGCTTATAGGGTTGATTCGCAGCAATGCCCGCCCTATGGTAGTTTTACCTGAGCCAGATTCGCCAACTAAAGCAAAAGTTTCGCCCTTATATATGGAAAAATTCACATTATTGACTGCAACAAACTTTTTCCTACCAGTGCCAAAAGTAACTTTAAGGTCGCGAGCTTCAATAAGGGTCTTACGGTTAGGGTCCTCATGTGGATGTTCCAAATTAGCAACAGCTTGTCCGTACTTAGCTAAAGAAAGGCGTTGTATAGCATCTGGCTGCTTTATTTTTGGAGCTCTATTATCAAGCATCCACGTCTTGGAAAAATGAGTGTCGCTTAATTTAAAAGTTGGTGGATCTTGCAAAAAGTCTACATTTAGCGCTTGTTTATTTCGGGGGGCAAATGCGGAGCCTTGTATATGGTTATATAGATTAGGCGGCGTCCCATCTATAGCAGGTAGACTTTCGCCCTTAACGCCAAGCTGCGGCATGGCAGATAGCAATGCCCAAGTATAGGGATGCCATGAATCATAGAAGATTTCATTAGCAGTACCCACTTCAACAATCTGCCCTGCGTACATGACAGCCACTCTATCAGCAACATTGGCAACAACGCCAAGGTCATGGGTGATATATATAATTGTCATGTTCTCTTCTTTTTGCAGTTTGCGTATAAGTTCAATAATCTGCGCTTGAATTGTAACATCTAGGGCAGTAGTTGGCTCGTCACAAATGAGTATTTGCGGCTTACAAGCAACAGCTATGGCGATTACAACACGCTGGCGCATTCCGCCCGAAAACTCATGTGGATACTGGTGGTAGCGTCTTCCGGCATCAGGTATGCCAACCATTTCAAGCATTTTTATAGTTTCTTCTTTTGCGGCCTTGCCTCGAAGACCCCTATGAAGCTCAATAGCCTCCTGAATCTGCAAACCTATCTTTTTTAGCGGGTTTAGGCTTGTCATAGGGTCTTGAGTCACCATAGCAATTTTTCCGCCACGTATGTTCACCCATTGTCTTTCGGAGCGGATTTTTGAAAGATCCATGCCTTGATATTCTATTGAACCACGAGTAATTTCTCCGTTTTTATCTAACATTCCTACAAACAGCTTAGTAAATACAGATTTACCGGAGCCCGATTCGCCAACAATAGCAAGGGTTTCTCCATCGTATAGATTAAGTGAGCAGCCACGGATGGCCGTCAGCTTTTCACCCCTAAGGGTAAATTGCACTTCTATATCGTGGGCGCTTAGAATGGCTTGTTTAGTTTCTATCATTTTACGCCCTCCTTATAGGTGATTGCGGGGATCACAAGCGTCAGAAAACGCATTGCCCGCTAAATAGAAAGTGATGGTAATTGTTGAAACTATAGCTGCCGGAAAAACAAGTAAATAAGGATAATCTAAGAAGAAGCTACGGGCATTGCGCAGTAGTATGCCAAGGCTTGGCGTAGAAATATCCATAAGACCTAGGTAGGTTAATGTAGTTTCGTAAGCAATAGTACCCGGAATAGCAAGCGCCAAGCGTAGAACAATAACGCTTACAAGGTAGGGGAATATATTGCGGGTTAGTATGCGCCAAGTACTGGTGCCAAGGCAACGGGAGGCAAGATTATACTCCCTATCTCTGTACATGAACACTAAGTTTCTAATATTGCGGGCGGTTCCAAGCCAACCGAATAATATCATGCTAAGCCCCATAACCAGAGTGGATTTGCCTACCATAAGCGCAATCAATGTCATGTATATAATTGTTGGTATGTTGTTAATAAAATTGTACAACTCAGTAAAGAAGCGGTCAAGAGAGCGTACATAACCCCAAATAAGACCGATTAACACGCCCACAATAAGCTGCCCTGCGGATACGCTCACTGCTAGTATTATTGATGTTCGTGTGGCATACCATACTTGGCTCCAGTAGTCCCTTCCTAAGTTGTCAGTTCCAAACCAAAATGTAGAATTGGGTTTAGTGAACATTAGATCATCAACGATACGCAGGTTATGTACATCAAACTTTGAGATAAGAGGTGCGATAAAGGTAAACAAAAACAGCAGAGAAAAGATTACAAGCATTGCAACAGCAGCTTTTTTCTTGACAAAGTTACGCCAAACACTGCGCCAGTAAGAATATTCCGATGAACCTGTGCGCTCAGCTTCCTCTGGATGATACTCGGCAAATTCAAACGCAGGTCTGCCTGGTAGCGCCTGTACATATAGCTCATTAGCGCCTTCAGGAATTGGAACGGCATGTTTGTCTAGATTATAGATAATTTTAGTTTCCTGCATTAGCGTACACCTTCCTTTCCTGTAAGACGAATACGTGGGTCAAGCACGGTAATTAGCAAATCTCCTAGGAATAGCCCAGCTATACCAAGTGAGGCATACAACATTACTATAGCCTGTACTACATTGGTATCATAGCGGGAAATTGCATCAGTCAACAACGGCCCTAACCCAGGAACAGAGAAGAAGCGTTCAACAAGCAGAGAGCCTCCAACAGTAAGTAGAATGTTATAGGGCAAATATTGCGCTAGGGGTAAGAAGGCGTTTCGCATAACATGACGGAACATTACCTTTGTAGTACTTAGGCCCTTTAGTTTGGCTAGCCTAATATAGTCTTTATTAAGCTCATCCACCATATAGCGGCGCATCCAAAGCATATATGAGGATATGGACACTAGGCTTAAACAAGCAATAGGCAGCACCGATGATGGACCCGGATTTCTCAGGGTGTAAAGCGACGGAAGCCCAAGCCACCTTGCACCAAGAGTAAGCACAAGCGAGTAGAAAACAAGGTGAGGCACAGCATTTACAAACACTGTGTAAGCTATACCTAGGTTATCAAAAACCCCTCCCTTATACCTTGCCTGTAATATGCCTATAGGTACACCAACTACTAGACTTATGCCTAGACTTATTAAACCAAGACGCATAGATATGCCGAATTTAGAGCCTATAACCTTGGATACTGGCTGGTTTACCTGCAGGCGCCGGCTTGTGCCAAGGTCAAACTCGGTAAACAGCTTTTTGTAAAAACGTCCAAGCTGAATATGCACAGGGTCAAGTAGACCTGCTGCCCTAAGTCTATCCTCCTTTTGAGCATCAGTTAATTTCATAAGCTCATCTTCAGTGAAGAAATAATCTGTCGGCATAAGCCTAAGCAGGAGAAAGACTATGGTTACGACTAAAAAAATCGTAATCAGGCTCTGAATGAATCGCTTTAGAATATAATGTAGCATAGGCATGGTTCCTTTCTTCATAGATCGGACGACCTTCTAATTATCATATTAACACTATACCATCCTATCAATTAAGCTAGTACAATTGTTATATGATAACTTTTACAATAGTATCTTTTTCCTTGACATTCTGTCAAGGAAATATCAATATTTTAAAACAGCATTAAATAGAAAAGGAGCGTTGCTATAGGTGTGATAGCAACGCCCCTTAAGCAAGAAATTACTTGTAATACTCGTCTGCTAAGGCTTCTATTTCCTCAGTAGTGTAGACATCGCTGTTGGTTTCCCAATCTACATAGCGGTATGCCTGCATACCATAAGAAGAATAGACCTGACTGTAAGGGTTAATGCTGGTAAGCTGCCATGCAATGTTATAATATATCGGCATAACAAACGCATGTTCAATATAAAAAGCTTCTGCTTTGGCAAACGCAGCATAGCGAGCGTCTATGTCATCGTAGATTACCTTCGCTTCGTCAACTAAGCGTGTAAATTCCTTAAGATCGGCGATAAGCTTCTCATCTGTTGCGTTATTAATGTGCGACATATTCATGGAAAAATATGCCTGCGGGTCGCCGTAGGTCTCCTGCCCTAAGAAGTTGACGGGGTCAGCAAAGTCCGCACCCCAGCCGGTTACATACATACAAGCAAGCTGTGGCTTACGAACCTCAGGTGTGATGTTGGATACATAAGTCTTGGTAACTACCTTGATATAATCATCACCTAGATAGTCGGAGAATATCTGGGTAAGTACATCGGCGGTATCCTTTGCATCCTGGTTGTCTCCCTTTATGTAGTACTTAAGTTCAACAGGGAAGGTTACGCCTTGGGCGCTTAGCTCTTCCATTGCTTGCTTCTTAAGCGCGACGCCTTTTTCAGCGTCATAGCGGTTGAAGGAATCGCGATCTCCATAGTTATAGCCAAGCTCATCAAGCACAAGCTCCGTATAGTCCGTACCGTCGCTTGTTACGGATACGGCGTTACCGGTATATGCATAATTTAGGCAGGATAGGGGATTGATGGCGTTGACGCGTGCAAGGTAGCTGGTCATATCAAGGCCGTACAACATGGACTGGCGGAAGGCTAGGTTTGCAATCGCCTTGTTCCAATTATCATCCGGAGTGCCGTCTTCGTTCTTAACATCGTATACCCAGTGGAAGTGGTAAGAATACTTGGTAGGACGCCTTTCAGACAGATAGTTGTGCCAGGGGTTGGACGGATTCTTGTATATGGTATCAAGTTGGCTCTGGTTGAGAGTTACATGGTCAAGCTCGCCAGTTTCAAACAGACTAAAGGCGATGTTTGGATCTTCAACCATTTTTATTGTTACAGTATCAAATAGCTTTACATTATCGGCATTCCAGTAGCCCGGAGTTTTGGTAAACACCTTCTCATTCTGGTGTACATACTGGGTGATGGTATAGGGGCCAGAGTACCACATGTTGTCCCAAGATATAGCACGATAGCCATCTACACCAACTTCTTCAAGCAGTTTACCTGAAACAGGGTATAGGCAGTTATATGTAGCCACAGAGGGGAAATAGGGCAGCGGCGCAACGCAGGTGTAGATGATGTCATTGCCATCTATCTTTATGCCTACCATTTCAAGGAATTTGTCTAGGGTAAGCGCCTTAGCAGCAGCAATGCCTTCGTCTGAAAGAACTGCATCATCCGCGAGTTCGGTGCCGGGTTCAACTTCATAGGCTAGTGCCTTAGTATATTCATAGTAGTCGTTTGCGCCTACTATCATTTCGGCAGGCATGGATACGTTGTAAGAATCATTCTTGGCAAAGTTGAGCACCCACTCAAGACCCCATAGCCAGTCTTCAGCTACTACATCGGCCTTTACATTGCCGTCCTTATCTACCCATTTCATGCCTTCGTTCAGCGTGAATACCCAAGTTACGCCGCCATCTGGTGAGGAATATTCCTTTGCAGCATTGGGGACGAGTGCGCCTTTGTTGTCGTTGGTAAGAAGCCCATCGATAAGGCTGCACAGCACATTGAGATCACGTGCATTCTGGCTGTAGTGGACGTTCCATGTCTCTACTTCAGCCGAGCTGATTTCATAGGTACGCAAATCGGTGATTTCTGCTGCGCCGACTATGGATACGACGGACATTAGCATGATCACGGATAGTAGAAGTGCTAAAAATCTCTTCATAATTTCTCCTCCTGTAATTGATTTTGTGTATAATACACAATTATATAGTATAATAATTCAAGCGCCCTGTCAAGATAGGCAGCAAAACAGTACAAAGTATGTTTTGTTTTTCTACACAAGATACATGGAATTATAATGGCTCTACTTTCAAAGTCTTAATAACAAGGATAAAAGAAAAAAAGAAATCGGATTTATTCCACGGTCATCTTGTCATGAGCCTCAATTTGAGCGGGATTTCGAGGCAAAACGGCAGCCCCAAGCCGCTGCGCGACAGGTTAGTATTGGCAAAAGGAGCCTATCCCGCTCAAAACTCATTGTAAGATGCTTTCGTGGCATATTATCTTTTACAACTTTTGGATTAAAACCCTTATAATTTATGTTAGGCTACAATACATTTATGACACGAGAAAGGAAAAACGAGAGACCCTTTGGTATAATATAAATCATCAAAAATAACTATCAAGAAAGGATCTCTCAATGAAAAGTATAACAGAAGGAATGC
>JAAYRU010000062.1 GCA_012518615.1 Christensenellaceae bacterium | reverse complement strand
TGCTGTCGAATGACTTCAGCCACGCCGGATTAAGCTCGACCTTGACATCGGCGAATTGAATGATGCTCGCCACGTTAGATCAGCTCCAATCTCGTATGGTTTACAGACCCGTCCGGGTTGCGCGGCCTTGAGTATCCGATGATCTTACGTGCCGGGAAGTCTTCAATCTTCGCCGTGCCTTCCGTGAACTGCACGCCGGGCAGGATGTCACCTTTGACATGGATAACTCCTGCAAGCTTGACCCACTGCCCGTCTTTGTCCTGCACACGCCTCGCCTTCTCGGAGAAGTTGACTAACCCCTTCCAACGCCCAACCTCTTCAGGTCCGCCGTCATCGCCTAAGCCGCCGTGTAACACGATCTCACAAGGCGTCACGTCCCATGCGTCGAGATAAGGAAGTTTCGCAATCATCGCAACCTCCGATCCAGTAACCCTGTCGGCATGAGAAGAGAGATCGCGCCTTCACAAACCTTGTAATGCTGCTCAAGCGCGCTCTTCCCGCTGTCTGCCTTTCCTGCCACAGACACGTCGCCAATGGAATACCCGTCGATTACTGATGATACCGACTCAAGCTCACCGTATTTGTAGGCATGATCGGCCTGCGCACACGTCGCCAGCTTCACCTGCGCCTGCGTAAACGCAGGCCAATCATCTAACTCGCCGATCCGGTACATCGTGGCGTTGTCAATCGCCCTGCTTGCGTCGGCTAGAGCCTTCTCAAGGTCATCGTCAGGGATGGCCTGACCGCCGTATGTGTCCTTGTAATATTCCGCATCGCAATAGGCCATCTCCTAACCCCCTTACTTCTTCTTTGCCTTAGCTTCAGGCTTCGATTTCAGTGCCTTATCAAGCTCAGCCTTGACTGATTCAAGTTCAAACCTTGCAAGTTCAAGCTCGGCTTTTGCCTGTTCAAGCTCGGCTTTCAGTTCCTCATACTTGGCATAAGGCACCGTCTTGCCGTGGCCGTGGTGTAAGAGTTTGTCGCCTTCATAGATGTCGAATCCTAAAGCCCGGTACTGCTTGACCTCTGCGCTTTCGATTTTCAGCACCTTATTACCTTTTTGCGCTGTAAACATGTTTTATGCCCCCTTTGTTGTTAATCCGTTATGCCTTACGACCCGTAAATCTCGACAATCGTTGCCGCCGGGAACCTGTAACCGGTCAAGCCAGCAATGCCGACACTCACCGTTCCGGATGTCGGAGATGAGAGAGCAAGCGTCCACTCTTTGGCTGAACCGCTCAACGCACCCTTGGTTGCCGAGCCGGTGCCCGCCGTGATCGTGAAGTGAGAGGCTTGCAAGCCGGTCACATCCTTGTCAAAGGTGAATTTGATGCCGGTTGAAGGCGTTCCGCCGGATGCTCCGCCCTGCTGTACCGCCGAAACGACTGCGATGATCTTCTCGGAGTAAATGTCGACCAAGACAGGCAAGGACGGGAACGCATACCCACTCAAGCCACTAAACTTGATTCCAACGTTACCCTCGACAGGTGAGCTGATGCCGAGCGTCCAGACCTTGCCGGAGCCGGACAGGTTGCCCTTCACAGCAGACCCTGAACCGCTCGAAAGCGTGACATGAGACGCCTCTAAGCCGACCACATCTTCATCAAAGGTGATCTTGATTCCGGTTGAGTTGACTGATCCAGCCGTACCGCCTACCTGTTCAATCGAAGAGATGCCTACGTTCACAGCACCAGTGTCGACGTTAATCTTGATTCCGTCAAGCTTTTTCTCGATCAGGAACAGGTCGCCATAACGGCGGTTCTGATAGAGATATCCGTCGCCCTGTGTGTGTGAACCCGGAGGCCAAAGGTAAATTGAAGAGTGTTTGTCCACCGCAATGACCGACCTCGGATGCAATAGGATCATGTTGATCTGCAAGGCACCGAGCGCCGGCTCGAAGCCGCTTGTGAAGTTGTAAACGGTCTTGAAACGGTCTTTAGGAACGATCACGATTTTAACTTCGTCCAGAGAACGAACGCCGCGATTGATCCTGCCGTCATTGGTTCCTCCGACAATAATTGCACGCTGAACCTGCTGAGCATTCTTCAGCATCGTATGAACTGCTGCTGTGACATACAGGATACGCCCGCTCTGCGGAACTCCTGCATCGTCCATCTCTTCCATGAACTTGTCGAAGATGGTCAGCACGTTAGCCTCGGAGAGAACAGTGTCATCTGCCGACTCGGAGAATGTCGTCGTATAGTCGTAATAGATCTTCGAGAAGCGGTATGCATCCAGTTCCGG
>JAAYRU010000008.1 GCA_012518615.1 Christensenellaceae bacterium | reverse complement strand
TTGTAGCAGCAATTACATCATGTTTTCCGGGTGTCAGTTGGCAACGCTGCAAAGTACACTTTATGCGGAACATACTTATTCATGTACAGCATAAGGATAAGAAGCGGTTTGCCGGTCAGTTAAAGGGCATCTGGCAGTCAAGTGAACTTTCCATAGCTAGGAGAAGGGTCAAAGAACTGGCCGACGAGTACAGAATCAAGTATCCCAAGGCAATTGACATACTTGAAGAAGGATTAGAAGATGCTCTTACCTACCTTGCTTTCCCTCAACTAGACTCAAGAAAGATCAGCTCAAACAACATGATAGAGCGACTGAACCGTGAAATACGGCGCAGAACTAAGGTGGTTGGCATATTTCCAAGCCCCGATTCTTATTTAAGACTAGTAACAATGCACTTGATAGAATACTCAGAAGACTGGTCAGTAAGCAAGGCATATTTGAGTGAGGATTCGCTCAAATCACTAAACAAACAAGCGGCATGATTTATGAGCGGAGTTGAAAGTTGCGAACATGACTTGACAGTACCAATTTTCTCCAAGCGTAATACTTTTATACGAATTTTACTATGCTTATGTTTTTTTATCTATGGTACAGCTTTTTAGTTTGATACATAGGTTCGCAAGTTAAATTTACCCCAAGGCGGCGGAATATATTCTCATCCACCTGAGATAGTATTACCGATGTATGCACTTCCGCGCCCCTAAGCTCCGGTAGCTTTTCCATGGCAAGGCGCGCCTTATCGCTTGATGCCGCGGTTATGGATAGGGCTATTAATATCTCATCACTATGCAAGCGCGGATTTTTATTGCCAAGGTAGCTGCACTTAAGCTCCTGCACGGGGCCTATTACTTCAGGGGGAATAAGCTTAACCGGCTTTTCTATACCCGCAATATGCTTGACCGCGTTTAGTATAAGAGCCGCAGACGCGCCAAGAAGAGAGCTTGTTTTAGATGTAATTATGGTTCCGTCAAGCAGCTGTATAGCAGCCGCCGGAGCGCCCGTTTGCTGCGCGCGCTTTCTTGCGGCGGCAAGCACAGGTCTATCATCATCAGATAATTCGAGCTGCTGCATAATAAGCTGCAGCTTGTTTACCTCATCATCGCCTATAAGACCTTTCCTCTGCTCACAAAGCGCAGTGTAGAGCCTGCGTACTACCTCCTGCTTTGCGGCTTGTATGCAGACTTCCTCATCTATTATGGCTTCTTTTACCATGTTTACCCCCATATCCGTTGGGGATTTGTAGGGAGATTCGCCCCATATCAGCTTAAAAATATTGTTGAGTATGGGAAATACATCTATATCACGGTTGTAGTTTACCGCCTGTACATCATAGTGTTCAAGGTGGTATGGGTCGAGCATGTTTACATCGCCCAAATCCACCGTTGCCGCCTCGTACGCCATATTTATAGGGTGGCGCAGAGGCATATTCCATATTGGAAAGGTTTCAAACTTAGCGTAGCCCCCACGCTTTCCCATTTTATGCTCATGATATAATTGGCTTAAACACACCGCCATCTTGCCCGAGCCGGGTCCCGGCGCCGTTACAAGCACCAATGGGCGCTCCGTAGGCACAAAATCATTCTTCCCGTAGCCTTTATCGCTAACTACAAGCGATGTATTTGAAGGGTAGCCGGGTATAGAATAGTGCAGGTATACCTTTATACCCTGCGAACGCAGCTTGCGCCTGAAAGGAATTACGCTACTTTGCTTTTCATACTGGGTAATTACAACGCCCGACACCTTAATATCATACGCTATAAATGCGTCTATATAGCGTAGAACCTCGTCATCGTAGGTTATTCCAAGGTCGCCCCTTATTTTGTTTTTTTCTATATCATCAGCGCATATGCATACTATTACTTCGCATTGCTCCTTCATTTTTAGCAGCATACTTATCTTGCTGTCGGGCTTAAAACCGGGCAGCACCCTTGCGGCGTGGAAATCATCAAAAAGCTTGCCGCCAAGTTCCAGATACAGCTTGCCACCAAAAAATTCTATGCGCTTTTTTATTTGCTCAGACTGTAATTCGGTATATTTATAGTGGTCAAAGCCTAGCTCCATCACCTCTCAACCTCCGGATTGAAACCTAGGCGTTTTAGCGTTTCCACTACAAAGCTCTCGCGGTATTCATCGCCTTTTTGGCGCAATGATACGCTCTTATAAAACTCCTCACAAGCTTTTTCATAGGGTATATCCATTAAGCTCGCTATTATACGGGTGCTCCTGTCTACAAGCTTTTTGTTGGTGGGGAGTACCTGTATCATCCAGTTGCCCCATACCCTGCCCATCTTAGCCATGGTAGCTGTGCTTAGCACATTAAACGCAAGCTTTACCATTAAATGCGTCATTAAATTCATGCTGCTCTTTTTAAGCTTAACCGGCACATGTATTTCTTTTTCCGCTATTTTACACTTTGGTATTTCTCCAAGGCGAATAGCGCAGGAAAAGTCAAAGTTAGGGGCTTCCTTGTTAAACCAATTAACAGCCTTGTCGCAGGCTGAGCCGTTTATATCCACCAGCACAAGCCCTGCGGGGCGTTTCTCCCAGCGGGCGGGGTCGCTGCTATTGCCTATATCGTACTTGAATACCTCTTCAGAGCCTACCTTTGGGGGATTGTCTATTATGCTCTGTGAGGCATTCATCTGTATATAATCTTCCACAGTCCATTCAAGGCCTTTTACGGGGCGCAGGAAAAGCTGCTTCCACGCGACATCTCCGGGGTACAGAGGGTCTTTTACATAAGCCCAGCTGAGCGGACCTTCCTCTCCCTTTTTGCGGAAGGGCGGCAGTGTAAATGTAGGCTGGCGCTCTGTAGTATCCGTCATAATATCAAGAAGATAATCATGGGTTGCGTATGTAATTAAACCGCCTTTATTGTATGTATCAGCTTCAAGCTCCACCGCTTCGGCAAGCCCTTTAAGCGCATCGCCACTGCGCAAATAGTCGCTTAATCTTTCAAATTCACTCGCGTACTCATCGCCAGTTAGCGAAACAGTGCCAAGGCAGGAGTATTCTTCAGCAGTTAAATTTGCCTTTAGCCATTTGTCCGCTGCCATTTCAAGCGCCGCGCCCGCCACAAGCAGCTCTACAGTCGTAACCTGCATACGGGTTGAGCCTGAAACCGCCATATTGCCTACATAAAGCGGCATAAATATAATATTTTCTCTTTCAAATACCATGCGGCAGCGCTCAAGGTGTTTAGACAGTATTTCCTTAGGATTGCAGTATAGATAATATGTGCGGCAGCCTTGCTTATCCGCCTCTATAGCGGAGCCATTTATAGACGCCGAAAGCCCGCACTCGGCAAGGGCTATTACTACATCCCCCTCGCCAACGCCCGCTTCCTGTATCTGCCTTGCGCCAAAGCTCATATAGTCTTCAAAGTTTTCAACCGCCTGAACAAGCGCCCTATCGCCGCCTGTTGTAAAGCTATTTGTGGTTTTCATTAGCTGTAGGAATTTTTCACTATGCTGGGGCAATATTTGCGTAAGCTCTAAAAAATAACGCCTCCATGTGGCATCAAGCTGTATAGCCATGCGACCTGAAGCGCCAACGCTTGAAAATAATACGGTTTTCCCTTCGTCCATGCAGCGCGCTATATCATTTACTAAGCTTATAAACTCTTCGCTTTCAAAAGCCTTTTTAGCAACTGGACCTATATTTACATCTGCATCTAATATGCACTTTACGCCCTCAGCCGTATCGCGGCTAATTACAGCACTCAAATTTCTAGTTATGGGATTTGATTGCTCCGTAGGTATAACCCCTAAATGAAACTGTTTTTCGTTTTCACAGAAATCCTTAGCAGCCTGCTTATAATCCATTGTATGCTCCTTAAATTATATTATGCTATATTCTAACCTTGCTAACTAAACTTTGCAAGTACAAATAAAAAAAGGCTGCCCACATGGAGCAGCCAAAAGATTAATGGGTATTATTCGCCTTTTGCGGCGTGTCGTTAGTTTGACAGACAAATCTCGTCCATCAACCTCTAAACGCATTTAGATATAAGGCTTATGCCTAATTTTTTGTCAAGTTTTTATTCTTTTTCTTGTATTGTTACATTGGGTTATGGTATAATA
>JAAYRU010000059.1 GCA_012518615.1 Christensenellaceae bacterium | reverse complement strand
ATTGGTTTCTCCTCCTTTTTAATGTTTAGACAACATACATTGTAGCGGAGTTCCAGTGGCTTTAACATACCTTTTGAGTAAAACCTGCTGAGTAAACTTGCGAACTTTAGTGTACTCTATCCAAAAGGCTAGTGAGATTGTCATAAAAATTGCATATATACTCTATATAATGTGAGTACCCTTTCCTTTATCTATTTCTCCGGCATTTTTAATTGAAGTAATAATGGTTCTGCGACCTTTTTTGCTTTC
This sequence comes from Christensenellaceae bacterium, assembly GCA_012518615.1. Classification (GTDB taxonomy): domain Bacteria; phylum Bacillota; class Clostridia; order Christensenellales; family Aristaeellaceae; genus DTU024. The sequence continues at coordinate 7,844 of JAAYRU010000059.1, read as the reverse complement.
GGTAAAGCGAATGGCTGCTTCAATCTTGGGTAGCATACTACCGGGAGGAAACTGTCCTTCTATCATCAGTTCTCGGAGTTCAGAGCTACTAACTTGAGATAATGCTCTTTGGGTTTCTTTCCCGAAATCCACATACACATTATCTACTCCGGTTAATATAAGCAAGGTATCTGCTTCAAGCTCGGTTGCAAGCAATTCAGCAACTAAATCCTTATCGATGACGGCTTCAACACCTTGATAGCCATCCTTGTTCTTAATGATAGGGATGCCGCCTCCACCACAACATATTACAATAGTTCCGTTGTCTAGTAGTTTTTTTATGGATGTTTTTTCGAGAATATCGATAGGCTTTGGAGAAGGAACAACTTTGCGCCAGCCTCGTCCGGCGTCCTCTATGTAGGTGCCACCCATTGCTTCTTTTTCCTGAATTGCTTTTTGTTTTGATAAAAATGGACCAATGGGTTTGGTAGGAGCGCTAAAAGCCGGGTCAGCCATATTCACTTCAACCTGAGTAATAAGAGAAACTACATCCCTGTCACTGCCTAATTTGCGTAAAATGTTACTAAGTGAATTTTGAAGCCAATATCCAATACTACCTTGCGTCATAGCTACACAACTATCCAAAGGAAACATAGGATTTTCCGTACTGTGGGCAGCACGTTGCTGTAAATGAAGGTTTCCGACCTGAGGACCATTTCCATGTGTGATAATTACTTCATAGCCTTCAATTATAAGATTTCCAATGGAATGACATATGTTCATCACTTCTTGTTGTTGAGCCTGAGCGGATGCCTCTTTGTATAGAATAGCATTTCCACCCATCGCAACTACAATTCGTTTGCTCATAAGTGCTACTCCTTCTAATATTTAATTCGATAAAATTCTACCATAAATTAGCACGGCTTGCATTAGTTTTTAGAGATGACCATTACTAACATAATCACTAATGAAGACCCCAGCTTTGAAAATACCTGCTAGAACGAATACCGGTATATTATGACATTTGTTAATATTTGAATTTTTAAAAGTATAATATTCAGCAAAAACAGGCATGGTTGAGGTGTTCAATGACTCTCATCTCAACTAAAAGTTTACTGTTATTTTTTTGTTATTTATTAAGGTGTTTCTCTAATTCACTGCGTTTAGTAATGCCCAATTTCTGATAAACAACTGAAAGATGGGACTTCACAGTGTTGATTGAAATGTAGAAATAATCGGCGATTTCCTGATTGCTTTTCCCTTTGGCAGCCATCATGGCTATGGCAAATTCATAGGGTGTCAACAGGGTGGTTACCTTGTTAGAGGATTGCGGATTATGAACCTCCGTCCATCCGTGTCTGAAGCGTACCACATTTTCTGCTATCATTTTATATAGTTCAGGTTCTTTATCGCGAATATGCTTTTCCACCAATCCTTGTAATGGTCCATGATGTCCGATAAACGGCTGAATGTAACCATCAGGTTTGGCTATTTCCAATGCTTTAAGGAAAAAACGGTCGGCTTGTTCAAATTGAGATAGATTAATAGCCGCCATAGAAGCTGTTACGTTAAGATAGAGGCTAATTATCGGGTGACGATCGGTAGCTATTATTAACGCAGTCTCAGCAACCCCCAGTGCTTGAGCATACTCTTGTTTAAGATAAAGAGAGTAAGAACGGGCATACATCGTATAGAGCCGGGTTCCCTCGGAACAATGGAAGAGATTTTCTGGCGGAATCGGAGTAATATCATCGCCTAAATGGAAAAATACAGACAAAATGAAACGGTAAACATCATTTAGTGCAGCAGAACGCTCATTCTCAGGATACTTGGCTTCTTGCTGTAGAGTTTGAAAGTTTTTTCGAGCAACCTCAATATTATTCTGTGCCACATTGGATACTGCGTGTGCCAGCAAGGCAAAAATACGAATCTCAGGGTGAGGACTACTCAAACAGCGTTCAGCTTCTGCAGATGCCTTATCGTAACGCGCCTGCAAAAAGAAGTGCACCATTTTTGAGATTGTGTGCTTTTCGTCATCGGAGAGCATTACTGCTTTTTCATCAGATGAACCACTGTCTAAAAACGACTCACCAAACAGATATTCCGTAATAGTATCTGGACCTCTACCGAGTCGCCACATGTATGTAGACTCATTATCCTGCGTGAGTCTTCCTTTGCTTTTTTGATCTTTATCCTCCATAGGTTATTCCTTTAGCTACAAATAGAATTTTGATTGGTTTATTTCATCCGTAGGGATTTTAAGCAGATACCATATACTCACCTACATGTTATAAAAAAAGACGGTACAAACAAGTGCTCCACAACTGTTTTCTTTCTTCAAATAAAGAAAGCCAAAAGCTGTTTTCACTTGTGTTATTTTATCACAGAGAGAGGGTAGCTGCAAATAAAAACATAAAATATTCTAATACAATTTTGTTTGTCTATCCACCGATTTTAGTGCTTTTTTATGTGCGTAAGTTTATATAAATAACCGTATTGCCTTCTCAACGGTTAAAGATTCAAAATATATAGCCTTTTTTACCCAAAAACGGGTATTCCGAAAAACTGATTTTTCAATTATCATAAAAACATACAAACTCTGTATATCTCCAATGTAGGTGTTATCCGACAGGATATGGAGAGGTTGGTGGAGGTGTTACTGGTGAGTCTTGCGTAAAAATGACACGCAACTATTTTTTAATATGATAACTCCATCAATTACCCTATACTAAATAAGGAGGAACTTATGAAACGTATGCTTGCTTGTTTAACTATTTTAGCCCTAATGGCCACACCCTATCTACCGATTGCGCTTACGCAGCAAGATACTGCATCGACCGATCCCGATCTTCAGTCCAAACCACCGACTCAACATACGGTGTCGTACAATCTGAATTTTGGCGATGAGAACTATTTTTCCGGACTGGCGCGCGAAAAGGAGTTTGCAACTTATGGTCTTATTGACCGTGGTGACGGCAAGATTCGTTCTCTGACTGACCCGAACGTGGTGCTGCTCGATCTAGAAGAGATGTATGGCTTTCTAGATACCGATGAATACACAGGCAGTGTAAATCCCTCGCTATGGGAAGAATCGAGGCTGAACTTTAACTATGGTCTTTACAAAGTTACAGACGGCGTATACCAGGTTAGAGGTTACTCGATAGCTAATGTAACCTTCGTTGAGACTGATAATGGTTGGTTCGTAATGGATGTTTCGACCAGCACGGAATGCGCCAAGGCAGCGCTTGATCTAGTTGAAAAAAACCTTGGTGTGCGTCCAATATACGCAATCTCCTACTCGCACACCCATTCCGACCACTATAGCGGTGTAAAAATGTTCGTAACTGAAGAGCAGGTTGCAAACGGTTCAGTGCGAGTGTTCGCGCCCGATGGTTTCATGGAGAAAGTTGCCTCCGAGAACATATATGCAGGTGCAGCTATGGGAAGGCGTGCCGTGTATCAGTTTTCCGCCGAGCGCCCAGGTCAGCAAGGCGCGGTTGACGCGGGGCTAGGCAAGAGTACCTACGGCATAACTTCTACTCTGATTGCGCCTACCGATGTGATTAAAGTAAACCAGTCGGTTGTGGTGGATGGGCTTGAGGTTCAATTTCAGTTGACACCGGGCACCGAAGCGCCTGCCGAGATGAACACCTATATTCCCAAGTATAAGACACTTTTTGGCGCGGAGAACGTAAACGGTACGTTGCATAACGTCTATACCCTAAGAGGCGCGGAGATTCGTGATGCGCTTGCTTGGGCGAAATATATCGACGAGGCGATTGTCAACTGGCCAGATATGGAATATATATGTTCCTCCCACAACTGGCCGCGCTATGGCAACGAAACCTGTATCACCTACCTAGAAAACCATCGTGATATATATAAATTCATCCATGACCGCACCCTAAATCTGCTAAACAAGGGCTATACGCTTAATGAAGTTGGGCGCATGGTGAAATTGCCGCCCGCCCTTGAAAAAGAATGGACTACGCACGGATACTATGGCACGGTCAGCCACAACGCTCGTGCAGTTGCACAGAGGTATCTTGGCTTCTATGATTCGAACCCGTCAAATCTCAATCCGCTTATGCAGGAGGATGCAGCTAAGAAATATGTTGAGTACATGGGTGGCGCTGAGTCGATTCTGGCTCTGGCAAAGAGAGATTTTGATAACGGCGAATACGCCTGGGTTGCTGAGGTCCTAAACAGGGTGGTGTTTGCTGATCCTGATAATATGTCGGCGCGCGCGCTGCTAGCCGACGCGCTTGAGCAGCTTGGTTACCAGGCAGAGTCTGCTATCTGGCGCAATGCCTATATCCAAGGCGCAACAGAGCTGCGCCATGGCACACCGCCGGCATCGGATTATCAATTTACATCTGTGGACATGGTCAGCGCTATGACCCTTGAATTGATAATAGACTATTTAGCTGTTATGTATGATGGAATTAAGTCGCAGGAAGATGATTTTACTTTCAATGTGATACTGACAGACTCGCTTGAGCAGGCGCATGTAATAGTTCGTCATTCTGTTATTAATTATCGTATAGCGGATGCGGAGGATGTACTGCCTGAGGCGGACATTACCGTAAGTGCATCGAAGATAGATTTTGTAAAGATGGTTAACACCAAGGTCATCAGTGAAGAGGTAAACATTGAGGGTGACCGAGAGCAGTTTACAGCGTTCATCGAAAATACAGATATATTCACGCGCGATTTCGGTATAGTGTTGCCGTAGTAAGTCGACGCGCTCAAAGAGAGTATAGAACCTATCAAGGAATCCCTAGCGATATGGCTGGGGATTGCTTGAATATAAACACATTGTCACTTTTTAATAACCGGACCAGATAAATGCTCATATACCCACTGGAGCCTTGAAATAATACCTAGTCAGTTTTATGCCAGGTTTTGGTAATATGAGAAAAAATGCTAAATACACTTTAAGTTTTAGGAGAAACTAATTATGAACCTTTGGATAATAGCAATAATCATTTTCACATGTACTTGTGGTGTATTGTTTCACATAGCAACAATCCGTAAAGCTAAAAAACCGTTTTTTGTTGTATTATCTGTAACACTCGTTTTGAACATTATTGTGTCTTATGATTGTTTAGGACAGAAATCAATACATACATTAGTAGCAAATGGAACTTCAAACGAATCCACGGCTACAGCAAGTAGGCCTTCATCTTCATCAATACGGGAATCCGGTGTGGTCATTATGCCGACTATTGTGCCGAATACGGAAAAGGATGCTTTCAACTTTGTTGACCCATATATTGATGAAGCGATTGCGCTTATTGATGCTGATCGTAGACTGCTGTCCAATGTTACATTCGTATATGAGAAAAAGCTCTTATATGACAACCTAAGTCAGGAAGAAAAAGTCATGTATGATGAAATGCTCAATAATGCACAATGTCTTAACCCCTACTCTTATACTGTTGCAAAGTATGGATACGAGGGTATGGACATGGCACTCGTTGTATACGGTGCTTTAAAAAACGACCATCCCGAAATTGAAAATTATTTTATTTTACGCGATGTTACAGAGGGAAAAATCACTACTGCGCTGGAGACCATATATATTATGCCCTGTGATGCAGAAAATAATTCTGCTGATTTAGTTTCACTTCATGAAGAAATTTTGCGTTTTGAAGCGGTTTGTAACCGAATTATAGTGCGTATGCCACAAGAATATTCGACCTATGATAAATATCGTTATCTGGCTTCGGTTATTTCGCTCATCACATCATATGCTTATGAAGTAAAATGGGGGTGGCAAGTTGGAACCGCATATGGAGCTATAATAGGCGGACATTCCATCTGTCAGGGGTATTCAAGGGGGTTCTTGTATTTGTGTCAAAAAGCAAACTTATGGTGCGAAACCGTAGATGGCATTGCTGGAGGGAATGCAGCCCATATGTGGAATATTGTTAAGCTAGATTCCGGTACCTATTTTTTAGATATTACATGGAGTGATGAAATTGGCTTGCCCTGTAGTATTGGTTGGAACAAATACTTCATGCTTACACAGGACGAAATTCTTGTTGATCATGTTATAACCGATGGTAAGGTTGCTACAGGTACAGCAATAAATTAGCAGTTAATATGAAAATACAATAGGAAAAATGGAGAAGAAGCGTAATACTTTAAGGCTGTTTCCAAATGAATATTACACTGCAGAGTTTACTTTTAAAACAAGCAGTATGTTGTTTATACAAACAAGGAGTGAACAGCCTAATTGTGAGGAATGAAGATGAAGTTAGCGTAATAAACAAGGTCAGATGATTGTACTTTTCTGTTTTGTTAATGGTTGCTTGACTCTCAAATCTTATTATAAGTGCTATTTTGCATTTATTAAAAAAATGTTCTTTTTGAATAATCTATGTGAAAAACTTTACTACAAATTATAGACTTTTTTTTCGAAAAACGGGTATTCCCCCAAATATATTTTTAGATTATTCTAGGGATGAGATAAAACAAGGAGGTGTAAAATGTTTTCTCGCAAATTCTAACTCTTTTCCGCATTCGTGCTAGCGCTTTGCCTTTGCGTAGAAGTTGTCGCGCTTGCTAGGAGTTCTAAAAGCCCTTAACGAATCACTGGCAATAAAGCCAGGGATTTCAAGGATAAAGCATACCGCAGGACTTCTAATATTATTCAATACTTAAATTTTGAAAAGAATGTACTGAAAGAAAAAGTTTTTATCATAGTGTAAGAAAGGATAGATGAAATATGAAAATCAAAAAAAATGTACTTCCAATTCTGCTGATACTGATAATCTCATTATGCGTTTGCGCTAGCGCTGCTCAAACGTCCGGAGAAACACTCAGCCTGACCTTGTGTGCCGACTTTTCGGGTGGTTTCTCAGGCGGCGCCATAGAGGAAAAACAGATAACCATGCCGGTTGAAAATGAACCCGCATCTCAGTCACTTATTGCCTTTGCGCTTGCAGACGGATTGTCTGATTGGACGGGTTTAGACTTCACACTAAACGATGTATTATTCCCTGATGACGAAAGTGTAATTGTTGACTGGTCAAAAGATTCTACGCTCATAGCTGGGATTGATGACCGCGAATTCAAGGAAGGTTTCCGCTTTTATGATGCAGTGAGCCTTAACTGGTTTATGATGGATAGCCTATTAAGCACACTCAAGCGCAACATGGAAATAACAACTGTCCATTACCAATCGGAAGAGCAGCCAGTCACATTTCCGAACCCGGAAGATATGGCAACGCAAGGTCTGACGGTACTTCCTATAGACCAACCATATGAAGGCAGTGTGTTCTTTTTAAGCCACGCCGGCGGCAGAGGGGAAGATGAATTGGATTCTGACGATGGCGACTTGATGGTTGATGAACAAATTGTTGAAGGCGTTCTTTTCACATCTCTACTAGAGAGTGATTCGGGTGAAAACCTTAGCCCATATCAAGCCGCAAGCGGGCTGTTTGAACTCATACTAAAAGACAAGTTGGCAGAAGGTACGGATTACAGTGAGAAAGAGCCTATGTCTATAACTTGCGTGGATGTAACAGACATAGAAGGCAAAGAATGTTACCTGCTTTCAGTAAGCGGTGTGTTTAACACGAAAGCCTGGGAATATGCAGTTGACTACGATTTAGAAAGCCAAAATGTTTACCTTATATCAGATACAGGGAATCAACTTGTAGGCTCATTGCTTGACCTTGGCAGAGGCGACAATATTGTTGATGAACAGATTGTTGAAGGCGTTCTTTTCACATCTCTACTTGAGAGCGACTCTGGCGAAAACTTAACCCCATACCAAGCCGCAAGCGGGCTGTACGATCTCATACTCAAAGACAAACTGGTCAGCGGTACAGATTACAGCAAAGATCATCCGATGT
>JAAYRU010000058.1 GCA_012518615.1 Christensenellaceae bacterium | reverse complement strand
TATCCAATCCGCGTATATCAGAATGGCCAAGGCCGGATTTGTATCAATGGGCTTCCATGCATTTTGGTAAATGATCTTTTCAAGGATCAGACCCCCTTGACAAAGGGGCATTACATATCAGTATTAGTGTTGCTGTACGTTTGGAAGAAATGTTGTTAGGTAATAGTCATTTTTAATGTACCTCTCTGCGTTTGTGTTTACAACTCTTTTTAAATTAGTTTTACAATAAAACTTTATTATTTTTAAATGGTCGCTCAAACAATGCAACTCGAAATTATTTTGCGTATTTACGCAAAATAATTTCGTCTACAGCTAAAAGTAAACAAAACACGCCGCAGGCATTGCCTGCGGCGCTTGGTTTATCTGTGCGATTTGTATTATGCTACACCCCTGAAACAGTAATACCATCAACAGCCATATATGGCTTTGACGAGCCGCCGTCCTCTATCGTTTCTTTGGATATGCCTATTATGGAGTTGAACAATTTTTCGAGGTTTCCGGATATCATTGTTTCGGAAAGCGCGGAAGTTATCTTGCCTTTTTCAATTAGGAAAGCATTTTTGGCTACGCCTGAAAATTCTCCATCTATTGCGGGCATGCCGCCTGAAAAGCGCTCAACAAGTATACCCTTATCTATGCCTGATATAAGGTCTACAAGGCTAGTATCCCCGGGGGCTATTATGGCTTCAGAGCCGTCTGTGGGGGAAGCTTCCATGCCTAGTTTATTTGCGTGGTATCTGTCTATTATGAAGCTGTTTAACATGCCGTCTTTTATAATATCGTAGCCTTTAGCCTCATAGCCTTCCGAAGTATACAACGTAGGCGACACTATAGATGGGTGGAATGGGTCTATGGATATGTTTATTCTTTTATCCACAACATCTTTACCCAGCTTATCCTTCCATATGGCTGTGCCTGAAAGCAGAGAGCCGCCGGAAGCGAAGTTTGAAAGCGCGTAGTACACAAATTCACCCGCAGTGTCGGGGGCGAGTATTACAGGGTATTCGCCTTTGCCTACAAAAGGTACTGTGTGTATCTGTTTTTCTGCGCTGCTTATAAGCTGCCTTAGACCGGATATTTCTATTATTGGCTTATCCAAATCATAAAGCCTTCTTGAGCAGTAGCTCATAGAGGAGCTTTTTTCGCCTTCCCTGCCTAATACGGTAATCATAATATGGTAAAATCCGCAGGAAGTATCATACCTTACGCCATGGTTGTTAAGGTAGATATTGCTGCTTTGGCAGTGGCTTATTATCATTTGCTCTAAAGTAACAAGCGGGTATTCCTTTTTAACATTAAGCAGAAACTCCTCCGCGCGCTCAAACATCTTATCCTTATTACAGGGGGTGCCGAAGCTGTATTCCTTTTTATTTGGGGTAGAGCACATTTCCCAGGCGCTATCCTCTGGCGCGCTATCTGAAGATAGTAAGCATTCATCTACAAGAGCTTTTACGCCTTCTTCGCTTAAATCATTACCCGATACGCTCCCCTTGCGGTTCTGTTTTATGCAGCTTAGGGAAAGCGTGCTGTCAAAGGTGGTGCGTAGAAGGGAAAACTCATCCGCGTCTACATTTAGCTCATTAAGTTCGCCCTTGTAGCAGCTTGCGCTTGCACTGCCGGAGCCGTTTTTTACAAGTTCATTTACCGCATTTTCAGCAAGTTTAAAAATATTTTCCATCATCTGCCTCCTATGCTTATTTCGCATTTAATAGCAGGACCGCCAAGGCCTACGGATATCATCTGTTTTTTACCGCAGTAGCCGGAAGAGTTCCAGTGCATTGTATCCCCAACCATACTGACGGTTTTTAGCATTTCAAAAGCGATGCCGGATACTGTCGTTTCAAGCAGAGCCCTTCCTATCTTGCCGTTTTTAATCTCGTAGCCTTCGGTTATGCCGAACATAAATTCACCCGTCATATCTGCCTGACCGTTGCCGGAAGACAGCAGATAATAACCATCGTCTATAGATGAAATCATATCTTCAATTTTGCTGTCGCCCGGTACAATCGCGGTATTTCTCATGCGGATTAAAGGTTCATCCCTAAATGAATACGCCCTTGCGTTGCCCGCAGGTTCTATGCCTAGTTTGCTGCCTAAATCCCTGTTTACCATATAGGTTCTAAGTATGCCGTTTTCAATTAGAAGAGCGTCCTTAGCTTCAACGCCTTCATCATCTACATATATTGGCAGGGGAGCGGGCTTTCCAAGTGCGGTATGGGCATAGTCCACCATGTTAACAAGCTCGCTTGCAACTTGTTTGTTAAGTAGATTCCTTGCTACGGAGCCGCCAAGCACCAAATCCGCCTCAACTGTGTGCCCTACAGCTTCATGCGATAGCATACCTGTAAGTTCGCCGGATAGCACGCAGGTTTTCTTGCCCGCATCGGCATGTACGCCCTCAGCCTTTTTCATGAGTTTTTCATAGAGCGTATCAAGCTCCTCGATGAGCAGCTCAGGGCTAGTAAAATGTTCATCAAAAGTGCCGCTGCCGCCCAGTGCCTTAAAAATGTCAACCGGAGCGCCGCTTTTTGATTCCGCCATTAAAACAACATATACATAAGATCTTGGAGCTACTAAATGCGCGTTCATACCATCTGAAGTGCGGATTATCTTTTCCATAGAATCGCAGCTGACTCTAAGCGTGTTGCTTAATAGGTTTTTATAGCGCTTTTCTATTATGGAATTTAGCTCATTTAGATAATCTATGTATACTTTTTGAGGTAAGTCGAGCATTTTACTGTCAGGTTCTCTCTCTCCCTTTTTAATAGCCGGGAGATTATTAGCGTTTAGGTGTACCCTTTCCCCTAGGAAATGGGCATTATCGCCCGCGCATTTAACAGTATGGTCAATGGCTTCGCCGCTTATTTCATTTGCGGAAGCGAAGCCGTACATGCCTTTATCGTACACTCTGGCGTTTACGCCTTTTAATTCGTTTCTTGAGTTTGATACAAGGTTTCCCGCGCGCAGCAGTACCGACCTAGTTCTGTTCCTTTGTATTCTTATTTCTGAAGACTTGTTAGGCGGAAAGTGCGCCGAAGTAAATAAATCTTTAAGCAAATTATCCCTCCTTTGTTGCTGACTAGTAGTATTGTATCACTCAAAAAGCCGGAATACAAACCTAAATTGTAACAATGTGGAGTCTACAAAACCTCAGTTTTCTTGACATAAACATAGCCTAGGGCTACAATAATAGCACTACTGAAAGGGGTTTTTTTGATATGCCAGAACTTACTATGGACAAACTTGTCGCCCTATGCAAGGGGCGCGGATTTATATACGCCGGCAGCGAGCTGTATGGCGGGCTTGCCAACACTTGGGATTATGGACCCTTGGGCGTTGAGCTTAAAAACAATGTTAAAAAAGCATGGTGGAAGAAGTTCGTACAGGAATCTGAAACAAATGTAGGTATAGATGCCGCCATACTTATGAATAGAGAGGTTTGGGTTGCCTCAGGCCATGTAGGCACTTTTAATGACCCGCTTATAGATTGCAAAGCCTGTAAGGAGCGTTTCCGCGCCGATAATATGGTGGAAGACTGGGCTAAAAAGAACAATATAAGCGTGCGTGCGGATATTATGAGCGATGACGATTTAAGCGACTATATTGCCGAAAACAATATCCCCTGCCCATCTTGCGGCAAGAGTGATTTTACCCGCGTGCGCAAGTTTAACCTTATGTTTAAAACCCATCAAGGAGTTACGGAGGAGAGCGCGGCGGAACTGTTCCTGCGCCCCGAAACCGCTCAGGGTATATTCGTAAACTTTAAAAATGTGCTGCGTACCACAAGGCGCAAATTGCCTATGGGTATAGGGCAGATAGGTAAATCTTTTAGAAATGAAATTACGCCCGGCAACTTTATTTTTAGAACAAGAGAATTTGAGCAGATGGAGCTTCAGTTCTTCTGTAAACCGGGTGATGATATGCAGTGGTTTGACTATTGGCGCAACTTCTGCCGTGAATGGCTGCTAAAGCTTGGCGTAAAAGAAGATAGGCTAAGGATTCGCGACCATTCCAAGGAAGAATTAAGCCACTATTCTAAAGCCACAAGCGATTTTGAGTACCTTTTCCCCTTTGGCTGGGGAGAACTATGGGGCGTTGCAAACCGCACCGACTACGACTTAACTGCCCACCAGAACCACAGCGGAGTAAACCAAGAATATGTAGACCCCATTACAAACGAGCGCTATATTCCCTATGTAATAGAGCCCTCCCTTGGGGTAGACCGTATGTTGCTTGTATTCCTATGCAATGCATATGAGGAAGAGCAGCTTGACGATAACGACAGCCGCACGGTTATGAGGTTCCACCCCGCGCTTGCTCCCTACAAAGCCTGCGTATTGCCGTTGCAAAAGAATAAGCTAGGCGATAAGGCAAGGGAGGTACGCAACCTGCTAGCTCCATATTTCATGGTAGATTATGATGAATCCGGTTCCATAGGCAGGAGATACCGCAGGCAGGATGAAATCGGCACGCCCTTCTGCATAACTGTAGACTTTGATACCCTTGAAGATGATACAGTCACCGTGCGCGATAGGGACAGTATGCAGCAGGAGCGTATAAAGATAGACGCTCTTAAGGAATATATTGAGGAGCGCATAAGTTTTTGATACTATATTGCCTTTAACCTAGCGTTTTCTCGTGCGTATTTTCTACTTTTGCCTTACTCAGTCAGCATAAGGTACATTAGCCTGATTCACTAATCTTTAACAAACCGAAAGAATCCTTTGCAATAAAATCGCTGTTCTAAAAGCAACATAGTATAAGCAATCCTTGAAAGGAGAGTATAATTTGTCAAACCCAAACATGAACCGTCCACCAAGGCGGCGCAGAGCGGACAGGCATAAGAATATAACCTCTCAGGAAAGACAGATTCCAAGAGAGGAAACGGCTCCGCTTCCGCTGAGAAGCGGTCAGGCGAGGGAACAAATCCCCCCCTCATACGATAATTATGACAGCTTCCCCCCTGGTATGCGCATAGGCAGCCAGCCGGATTATTACGAGCCGGAGCGCCCAAGGCGTTGGCCATATGTGTTTATGGGGCTTATAGGCTTTATAATACTTGCGGTAAGCCTAATTTATTTTGTTGTGCCGCAGGATGGTGTGCTTGGGGAAATTAGAAAGCCCGTTGCCTCCGTTATAGATAAGCTTATAGGCAAGGAGGAGCCAAGACCAAATATAGTAAAATTTGAAACCGCAGAGCCCTACGGTTTAACAGGCGGCAGGAATGTATTTACCATAACCACTGATTTACCTGTAGAAAATGTACGCCTTCGCGATGAAAGCGGCAATGTAATAGTGGGTACAAGCAACTCAAGGGATGAGAGCCGCAAAATATGGACATACACTGTAATATTTGATGAAGAGTTTGAAGGCGTAGTATACGCAAGTGTGCTGGATAAGGATATATGGATATCCGACGGCAAGGGCATACAACTTAACATAACCAAGCCCACAGAGCCGCCGCCCCTGATTACCCAGCCGCCGGTAGTAGAGGGGGATATAAAAGGGCAACTTGTTAGTGCACAGCCAATTATTACAGAGATTCCATCTCCTGTTGAAACTCCATCGCCGCAGCCTGCCATAGCAAGCTTTGCAAACCCCACTGAGGATAATATAACAGCACCCACGCCGCAGATAGCTATAGTGCAGGTAGCGCCACAGCTGCCTAGCACGCAGACAATGCCAGAAAGCCAGCTTGCTACAAGCGATGAACCTGTAATTATAACTACTGCCCCTGTTGTAACGGCAGAGCCTTTAGAAACGCCCGTACCCGATACAGGCGGAAGCACATTTACGGCTATAGAACCTTCGCAGGAAGACGATAACATGGAAATTATAGCAGAGCCTGACGATGTAATAACTTCCGGCGATGGTGATGACACAGATGATTATGCTGCTGATGGCGAAGATACTGCCGAGCAGCAGCCCCAAGTGGCAAAGATTGCCCCTCTGCCCTCTGTTGGTTTTACCGCAGAAGCGGTATCAGGCACCGAGCCTTCAAACGCAAATTATAATGATAGCGTATATATAGGCGCTAAGGCGCAGAAAGATTATAATAGGGAAAGATCACTCAACATGCCCGCGCCTGAAAATTACACTACATACGCTGGCGGAGTGTTTACATTCAGGGGAGATAATTTCCACAAAAACGCCGCCCATGGCGATGTGGATATTATAAGAAAACAGCTGCAAGTTATGTGGGAGGCAGATTTAGGTTCACTTAGAACAGGCAGCGGCACTCTGCACGGCGCAGGTTGGACTGGTCAGCCCGCAATAATTAAGTGGTCTAAAGAATTACGCGAAGCCATGAACATATACGATGATAAAAAAGCCGTATCCCCTCTGCGCGAAGTAATACTCCCCGCGCAGGACGGCAATGTATATTTCTTTGACTTAAGCGACGGCAAGCCAACCCGCGATAAGATAAACATAGGTTACCCATTAAAGAGCAGCGCAAGCGTAGACCCGCAGGGTAGACCAATACTAGCCTTTGGGCAGGGTATATCTAAGCTTGCAAGCAAAACAGGCGATATAGGTTTCTATGTGTACAATCTGCTAAACAGCGAGCAGCTGCTGTTTATTAACGGCAGAAAATCTACAAAGCAGGTACAGTATGCGACAAACGGAGCCTTTGATGGCACTGCGCTGTTTGACAGAACTTCAGACAGCATGATAATAGGCGGGGAAAACGGGCTTCTGTACACAGTACAGCTAAATAGCGAGTTTGACTTTGCCAACAAAGACGCAATGAAACTATCCATAAGCCCTGAGGTGCTCTACCAAAGGGGCAAGGGCAAGCAGGAGAACCCATCGGTAAGCCTTGAAAGCTCTGTTGCTATGTACGGGCAGTACATATTCGCCGCTGACAAGCAGGGCTATATCCGCTGCGTAGATTCCACCACTATGAAAACCGTATGGCTTTTTGACGCCGGGGATAATACAGACGCCGCAATAGCGCTTGATTTACAGGCGGACGGTTCTCTTTATCTCTACACAGGAACAACAGTACACAACAGGAGCCGCAAAAAGGGAGAGGCGTATATACGCTGCCTAAACGCCGCAACGGGCGAACAAATATGGAGCCAAGCGGTTAAAGCTAAGTATGACAAATCCGAAAGAGCAGGGGTCAAGGCAAGCCCCGTAATAGGCGAAAAGAGCATAAGCGACCTTGTGTTCTTTACCGTTAGCAATGTAGATGGCGGAGGAGCAAAACTGCTTGCCCTAAATAAAGCTACCGGCGATGTAATATGGAGCGTATCAATGGAAAACGAAGCCATTTCATCCCCTGTTGCAGTATACTCTAAGACCGGCGAAGCCTTTATAATACAGGCGGATTATAAGGGCAAGCTAATTATGCTAAGTGCCAGAGATGGCCAAATAACTTGCACGCTTGAACTCAACTGCAATATAGACGCAAGCCCCGCAGTATACGATGATATACTCGTAATTGCAAGCTGCTCTAAGGAACCTAAAATCTACGGCATAAGGATAGATTAGTACTATTTTGCTTTAAGGGCAGCGGTTTTATTGCAGTGGTTTTTTCGGCTTGGTAAAGCTTCGTGAAGGAAGCATAGTGGATCCTATGCTGGCTTAGTAATGCAATGCAAAAGCGGAAAAGACGCACAAGAAACGCTGAATTAAATATAATATAGTATTGTAAGGAGAGAAAAAAATGAATAAGAGATATCTTGTGGCACTGGACCAAGGCACAACCTCATCAAGGGCTGTAATATTTACCCCCGAGGGCAAGCTTATGGCATCTGCGTCTATGGAATTTAAGCAGCACTATCCAAAGCCCGGCTGGGTAGAGCATGACCCTGACGATATACTGTTCTCACAGGTGGAATCTCTAAGAAGCGCAGTTAGAAAAGCAAAAATTAACCCCGCCGAGATAGCCTCTATTGGCATTACAAACCAGAGGGAAACTACTCTTGTATGGGATAGGAAAAGCGGTAAATGCTTGTACAATGCAATAGTATGGCAGTGCAGACGCACAGCGCCCCTTGTAGAAAAAATAGTGGCTGAAGGCAAGTCGGACATAATAACCGACAAAACGGGGCTTATACCGGACGCCTATTTTTCCGCAACTAAAATACAGTGGATACTTGATAAGTTAAACTTGCACGAGAGGGCGGAAAATGGGGAGCTGTGCTTTGGTACCGTAGACAGTTTCCTTGCATGGAACCTAGTTAAGGGACACCCCCATGTAACCGACGCTACAAACGCTTCCCGCACCATGCTGTATAATCTGCACACCCAAAGCTGGGACGATGAATTGCTAAACATATTCAATATTCCGCGCGCTATACTGCCGCAGGTAGTGGATACGGCAAGGATAATGGGCTTTTTAGATGATGAAATACTTGGCGTACCAATACCTGTAGGCGCGCTTGTTGGCGACCAGCAGTCCGCGCTCTTTGGGCAAGCCTGCTTTAAGACTGGCATGGCGAAAAACACCTATGGCACAGGCTGTTTCATGCTTATGAACATAGGGGAGGAGTTTAAAAAATCCGAAAACAGGCTGGTAACTACTACCGCATGGCGGCTAAACGGCAAGCCCACATATGCCTTTGAAGGCAGTATATTCATGGGCGGCGCTACCATGCAGTGGCTTAGGGATGAATTAAAGCTTATATCTTCCGCACCAGAGAGCGAGGAAGCCGCGTTATCTGTACCCGATAGCGGCGGAGCCTATCTTGTGCCTGCGTTTACAGGTCTTGGAGCGCCGCATTGGAACATGTACGCAAGGGGCACAATAGTAGGCATGACAAGGGGTACAAACAGCGCGCAGATAGTTAGAGCAGCGCTTGAGAGCATAGCCTACCAGAGTAAGGACCTGCTCGATGCTATGGTTGCGGATTTAGGCTCCCTTCCCGAATCCCTAAAGGTAGATGGCGGCGCAAGCGCAAACCGCTTTTTGATGCAATTCCAGAGCGATATTATGAATGTAAAGATTATACGCCCTGAAGTGCTTGAAACCACTGCCCTTGGAGCGGCGCTACTTGCAGGGCTTGCTGTTGGCATGTATAAATCGCTTGATGAAATTGCCTCTGTATGGGAAGCGCAGGATGAGTTTAACCCTAAGATGAAAGAAGAGGACAGGCACCTTGCGCTTAAGGCCTGGCAAAGGGCGGTGAGGGCTGCGCTCTACTGGGCGGAGGATAGAGAATGAACATAGTTTACGAAGAAAACAATAAGCGTGTAGCCGCGTATGATGGCGAAAATCTTATAGGCGAGAGCAAGTATAATGAGTTTAATGACATATGGGCTGCAAACCATACATTTGTAGAGCCCGAATATAAGGGCAAGGGCATAGCAAAACAAATGTTGGTAACGCTTGTTGACGCTGCTAGACAAAAGGGCAAAAAAATACGCCCCATATGCCCTTTTATAAAAGACCAGTTTGAAAAAAATGAAGGGTGGAGCGATGTAAAGTATAGCGGCAGGTAGTATAGCATATAAGCTGTTAAGCTAAAAAATAATAAAGCGCAGGGGTTTGATTATTAGTCCCTGCGCTTTTATTTATAGTGAGTTATTGCGCCTTATGCTCGTTAATAATATCGTTTTTAAGCGTCCAAAGTGGACGGGATAGGTCTATTTTATAGCGTTCGGGGTTGTGTAATCTAAAGTACTGCGACCAGAAGGTTTTTTCTTCCGCCTTTCTGTACTCTGTTATTTCGTTGAGCGTTGGCTTATTGTATACGAGCTTGCCCTTTCTATAAAGTGGCACGCTAAGTTTTTTGTAACTGAAGTTTTCAAGCGTCATACGCTTCCATGTTTCATCAGGGTCAAATATGGTAAGGGGTTTTTCTATGCTTTCTCCAGCAAGGCATATGTAATCCGCAATAGCCATGCCCTTTTCATCGTACAGCCTGTATACTTCTTTTTCTCCCGGAAGTGTTATTTTTTCGGGGTTATCCGATATCTTCATCTTAGGCTGCAATACGCCGTTTTCGTCTTCCATAGCGCTCATCTTATACACTCCGCCAAGGGAAAATATATCCGCCCCGTTTATAAGCTTAGTGCCTACGCCCCAAAGGTCTATCTTAGCGCCCTGCGCCTTAAGCTCCCTAATTAAATATTCATCAAGGTCATTGCTTGCGCATATAAGAGTATTTTCAAAGCCGGCATTATCAAGCATTTTCCTTGCTTCTATGCTTAAATACGCAAGGTCGCCAGAATCCAGCCTTATGCCCTTTGGCTCATGACCCTTTTCTCTAAGCTCCTTAAATACTGTTATAGCGTTTGGAACGCCGGATTTTAAAGTATCGTAAGTATCTACAAGCAGCAGGCAGTTATCGGGGAATGTTTTAGCATATGCCCTAAATGCGCTTAATTCATCAGGGAAGGACATAACCCAGCTGTGCGCGTGTGTGCCGCTAACGGCAATGTCAAACATCTGCCCGCATAGCACATTAGAGGTTGAGGAGCAACCCGCTATTACAGCAGCCCTACCGCCGTATATGCCCGCATCCGGACCCTGCGCGCGGCGAACACCAAATTCCATAACAGCATCGCCCCTAGCTTGCAAACATATCCTGTGCGCCTTGGTGGCTATTAACATCTGGTGCCCTATAATGTTAAGCAGCGCGGTTTCTATAAGCTGGGTTTCAAAAAGCGGCGCTTGTACTTTAACTAGCGGTACATTTGGATATACTATACTGCCCTCAGGCACTATGTCTATATCCCCTGTAAAGCTAAATGTTTCAAGCCGCTTTAAGAATGTATCGTTAAAAATATTTAGGGATTTAAGGTAGGCTATATCATCACTTGAAAAGTGTAAATTTTCTATATAGTCTATAAGCTGCTCTACGCCCGCCATAAGCGCATAGCTCTGCTTGCCCTTCTCACCCCTTATGAACATATCGAACACGGCTATGCGATTTTCCATGTTTTCATTCAGATAGCCGCTCATCATGGTTAGTTCATATAAGTCTGTTAGCATACTAAGGTTACGCATTTCATCGCCTCCTTATACTATTGTAGCCTTATTTGATTGTACTTTCAAGGCTAAGCTCTCTGCCAGACAGCAAGGCTATCTCGTCCTTCTCGTGGGTTACGGCAATTATTGTATGCGCTTTTTTAAGCGTTAAATCTATTGCGGCTTTTTTATTATCATCGTCTAGCCCTTTAAAGGCTTCATCAAGCAGCAATAGTTCTGAAGGGTATAAAAGCGCGCGCAGAAGCGCTACACGCCTTTTTTCTCCGCCTGAAAGCTTTTCAGCTTTTTGGTAAGCCTGTTTTTTAGTTAAGTTAAGCATGTTAAAATAGCTTATCATTTCTTCTTCGCTAATATTGTTTCCCGTAACAAAGCGTATATTGTCCATAGCGGATAATCCGTATATAAGCCTATCCTCCTGAAATACGCAGGATATTTTTTCGGGTATATCTATCATTTCTCCGCTATCGGGCTTTACAAAGCCCATTATTATATTAAGCAGCGTAGTCTTGCCTATGCCAGAGGCGCCTGTTAGGCATATAATATCGCCCTTTTTTATTTCAAGGCTAAAATTATCTATTGTTTTTCTGCCGCCAAAGCTCTTTTCTATATTTATAAGCTTCATATGTATTTGCCCTCAGTTAAACGCTGCGTTATGGCGAGTATTATTTTTTCCGAAAGGTAGCCTAGTAATATTATTATAAGCGTGTAGCAGAATAAATCCGCCGTGCTTAAATATACCTTGGAATCATACAACCTTTGCCCTATGGTAAAATCCGGCCTTGCTATAAGCTCTGCCGCTATGCCCGCCTTCCATGCCATACCTATGGAGCTTGAAAGGGCGCTCACCATATAGGGGCGCAGTTTAGGCAGGTACAGCATTCTTATCTTCCTTTTAAGGGGAACATTAAAAAGCTTAGCCATTTGAAGCAGCTTAATGTCAACGCTGCGTATGCCTTCTACCGTGTTTTTATATATAACCGGAAATACTATTAGGAAGGATATAAATATGGAAAGCCTCTCCGCCTTAAACCAAAGAAGCGCAAGTATTACAAAAGACGCAACGGGCACAGCCTTCATGCTAAGTAGATATGGCATAAGCAGTGTTTCAAAAAAGCGGTATCTTGCGCTTATTGCGCCAAGGAGCACAGCCAAAAAAAGCGCAGTAAAAAAGCCTATAAATATATTCTTTGCGGATACATATATGCTGTGAAAAAAGTAAGGCTCCTTCCATATGGTCGCCATGCGCTTTATTACATCGATAGGCGATGATAGAAGAAGCGGTTCATTTAAAATGCTCGCCGCAAGCTGCCATACTAGGACAGCTGCGGCGAAGCTTATTATACTGCGTGTTTTATTCTGCACCGTAGTAGAAATCATCCGTGGGGAGCGCTCCCCCTACGCTTTCAGGCTTGAGAGAAAAAAGCGCTTCAAGGTAGCCTGATGCGGCGTTTTTCATGTCATTCCCTGTGATTGCGCTTATATTGCAGTAGGGTATGGCGATTTTAGCTATGGGAGCCTTTATAATGTCATATTTTTCAATTAATTGAGAGCTGCTGTCTGTATCGCTGTTTACAAACTCCACGCTGCCTGCAAAGTCTTTAAGGAAAAGTTCCACTTTTTCTGGATTATTCTGTACAAAGTCTTTCCTCGCAACAACGCAGGCAGTTGTTAGCATACTGCCATCGCCAAGCCTTTTCCACTCTTCATCAAGGCTTATGGCTATATTAAGCCCTTCAACGCTTTTTTGAGCTACCGTTACAAAGGGCTGGGGCAACAGGGCAATTCCCTTTTCCTGCCCGTTTAGCTTCGCCACGGCTTCCGTGGGCTCGCTTAGCCATACCATGTCTATATCTTCATCAAGCGATAGACCTTCTTTTGACAATAGATAGCGCATAGCCATTTCAGGGGTTGTGCCCTTGCCTGTTGCGTATACGGTTTTGCCCTTAAGGTCTTTAAGCGATTTAATGTTTTCTTCGCCTTTTTCTACAACATATAGTACGCCCGTTGCGCTTATTGCAAGCAGATTGGCATTGCCTTCAAGCTTGTTATATAGCACGCTTGCAAGGTTTGTAGGCACGGCTATTATATCCATTTCACCCTTAATAAAAAGGGGTGTCAGTTCATCCGCGGTTACTGCCATAGTAAAGTCATATTTTTGAGATGCCTTGCCATTTTCGTTGTCGTCCAACAATTTAACAAGGCTCATAGTAGTTGCTCCCTTAAGCCCTCCAAGCCTTACGGGCGTTTCCTCTGCAGCTACGCTAAATACCATAGTAAAGAGCATGGCAATAGTAGTAATAAATGTAATAAATTTCTTCATAGTAAGCATACCTCCTTATAGGGAGAGTATAAGTCTAAAATATTCACAAGTATGTTGCGAATGCAACCAAGCTATGGCAGTTGAGATACGGATTCGGTGATGGTTTTCTCTTGGGAGGTTTTGCTGTGTTTATCAAGATCTATCCTGTTTTTATCTCCGCGCGTTAGAATACCTGCGCCGTTTACACAGCCGCCCTCACATGCCATGCCCTCTATAAAGTTGCCGTTAAGCTTATTTCGGGCAAGCATAAGCAGCGCTTTTCTACACTCCGCAATGCCATCGCAGGTTACGGGTTTTGCTACGAAATCGGGGTCGCCAATTTCCTTAACGCCCTGTACTATGGCATCGGATAGCCCGCCGCTTCTTGCGAATATCCTTCCAAAGTAGGAGGCGTTGTCAAGTACATCCTCCTCCATGGTGGTTATATCCAAATCCTTACTATCAAGCAGCGCTTGCAGCTCTACAAATGTAACCACACAGTCAACATAGGGGGCTACTTCGGGCTTTTGAAACTCCGCCTTCTTGGCATTGCATGGGCCTATAAATATAGTCTTAGCGCCGGGGTCGTTCTCTTTAATGTATTTAGCTATTGTAGCCATAGGTGATAGGTTGTGGGATATATAATCTACAAGTTTTGGGAAGCTCTTATGCACATAGTCTACAAACGCGGGGCAGCAGCTGCTTGTAAGTATACCTTTTTCTATAAGCTCCTTAGCTTCGCTTGCGGCTACCATGTCAGCGCCAAGGGCAGCCTCTACCACTGTATGGAAGCCAAGCGCCTTTATGCCGCTAATAACCTGCCCAAGTTTCGCGTACTTAAACTGGCTTGCTATTGCAGGCGCAACTATAGCATATACCCTATACTTGGAGTTGTTCTCGCTGCCCTTAATTATATCTATCGCATCAAGCAGGAAGGACTTGCTCATTATAGCTCCAAATGGGCATTGGTACATGCAAGCGCCGCAGGCTATACATTTGTCATTATCAATATCCGCAGCCATATCTTCATCCATGCCTATGGCTTTTATAACACTACAGGCGTTTTCGCAGGGACGGGTATGGTTTCGTATGGCGCTATAGGGGCATACCTTTGCGCATAGACCGCAGTCTATACATTTTGTCTTGTCTATATGCGCCCTTTGCTTAGAGTCCAAGGTAATGGCATCCTTCTTGCACACTTCCATGCACCTGTGCGCAAGGCAGCCGCGGCAGGAGTCGGTAACTTCATAGCCGCTGATAGGGCATTCATCGCAGGCTATTTTTATAACCTCTATTACATTTGGGTTGCTCTTATCCCCACCCATGGCGAGTTTAACCCTTTCAGCCAGTACAGCCCTTTCCTTGTATACGCAGCAGCGCATTGTGGGCACGTTTCCGGGAACTATGCGACGGGGGATATCCAGAACCTCTTCCTGCAGGGTACCCTTCCATGCCGCCTTTGAAACTTCCATCATTGCCCTATACTGTAGGTATTGTGTTTTTGTATCAAATATACGCATATTATTCTCCTGATAGCTTATATTAAAAATCGCAAGCTTAATTGATGCCTTATTTACCAGGCATTATTTCGTTTTGGAAAAAGGAGTCAACATCTTTAGGCGATAGCGAGAAATATTTGTCATCAAGCTTTACGCTTATGCCTTCTTCTTCACAGTGGTTTAAACAAAATATGCCTGAAAACTCTATGCTGTCTTCAAGCTTGTTTTTTTCTATAAGCTCCCTTAGCCTTTCCACTACCTGCCTTGAGCCTTTAAGATGACAGGAGCTACCCACGCATACAACCAATTTCATTACGCTTTCCCCCTATTAGCTACTGATAGGCGCATTATAACATAAAAAACAATTTTAACATAGGCTAAAAAATGCCCGATTATTCTAGGTTTTGCCATTTATTACACTAGTAATTGGAAGCGTGAACCCCTTTGGAAAATATAAAGCATTCAATAATTACACTTTTTTCTTTGAGCTATATTGACAAGAAAAGCGTGTTAGGCTACCCTAATATCCGTAAGCCGTTTATTTAATTACAGCTTATTTCAGAGTGTTGCTTAGCTATATTATGGCAGCTAAGGTATTATAGGCGAGGTATAGGGAAGGTTTTTCGGGATATACATGCACATAAACACTAAAAATACAACAGAGCATGAAGCCCTGCTTAGGCTTTGGAATAGCGCACATATACAGCTTAGCGATATGCAGCATAGCCTGCTTATACAGCAGGGTACTAAAATGGTAAGTGAAAATGCCAGCTTTATATTTTTGCGCTGTAAGGATTGTGCGGTGCAGCTTGGGAAGATGGCTTTTAAGGTTAAGGGCAGTGCGCTGTTTCATGCAGGGCGGGGGCAGGTGCTTAATGTACCCGCAGCTAAATATGAGGTTGAGCTATATCAAGCTTCATACCAAGCGCAGCTAGCGCAAAGCGCCGGTGTTGCGCTAAGCAGCTTACTTGCTTCAGGCGGACCGCTAGATTTAACACTACATATTTTACCAAAGCAAACGGCTTTTTTTGAGCAGCAATTCCGCATAATGCAGGATGAATACAGCGCAAAGTCAGCATTGAGTGTTCTTAAGATAAAAAGCTGCCTATATGCTGTGGCGGAACTGTTTTTCAAGGAATTAAACCTTAGTTCTCCCGTGCAGCTGGATAGCTTTGAGCAGGCGCGCCAATATATGCAGCAGCATTTTAGAGAGCAGATTTCCATACAGGCATTGGCGGAATCGCTTGGTATAAGCCGTTCGCATTTATACAATCAGTTTAAGGCAGCAATAGAGCAAAGCCCTAAAGAATATTTGATGAGTTTGCGCCTTAAATCTGCGTGTACGCAGTTAATTAAAGGCGAACAATCCCTTGACCAAATAGCTGTAAATTGCGGGCTTGGCGATAAGGGATATTTAAGCCGTGTATTTAAGCGCTATTATAATATGTCTCCCGGGGAATACCGCCAAATGAATATAAACAAATGTAGCGGGTTCAATTTGCAATTTAAAGAGCCTAGCGGCAAAGATACACCGCTTACAATAGAAAACTTCGGGCGTCTGCACAGCTTTAGCAGCGTGCCTAAGCGTGTTGTATGCCTTGACTATGCCTCAGCTGAGCTATGCTTAGCCCTAGGTGCGGGGGATGCCTTGGTAGCTGTTGCGGATGCTGATGAAATGCTTGCGGATTGTAAGCCTGAGTATGGAAACTATCTAGAGAAAATTTCCCATCTATTCGCAATGTCCGGATACCGCAATGTGCCAACTTTGGCGGATATTGTTGCCTATAAGCCCGAGCTTGTTATAGGCACATCATACAGCTTTGAGGCGGTTTCAGGCGTGGCGGAGGCAGCTGCCTTTGAGCGCCGAGGCATACATATTTATGCTATGACAGCCACATGCAAGCTTGAAAGCAGCTTAGAAGATACATATCTTGATATATGGAACCTTGCGCGGATTTTTAAAAAGGAAGAGCGCGGTAAAAAACTTATAAATAAAATGCAGTGCAGCGCTGAGGCGCTTAAGGAGCAAACAAAAAAAATATCCGAGCCTGTTCGTGTGTTTTCGTTTGCAGGAACGATTGACGGAAAACCCCTTTCCTGCGGACAATCTCTTGAAAACCATTTAATAGAGCTTGCGGGCGGAAAAAATATATTCAGCCATTGCAGACAGCAGCTTGCGATATTTGATTGGGAAACAGTGGCGCGGGAAAACCCACAGGTTATACTTGTACATCGTTTTTCAGATAAAACGGAAGAACAGTGCCTTTCATTTATTATGGATATACCCCTATTGCGCTATACAGATGCCGTTAGAAACAGGCGCATACATGCTGTAGGGCTTAAAAAAATATTCCCCGCCATAGATAATGTTAAAACTGCTTGGTATTTGGCTTACTTATTTCACCCTTGCGCATTTAAAAACAAATATATAACAGATATTAAACATTCGTGTATATAATTCGCCTATAAAAATGCTATACTGGCAATGTGTTAGCGAAACCTAACGCAGAAGGAGGATTTTAATATGCGAAAATTTCTAGCATTACTTACGGTACTCGTTATGAGTATAGGCATTTACGCTTTTGCACAGGGCGAACCTGTTACCATTGAGAACATGGGCAGAACCACTGTGTATGAAAAAGCGCCCGAGCGTGCATTCCTTTTTTCGTATAGCCAGGCAGAATATTTTGCCGCCTTGGGCTTGGAAGATAAGGTAGTTGCGTTTGTACCCGGCATGTATACCATTGATGATGTGTTACCGGAATATCGTGAGGCAATCGGAAAAATGCCTCTGTTTACTGACGGCTTGGAAAGAGGTTCGCCAAATAGCATAGAATTTATTTTAGATAAGGAACCTGATTTTGCTTTTGGTACAGCTTATAATTTTACAGCAAGAACTGGCGGCGCACCGGAGGACTATGATGCTGCTGATATCAAAATATATGCAACCAGAGGCACATATATTGCTAAATCAAGCCTGAATGATACATATGAAGACATACTAAACCTTGGTAAGATTTTCAGAGTTGAGGAGTGTGCAGAGGCGCTGGTGGCTGAAATGCGTGCGGAAGAAGAAGCCGTTCGTGAACTGCTAAAAGATGTTGAGCCTGTTTCTGTCTTTGCATACGATAGCGGCGAAGGAACTCTATATACCATTGGTAACGAGGGTATAGAAAACGAGTTGATTAGAATTGCAGGCGGTAAAAACATTTACGAAGATGTGGATAAACACTATTTTGCTACTTCAGCTGAAAGCGTTGTAGATGCCAACCCCGATGTTATTCTTGTGTGGGATTATAATATAACCGACTCAGTGGAAGAAAAAATCGCTTATCTTAAAGGGCTTGTAGAAATGCAGGATGTAAATGCCGTGCAAAATGACAGGTTTCCTTCAGTGCCTTGCTACGCTGTATTCCCCAGCATACAGAATATAGAGGCTATAAAAACTATTGCTAAAGGTCTGCACCCTGAGTTGTTCGATTAATAATAAAGCACAGAATTATATGCCGGGGGCTAATACCCTAAGCCTCCGGCTGATTTTTTGAAAGGATTTATATGTTCATAAACCGAAAGTTATTGTCTTTTATAAAGAGCAACTGCTTAGGGGTTGCTTTAAGCTGCCTTATGCAGGTTATAATCACCCTACTTGGCACGCTTATTGCGCTTGGCTCCGCATTATGCGTGTGTTTTATACAGGGGCAGGAAAAAATACTGTTTTTTACTTCATTGTGGCAGGTGCTGCTCTGCATAGCCTTATTGCTGTTTGTGCGCCATGTCCTATCGCAAAAAAAAGCAATAATAGCGGAGAAAAGCAGCATAGCGCTCAAGACAAGGTTAAGGGAGCTGCTGCTCAAAAAGCTTTTTACACTGGGACCGGCACATACATTGGCGAAGCGTACAGGGGATACGGCTTCTATACTGTATACACGCGTGCTATTACTTAAAAATTATTACACCGCCTATCTGCCAAGCGCAGTATCTGCAATATGCAATGCTGTTATAATATTGCTGGTTCTGGCGGTTTTCAATAAATTAACAGCAGCGCTATGTGCATTTGCCTGCCTTGGTATTTTTGTTTGCCCTATGCTGTTTTACCGCATTATGCATAAGCGCGGCGAAAAAGAAATGGCGCTGCATGGAAAATATTACAGCGATTGTTTGGATAGCCTTCAGGGTATGAACACATTAAAGGGCTTTAACGCTAGTAAGCGCCAGATAAAAAAGATAGCGCAAAGCGGAGAAGAGCTGCGGAAAGCCATAATGGCTCAGCTGCAAATAACTATGCTTGAAAATGTAGTGTCGCATTTTTTTATTGCCTTGGGTACCTCATTTGCGGTTGCCGTTGCAGCTCAACAGACCTATGCCGGAAATATGCTGCCCGAGC
This sequence comes from Christensenellaceae bacterium, assembly GCA_012518615.1. Lineage (GTDB taxonomy): Bacteria > Bacillota > Clostridia > Christensenellales > Aristaeellaceae > DTU024. The sequence continues at coordinate 21,710 of JAAYRU010000058.1, read as the reverse complement.
AGCTTCCCTATGCGCTATTTTTGATAAGCGCTTGCTTTGCGCCCATGGCTACCCTGCTTAATGCTTGGCACCTTGGCTATCAGGGCGTAACCGCTTCAACCAGCATTGCACAATTATTAGATGAACCTGTGCATTTCGCCTTGCCTTTGGAACCTGCTAAGCCGATAGATAAACAAACATCAACCGATAGAAATGATATTTGTTTTATAAATGTAAGCTTTGCTTATGAGGTAGAGGAAGGGGTGGTTTTAAAGGATATTTCATTTGAAATTCCGGAAGGTACTTCCCTTGCATTGGTAGGACCGTCCGGTGCGGGAAAATCCACCGCAGCGCATTTATTAGCCGGCTTTTATCCCATAAAGCAAGGCAGTATATCGGTAGGCGATGTGCCGATTAGTGAAAACAGCCTTCCAAGCATACAAGGGCGTATTGCCGCCGTATGGCAGGACAGCCATCTATTCTATGGTACCATAGAAGAAAACATACGCATGGGCAGGCAGAATGCAAGTATTGAAGATATACAGCAAGCCGCAATTAAAGCAGGCATTCACGGTTTTATAAATGCTTTACCGGATGGCTATAAAACCATGGTGGGAGAGCGCGGAATGCGCCTATCCGGCGGGGAAAGGCAGCGCCTTGTTATGGCGCGAGCGTTTTTACGCGACACGCCTATACTTATACTGGACGAGGCTACATCTTCACTTGATAGAGAAAATGAAGAGCTTATACAGCGCAGTTTGCTTAAGTTAAGGCAGGGTAAAACAGTGCTAATGATAGCCCACCGCCTTGCCACTATACAGAGCGCTGATAAAATAATACTCCTTGATGAGGGAAGGATAGCAGCGCAGGGCACACATGAGGAATTGTTGGCATCTTCGCCTTTATACAATAAACTTATGGGCAGTCAGTTGATTGGAGAATACAATGAAACAAAACAATGAAAGATTTAATGCTTTAATTGCGCTGTCAAAGCATATAAAGGGATTTCGCTTATATTTAATAATCGCCATTTTTTGCAACCTTATATTTAAATTACTGCCGCTTATTTCAAGCTTGGTTGCAAGCTATATGGTGGGCAGTGTTTTGTTTGGGCAAGCGGAGCAAACGAGGACACTGCTTATTGCATCAGCAGCGCTTGTTGTGCTAACGGCGATATTCTCCTATTTAGATGTGTTTGTAGGACATGAAATGGCATACCGTATACTTGCAAAGCTGCGTAATATTTGTTATGCACAGCTAGATAAGTTAGCGCCTGCCGCCATGCAGGGTAAACGCAGCGGAGATATGATAAACATAGTGCTAAACGATGTGGAGCAGCTTGAGTGGTTTTATGCCCACACCATAGGGCAGATAATAGTTGCTGTAATTATCCCCACTGCGGCGCTTATATTTATGGGATTGTTTTCATGGGTACTGCCCGTAGTTATGCTGTGTTCTATTGCGCTTATGCTGTGGATTACCATACGCCATAGCAAGGAGGCGGACAAGCAGGGCGCAGAGGTTAAAAAAGAAGCCGGAATTTTAAACGCCATAGCTGTTGATGGGGTTCAGGGTATAAAGGATATTATTTCATTTGGCTGGCAAAAAACATATTTTAAGCGCTTTTTTGCAGCCAACAAGCGTTATAGCGATGCTAATATGAGCTATGCCTTAAGGCGTTCAAACGAAACCCGCTTTATAAACTTGGTAGCCGGTATAGCCTCTCTTGTTGAAACGCTTATTACAATAATACTTGTAAAACAAGGCGTAATACCTGCTGAGTGGTTTATACCGCTGCTTATTTTATTCTCCGGTGTATTTATACCTATAAACGAGGCTCTTTTAATGAGCACAAACTATGGCTTAATTTTAGGTGCGGCTCAGCGCGTGTTAGGCTTAATACAGGCAGAACCCGAAGTAAAGGACGAAGGCAATATTAACAAAGTGCCGCGCGCCCCAAAAACGCTTGTAAAGTTTGATGATGTTTACTTTACCTATCCCGCAAGTGAGAGTGAAACAGAAAACCCGCCGGTGCTTGAAGGCAGCTCTTTTTCCTTTGAAACAGGTGAAACCGTTGCGCTTGTCGGCGCTTCCGGTAGCGGAAAGACCACCGTTGCACGCCTTTTGCAGCGCTTTTGGGATGTGCAGGGCGGAAGTATAAGCATAAACGGGATTGATATAAGAGAGCTTAGCCTATACGCATTACGCAGCGTTGTAACAGTGGTGCCGCAGGAAGTGTATCTGTTTAATGTAAGCGTGGAGGAAAACCTGCGCCTAGCAAAGGCTGATGCAAGCAAAGAAGAAATAATAAAGGCATGTAAACAGGCGCAGGCGGACGAATTTATACGCAAGCTGCCTCAGGGCTATAATACAGTGCTTGGCGAAAGGGGTTTACGCCTATCAGGCGGGGAGAGGCAGCGGCTTTCAATTGCCCAAGCTATACTTAAAGATGCCCCCGTACTGGTGCTAGATGAGGCAAGCGCAAATCTTGATGCAGAAAATGAAAAGCTTATAAACTGCGCTATAAATCAGCTTAAAAAAGGACGGGCAACGCTAGTAATTGCACACCGTATATCTACTATACGCAGCGCAGACCGCATTGTGCTGCTTGAAGGCGGCAAGGTATTAGCGCAGGGAACCTATGCTAAGCTTATGGATAGCTGCCCATACTTTAGCCAGCTTATAGGCGAACATTATCTTAAAGAGGAATGAGTATGAAAAAATTATTGGCAAAAAGAAGCTTTATGTTCATGGTGATTGTATCTGTTGTTATTCTGCTGTTCAGCATGTTAGCGGGCATTATATTCGGCGCTGCCGATTTAAGCGTAGACAAGGTGTTTGATGTAATAAGCCTCAAGCTTTTTGGTATAGAACAGGAAACGCTAAAGCGTTCACAGATAAGCATAATATGGGAGCTGCGCCTGCCAAGGGTACTGCTTGCAATAGCTGCAGGCGGTAGCCTAGCAGTTGCAGGGGCTGCTATGCAGGCTGTAACGCAAAATGTGTTGGCAGACCCGTATATACTGGGCGCTTCAGGGGGTGCGTCCTCTGCAGTTGCTTTTTGCTATTTTCTTGGGAGTGCGTTTTACTCTTCATCGGCGGTTATTTCTGCCTTTGCTTTTACCGGCGCCACTATAGCCTTGATTATAGTATATACCATAGGGCGGGTGGGAAGCCCCGGTTCAACATCGCGCCTTGCGTTATCCGGTATTGCAGTAAGCGTTATTTTAAACGCATTGACTCAGTTTTTTGTGTCAATGTCCAGAGATGCAAGCGCAGTACGCAGCATTATAGCTTGGACTATGGGCTCTTTAGCCGGCGCCAGATGGAATAATATTGCTTTTCCTTTTTTTGGCTCAATATTAGGCAGTAGCTTTTTTATGTTTACCGCAAGGGCTTACAACCTTATGAGCCAAGGTGATGAAACTGCCATAAGCCTTGGCATAAATGTGCCGGTTATAAAACGCCTCACAATTTTGGTGGTGGCATTTATAACAGGCGTAATAGTTGCGGCGGGCGGTATTATAGGCTTTGTGGGTTTTGTTATACCGCATATAATTCGTATATTGGCAGGGGCGGACCATCGCAGGCTGTTTCCGCTTTCATTTTTGATTGGAAGCGTATTTTTGCTTTGGATGGATATATTAGCAAGAACTCTGATGGCGCCAAGGGAGATGTCGGTAGGTATATTTACCGCGTTCTTTGGCGGACCTTTCTTTGTGTACCTGTTATATAGGCAGAACAAATACGGCAGGATTTAAGGTGAAAAATATGCAAAAGCTAAAACAGCATTCAAAGCCTGTAAATAAAATGGAAAACAGCGTTGAAGTACATAATTTAAGTTATAAAATAATGGATTCAACCATACTTGAGGATGTAAGTATACACATCAAAAAAGGAGCCTTTGTCGGGGTTATAGGGCCCAATGGCTCGGGAAAATCAACGCTGTTGCGCCATATATATCGAGCAATTATGCCGCCTAAAAAATGCGTGTATATAAACGGAAGAGAGGTAGAAACCATGTCCTACCGCAGCGTGGCGCAGCAGGTAACGGTTATGCGGCAGGAAAACAGCACGGATTTTGATTTTAGCGTACTAGATATGGTACTTATGGGGCGCGCGCCATATAGAAAACTGTATGAACGCGATACAGATGAGGACAAGCGTATAGCCCGTAACGCACTTGCATTTATGGGCATGGAAGATTTAGCGCACCGCTCATTTTTTACTTTATCCGGCGGTGAAAAACAAAGGGTGCTTATTGCCCGGTCACTTGCACAGGAGGCGGATATATTAATTTTGGACGAACCCACAAACCACTTAGATGTGCATTATCAATGGCTTTTAATGGATATAGTAAAGCAGCTTGATAAAACCATAATGGCAGTATTCCATGATTTGAATATTGCATGTTCATATTGTGACGAATTGTATGTATTAAACCATGGCAAAGTAGTGGCGCAGGGCAAACCGTGCGATGTATGCACGCAGCGCCTGCTTGAAGAGGTTTTTAGGGTAAGAACGGAATTGTTTGTACTTGAAGACGGCAAGCTGCATATAGTGTTTAAGGGCAGTATTCAAAAAGATTAAAACAAAATAATAGACTTTGTTACCATAATTATATAAAAAAACGCCCGCTTATACCGGGTTTTGCCCTTGCGATAAATTAGTGTAGATACTATAATGTACTTGTATGCTCATCTGCCAAGGAGGGAGTAATGAGGAATAATATATGGGCGCTGCTTAACAAGATAGCCCCTCAAGAGGTTGAGGAGCTGGTAAGGCGCATCAATATGCTCTCGGGCGTGGCAAAGTTCAAACCCGTTGGCAGGCGAAAGCTGGCATCTCATCTCAATACTTCCGAAAGGAAGATACGCTCCTCAGCCGAGGAGATGGCGGAACTGGGGCTTATTACTTTTCAAAGCTCTGGAATGCTGCTTACTAAAAAGGGGGATGAACTTAGAGCAAGGTTTGAAGCCTTTGGAGAGATACCGGGCAATGCATCCGCCATGCAAAAGAGAATGTCAAAATATCTTGGCGTGCCTGAGGTATACATAGCCCCCGGCGATGTAGACGAAAGCGCCTCGCTTGAAGCTATAGGCTTTCTCTCCGCTGTGGTATTAACGCCGTATTTAAAGCCCGGCTGCATTATAGCAATAGCGGGCGGCTCTACTATGGCTACTCTCGCAGGTGAAATGAGCAAGTCCTACCCCGATATCACAGTTGTGCCTGCGCGCGGGGGCGTAGGCAGCCAGATATCCACGCAGGCGAACTTTGTTGCTGCGGAGCTTGCGGAAAAGCTGGGATGTAACTGCCGCCTTATGCATCTGCCTGATGATTTAGACTATGCTACCTTAAAAGAGCTTGAAAAATCCAACACTATTAAAGAGGTACTGGGGCTTGTTAAACAAGCGGATATTATACTGCTTGGCATAGGCAGGGCGGATAATATGGCAATGCGCCGCGGGCTTGAAAGTGCGCAGATGCAAACGCTGCTTGGGCTTGGCGCAGTGGGGGAATCCGCGGGACATTTCTTCAACATAGAGGGGCATACAGTGTACCAAAGCCCGTCAGTAGGCGGACAGATTAACTTTGAAGGCGAAAACCATATCACCATAAGCTGCGCTGGAGGCTACTCAAAGGCGGAGGCGATAATAGGCGCAGTGCGCCACCATAAACCCAGCGTGCTTGTGATAGACGAGGGCGCCGCAAAAGGCATTGCGGAAAAAATGTAAAAGCTTAAGGCACAGCCTTTGCTAAATAGATTGGAGGAAATAAAGTATGAAAAAAACCGTAAGAGATATCAACCCAAAAGGGAAGAGAGTAATCATGCGTGCGGACTTCAATGTCCCCATGGACGAGAACCTCAATATCACCGATGATAGCCGTATACTAGGCGCGCTGCCTACAATACAGTACCTGCTTGGTGCAGGCGCAAAACTTATACTTATGAGCCATTTAGGCCGTCCAAAGGGCGAAGTAAACCCCAAGTATTCACTTGCGCCCGTTGCTGTAAGGCTTTCAGAGCTTTTAAATAAGCCCGTTAAAATGTCTAAAGATGTAATAGGCGAAGACGCTAAAAAGCTTGCGGCAGAGCTAAATGAAGGCGATGTAATGCTGCTTGAAAACCTGCGCTTCCATAAGGAAGAAGAAGCGAATGATGATAACTTCGCAAAGGCGCTTGCCTCGTTTGGCGATATATATGTAAACGATGCCTTCGGCACCGCGCACCGCGCGCATGCCTCAACAGAGGGCGTAACCCATTTTATAGACACCAGCGTTTCCGGCTTCCTAATTGAAAAGGAGCTTAAGTTCTTAGGCGAAGCTGTAGAAAACCCCGAGCGTCCTTTCGTTGCTATACTTGGCGGCGCAAAAGTATCAGACAAGATAGGCGTAATTGAAAACCTGCTTAACAAGGTAGATGTGCTGCTCATAGGCGGCGGCATGGCGTATACCTTTACAAAGGCTATGGGTGGCAATATTGGTAAATCTCTGCTTGAGGAAGATAAGATAGAGCTTGCAAAGAGCCTGCTTGAAAAAGCGAAGGAAAAGAATGTAAAGCTTCTGCTCCCCGTAGATACGCTTATAGCGGATGATTTTAACAACGATGCTAACACGGATGTAGTAAAAACGAGTGAAATACCGGATGATTGGCAGGGGCTTGACATAGGACCTGAAACCCGCGAACTTTTTGCGCAGGAGATTGTAAAGGCAAAGACGGTCGTATGGAATGGTCCCATGGGCGTGTTTGAAATGCCTACATTTGCCGAGGGCACAAAGGCTATAGCCAAGGCTATGGCGGAGTGTGACGGCACTACAATAGTTGGCGGCGGAGACAGCGCTGCTGCGGTTGAAAGCATGGGCTTTGGCGATAAGATAAGCCATATATCAACCGGCGGCGGAGCATCGCTAGAATTTTTAGAGGGCAAGGAGCTGCCCGGCGTTAAAGCGCTTTCAGATAAATAGGAGGAAATATGAGAAAAGCAATAATTGCAGGAAACTGGAAGATGAACAAAACCCCTTCCGAAACAGGGGCATTCGTAGAAAGCCTTAAACCGCTTGTAAAGGACGCTAAATGCGATGTGGTAGTATGCGTACCCGCGGTATGCATAGCTGAAGCCGTAAAGGCAAGCGAAGGCAGCAATATTAAAGTTGGCGCTCAAAATGTGCATTTTGCGGCGAGCGGCGCATATACAGGCGAAGTATCAGCGGCTATGCTTAAAGACGCAGGCGTTGAATATGTAATAGTAGGTCACTCCGAGCGTCGCCAGTACTTTGGCGAAACAGACGAAACCGTAAACCTAAGAGCAAGAGCCGCGTTTGAAGGCGGGCTCACCCCCATAATTTGCGTTGGCGAAACCAAAGAGCAGCGCGAAAAAGGTTATACGGAAACTCTGCTTAAATACCAAACTATTACAGCGTTAACAGGCTTTAGCGCAGAAGAAGTAGCAAAGCTTGTTATAGCATACGAACCCGTATGGGCAATAGGTACAGGGCTTACCGCAAGCGATGAGCAGGCGAATGAAGGCGTAAAAATAATAAGAGATGCCATAAGGGCAAGCTTTGGCGATAATGCCGCGGACAGCGTGCGTATACAGTACGGCGGTTCAATGAACCCATCAAATGTAAAGGGGCTTATGGCACAGAGCGAGATAGACGGCGGGCTTATTGGAGGCGCCTCTCTCAAAGCGGAGGATTTTTCTAAGGTCGTCAACTATGGAGAGTAATAAAAAGCTAACTGCGCTTATAATAATGGACGGCCTTGGCGAAAGAAACGCCATAGAAGGCAATGCTGTAAAGCTTGCCGGTACGCCTAACCTTGACAGGCTAAAGCAGAAATACCCTTGGCAGCTTATAGGCGCCTCGGGCATGGATGTTGGGCTTCCTGACGGGCAGATGGGCAACAGCGAAGTAGGCCATCTTAATATAGGCGCGGGAAGGATAGTGTATCAGGAGCTAACACGTATAAGCCGCGATATAGAAACCGGCGTGTTTTTTGAAAACGAAGCGCTGCTCTGGGCTATGGATAAGGCTAAGAAAAAAGACGCTAAGCTCCACCTTATAGGCCTTCTTTCAGATGGCGGCGTGCATAGCCATATAACTCATCTATTCGCGCTGCTAAACATGGCAAAGCAAAAGGGCATTAAGGATGTACTCGTCCACTGCCTGCTTGACGGCAGGGATGTAGCGCCCGACAGCGGTATAGACTATATCCGCCAGCTTGAGCATGAGCTTGCTAGACTTGGCGTAGGCAGGATTGCAACTGTTCAGGGCAGGTACTACGGCATGGATAGGGACAATATTTGGGATAGGGTAAAGCTGGGTTACGATGCTATCGCCTTAGGCGAAGGCGTTGTAGTTGAAAGCGCGGAAAAAGCTGTGCTTGATAGCTACGCTGAAGGCGTTATGGATGAATTTGTACTACCCGTTGTAATACCTGTGGAAGGCAAAACCTCTAAGGTGGAAAGCGGGGATAGCATAATCTTCTATAACTTTAGACCCGATAGGGCAAGGCAGCTCACCCGCGCATTTACCGAAAAAAGCTTCAACAGCTTTGAAAGGCAGTATATACCCACCCAGTTTGTAACCATGACACGCTATGACGAAACGCTTACCAACCTTAAGGTAGTAAACCCGCCTGAGGACCTTACAAACACATTCGGAGATTATATATCTTCCCTTGGCAAAACGCAGCTTCGCATAGCTGAAACGCAGAAATACGCGCATGTTACATTCTTTTTCAGCGGCGGCAATGAGGAGCCTGTACCGGGCGAAGATAGAATACTTATAGATTCCGACAAGGAAGTGCCTACCTTCGATAAAAAGCCTGAGATGAGCGCGCCCGAAGTAACTGAGGAAGCATTAAAGCAAATACGCTCCGGCAAGTACGATGTTATGATACTCAACTTCGCCAACTGCGACATGGTAGGGCATACAGGCATACTTGATGCGGCTGTACAGGCTGTAAAAGAAGTAGATAAGGACGTAGGCATACTGGTGGATGAAATAATCCGCCTTGGAGGCGTAGCATTTGTAACTGCAGATCACGGCAACGCCGAACAGATGTTCGATGAAAACGGCGGACCATTTACCGCCCATACCACAAACCCCGTACCCTTTATAGCCTGCGGAGAAGAATTTATAGGCAGGACAGTCCGCTCCGGCGGCAAACTGTGCGACATAGCCCCCACTATGCTTAAAGCTATGGGGCTACAGCAACCCACAGACATGACAGGAGCTCCGCTTATATAAGCTGATAGAAAATAATATCAATAATAAGCCTGTGCGAATAAAACCGTACGGGCTTATTTAATGTGTAGGTATAAATATAATCGAACCTAAAATCCAGTCATAATTGGATTTTTTAATTATAAAAGCCGAGGGGTTAAATGTTAAAAAATCATATCTAATAACCGATTGCCATAGGTTGAAAAAGTATATTATGGCTCCTTAGGCAAGAAGTTCCATGAGTTGCTGCCTTCGGGTATCATTTGAAGCTCGGTACGGTAGAATGTAAATATCCTGAGTTTTACAGTTGTTGGAACAAAAAACAGCTATAAACCCATTGTTTTCAATGCTTTACGGACTTTCAAGTCGTTTTATGATGTATATATGCGCCCTTTGGCAAAACATACGTCTAAGCCTTTAAAACCAAGCACTTTTGTTAGATATACGAAATATCCAAAAATAACATTGTTAAACCGCTATAAGTCAGTAGTATCAACGGTTTTAGAGCATTATTTTTGTGTTCAAGTGTAAAACTCAGGAAAAAGTATATTATGGCTCCTTAGGCAAGAAGTTCCATGATTTGCTGCCTTCGGGTATCATTTGAAGCTCGGTGCGGTAAAATGTAAATATGCAGTAGTTTATTATATCGGGGTTTGGGTTGGAGCCTGTTAGGTGTATTACTCCGGGGCTTACATAAAAGTATCCTGCTGTTATAGGTACACCCCTGCGAGTTACATATATAGCCTTGCCTGTGTAAGTACAGCTAAGCGCTGGGTCTACCATGTATATATTGCCGAGCCTCCCCATAAGCTTGCCGTTTTTTATCCCTATGTATATAGGCGGGGGCATCTGCCCGCCGGCCATTTGGTTTATGTCTGCCGTGGATATTTCTATTGTCATGGGTGGCTCCTTTACGCTTACAACGCCACCTGTAAGCTCCCACACGCCCTCAAAATCGGCAAGTGTAGCGGGTATTGCGGCGGCGTAATCCTCCTCTATTAAAAAGTCGGGTTGGGGGCGCTCAAAGTTGCGCTTGTCCTCGCCTTCAAGCACTCCATCCTTATACCAGAGTACTTCAAAATAGTCGCCATCAATATCTTGTATATCAACCATAATTATATCATCCAGCATGATTTCAGCTTTCCATGTAATTGGTATTTCCTGGCTGGAATTTTTCATAGTGCCTGTGCCGTCGGGTTTTAAGTCCAGCTCCCAAGGGTCTCCGGCGGCGTTTGTCTGTATCCAACTTCCCTCAAAGCCGTCTATTGGCCTGCTAGTAATCTCTTCTTCATCGGCAAGAATGGGAAATAGGCTTATAAGCAGCAATGTCACAAGCAAAAGAGATAGTGTTTTTTTCATATTTTCACCTTCCTATTCAATATGTGTTTATAAGAGCTAAAAATTTTATAATATATGCAATAAGTATAACAAGCGGCGGATATTTCTCTATAGATATACTTTGGTTATAATGCAATGTTCATAAAAAACTTGCCCCGTAATAAGGTATACGGGGCACATGAGTAAATGCATATTATTAGTCCATAATATCAACGAGCGCGTACATGCGCTCAAGATAATCCGCATCTTCTAAGGAGAAGGGGCTTATATTTTCAGAATTGCGATTATAGCTAACAGGGCAGTTTATGTACATAAGCACATAGTTGTCAACGCCCAAGCGACTCATAACATTTACAGGCATATCAAAGGGAATATCAACTTCCTTAAGTTTAGAAGGTTTTATGGTATTAACAGAGCTTATATCATCAAAGAATGTAAGAATGCCATCTTTAAGATTAACGCCAGAGTACATCTCTGCGTGTACAGTTACAAGACCCTTTTTAATCGTTACTATTACATCTCCTACTGTGTGCATGCCGCTTGATATTAGGGGAAATACATATTCTCCGTCAAGTGACAGGTCAATAGGGGTAAACATCTCATAACCATTAGTAAGGTCATCTCTAAACATTATGAATAGCGGCCCTTCCGACGTTACGAAATTGCCAGATTTTGAAGATGTTGTTTTTGATTTGCTGGGTTTTTTAGGCGTCTTTTCCGGAGTATCAGCTGCGGGACCAGTTTTCCCGCCTCCTGAGGGATCGGTTTTCCCGTCTCCTGATGGGTCAGATTTACTGCCGCCCGGGAGTTTAAACTTACCATCGCCTGGCATTTTGATGCCGCCTGGTTTTTTATCGCCTGGGATTTTAAGCTTACCATCGCCTGGTTTTTTATCGTCTGGTTTACTGTCGGGGAGTTTAGGTAACCCGCCTGGGGGTATAATTATACCGCCTGGGGCTTTAATTAGTTCCTTCTTATCTAGAATATCTTCCTTAAGTTTTGGAAATACATATTTAGAGGCATATACAATAGGCGCTGTAAGGGTGATAAACATAATGGCTACAAGTAACAGAGATAAGATTTTTTTCATGATTCTTTCACCTTCCTTTTTAGTATTGGGTTTATCTTTATATAGGGTATGTTGTATCATCATAAGTCTACCAACAGGGCTCCGCTTAAACAACTACACTTTAGGGTAGTTTTGGCTTATATGTACCTATCCTTTTGGGTGGGTAGGCGCGAAATAGCAGGCAGTTAAAGGGTTTTTTGCAATAGGGATTGCAGTATACCTTTAGTATAAATAATTGAAATGTGAAAGTATGAAATTATTTGTCAAATAAACTTCTGTTGAAAATGTGCAATTTATAGCTATTAGCGATTGCCAAAACAAAAAAACAACACCAGACATGCCATGCGGTGTGTTATAAGTTATATGTGCCTAAATGCGCATATGCTAATTGATTTTTCTGTTTTTCAACAGATTTTAAGTTTAATATACTGCTATTCATCCAAGAAAAGCGCCATAAGCTCCCCTCTGGAGGTTACACCTGCCTTGCGGTAGACATTAAGTGCGTGGAACTTAACTGTATTTTGGGATATATGCAGCTCTGCCGCGCACTGCTTGTATGTCATTCCCTTGCGCAGGCATTTAACAACTTCTTCCTCCCGCAAAGTAAAGCCAAAATTCAACACAAGCTGCTGGTGTTTTTCCTGCGTATTTTCCGGTACTGCCGTCTTTATAAAAAGCTGCTGGGACATGAGGGGCATCATAAGCGTAAACAACACAAAAAGACCCATTGTTGTTAATGTGCCTACAAGCGGCATCATCTCAGGCGCTTTTTTGGCTAATATGCCGGGTATTATGTGCAGCAGCAGGGAAGCATTGAATATAAAGGCAAGTACCCACTTGAAAAGCTTAAAATTAACGAACTTACCTAGTACAAGCCCCAGCAGGTAATAAGATGCTATAAAGCCCATATGGGAAAAGCCTTGCGTTATACTGGCGGCAAGAGCGCCATGACTGTTTGGCAGCAGCAGGCGCAGTATAAATGTAACCGCCATACCAACAAAGAACATATTGCACATATGCCATATTTTAAACTTTGCCGCTACATATATTATTATACACAGCGCAAACACAAAAAGCCCTGCAATACCGCTTATTAGCTGGGAAGGAGCAGCGGGCAGGTAGCTGTAAAAAAATACTATAGCCCTATGGGCGAAGAAGAAAAACAGTGCGGGCGCAAGTTTTTTGCCGTGACCCTCAATGGATTTGTTTTTAATATGCTCAAAATCCTGCTCTTGGTATAGCGTAAGGCATTTGGCGCTTACAAGCACCTGTAAGGCAACGAATACTATGCCGCTATTGCCGCTAAGCGGAACAAGCGCTATAAATAATTGGAACAATAGGCAAAATAGGGAGGTTATAGCTGCACCTATCAGCCGCTCCGTATCGTTAAGCGCACAGCCAAAGCCGAATAGCTGGAAGCCGGCGCAGCCGCCAAATAACAGGGAAAAAACAATCCCCGCCAATGTGGCAAGGGGACCTATAGGTAAAATTAACCAAAGTACAAAGCCTAGAGCCATAAACATCACCACATGCCTTGCGTACCTAGCAATGTTTTCAAGCTTTGCAAATGCGAACAGCAGTCCTATCCCTAGTGAATAGGCTATGCCCATCAAAAAAATACTGTTAAGCCCAAATAATGGATAAGCATCAACCCTAAGACTATCTCTCATGCTGGGGAATATTGGCGCAAGGGTGAATATAAGCATATATTTAATATGCTTAGCTTGCAGCTCATGCTTGAGAGAGCTAAAGCTTCGCACAAGTTTACCGCTTTGTTTGTCGGATTTTTGGGGGAAATGCACGGGTTTATCGGGCATATCTGCTACCTCCCATGAAAACCGTTTATAGGGGGATTTTTCATTATTATTATATCATACAAATTTATTTTGGCAAAATTTCCATTTATCTTAAAGGATAGGGCGAATTTTTCTGTTTTTTCGAAACACTATCCATATGGATAGGTATTTGTGAGTATGATTTATTGATTTATTGATAGCAAAGTGGTTGTATAGGCGTTTGTTTTTACCCGAAGGCTCTAAGATCATACATATGATTGATACTGTTTTGCTCAAACGATAATATTGATTTTTACCATAACAAAATAACAAAAGCACATATAAAATCCCAAAACAAACCCCTGTATAAAGCATCGGGGGTTTTTCAAAATAAAACTTGCCAACATGCTCTCCATGCGATATATTTATTGCGTTGTTTTATTATTTTAAGGAGTGTATATGCAACGAGAAGACATACGCAATATAGCGATAATTGCCCATGTAGACCACGGAAAGACCAGCCTAGTAGACCAAATGCTAAAGCAGAGCGGGGTTTTCCACCAAAACCAGCATGTAGATGACAGGGTTATGGATTCCGGCGCAATAGAGCGGGAGAGGGGCATAACCATACTAGCTAAAAACACCGCGGTAAACTACAAGGGCGTGAAGATAAATATAATAGATACCCCCGGTCATGCCGATTTTTCGGGCGAAGTGGAGCGCGTGCTTAAAATAGCCGATGGGGTGCTGCTGCTTATTGACAGCTTTGAAGGTCCCATGCCTCAGACCCGTTTTGTGCTTAAAAAGGCGCTGGATTTAAAGCTTAAGGTGCTGCCTGTAATAAATAAAATAGACAGGCAGGACGCAAGACCGCTAGAAGTTGTAGATGAACTGCTGGATTTATTTATAGACCTTGGGGCGGACGACAGTACGCTTGATATACCTGTGTGCTTTGTATCCGCGCGCCTTGGTACTGCTACCTTTGATATAGAAAAAAAAGGCGAAGATTTGAGCCCTCTGTTTGACGCTATACTTAAATATGTACCCGCGCCCGTGGGTGATGTGGAAGCGCCGCTGCAGTTATTAATATCCACAATAGATTATAACGACTATGTAGGCAGGATAGGTATAGGCCGCATAATGCGGGGAGAAATAGACGCAAGCGAAAGCCTTGTACGCGTAAACATGCAAAAGCCAGAGGAACATACCCCCTTTAAGCTTATAGATTTAAGCGTGTTTGATGGGCTTACGAAGCTAAAAGTAGATAGCGCGTACATGGGGGATATAGTGGCTATATCAGGGCTTTCAGATATTTCTATAGGCGATACAATATGCGCTGCGGATAAGCCCGAAGCGCTGCCTTTTGTATCTATAGGCGAGCCTACTGTATCTATGACATTTTCAGTAAACGACAGCCCCTTTGCGGCTAGGGAAGGCAGCCTTGTTACAAGCCGCCACCTTAGGGCAAGGCTTTTTAGAGAAGCCGAGAGCGATGTAAGCCTAAAAGTAACAGAGGGCGAAACGCCCGACAGCTTTGTAGTATCCGGAAGGGGAGAGCTACACCTTTCTGTTCTAATAGAAAATATGCGCAGGCAAGGCTATGAATTTCAGGTGAGCCGCCCCAAGGTTATCACCAAAATTATAGATGGCGAATTGTGCGAGCCGATGGAGCGTTTGCATATAGATGTGCCGCAGGCGCATGTAGGCGCAGTTATAGAGAAACTAGGCAGGCGGCGCGGCACCCTTGAAAGTATGCACGGCAGTGAGCGCGTTCGTATGGAGTTTATTATACCCGCAAGGGGTCTTCTTGGTTATAGAAGCGAATTTTTAACAGACACAAGGGGCGAGGGCATACTTGCCGCAGTGTTTGAAAGGTATGAGCCTATGCATGGTGATATACCTCAGCGCAATGAAGGAGCGCTTGTGTGTTATGAAACTGGTGAAAGCACGCAGTACGGGCTTTTCGGCGCGCAGGATAGGGGTACGCTTTTTATTCCCCCTCAAACTCCCGTATATGCGGGTATGATATGCGGCAGGTCTAACAGGGGCGAAGATATAGTAATAAACATATGCCGTAAAAAGCATATAACCAATGTGCGCAATGCAGCTGCGTCTGAAGATTCTTTAAGGCTTGTGGGTATGCATATATTATCGCTTGAAGAATGTTTGGAATTTATAGACGATGATGAACTGCTCGAAGTAACCCCCCAAAGCCTTAGGATGAGAAAGCGTATATTAGACCATAATATGCGTATGAAAATGGGAAATAAAAACAAGTGATAGAGTATTAAAAGCCGTCAAACTAAAAATAGAATTTGGCGGCTTTGTCTTTTAATAAACTTTAACTATAAAAACAATATTGCCTTAGCATAGGGAAAACCCATTGTTTTCTGCCATTTTATTGCATTATTTATCCGGTGCAAATGTACCTGTTTCTACCTGTTTTTTGAAATTGAGCACTGCATCTACAAATTGCTTGGGGCAGTCTGCGTGTATGTCGTGCATGGAATTAAAGCCAGTTATATATTGGCTATTTTTTATTAGGCTGCATACCTTTTTTGAGTCTTCCCTATCCATGGCTGAAAGCAACATGCCGTCTTTATCGTAGTAGCTGGGAGCGGTGTCTTTGCTTGGGTTTACCTGCATAACAAGGGTAGGAGCCATTATTTTTTTGAGCGTTTCCTCCTGATTAAAGCCATCAAACCAAGTAAAATCATAGAAGGTATTGCCGAAATACAGGTCGTAGTCGCCTGTACCGTCTTGCATATTGCGGGTAAGCTCAAATATTGCGTTTACGCCAATTTTAGGCGGGTAAAACCATAGGCGGGGAATTTCTCCCGGGTGTTTTTCCATGTAGCTAAGTGCAGGGGTTTTTATCCACTTTTCCCATATATCTCCCCCTTGCTTGTTGATTAAATCTATCATAGGGTCGTATAGCAGGCTGTAATGCGTGTAACTGTCTATCTCTTGTTGGTTTAAGTAATTGTGTATATTTTCAAAGCCTTTGTAAGCGAATGTATTTTCAGCCCTGCCATTTTCTGTGGAGAAAAAAGGCCCGTCTTCCAGTATAAGCCCAATTACATTCTCTGGGTTATTTGCGCCAAGCCATGCTGAAAGCAGCGCGCCTGAAGAATGCCCCGTAACATATGCAGGCTCTTTTATAACATTATCCATAAACCATATTAAATCCTGCCCTATTATGTTTGCCTTGTATTTAGATGTATCTTTGCTGGATTTGCCATGCCCGTAATAATCCACGGCAAAAATGTGAAACTCCTTAGATAGGTCAGGTAAAACCTTTGCATAGTCCTTCCATGTAGTCTGTTGACCATGCAGCAATAGAAGCGGAGGACCGTTTGAAGGACCCTCTCCATAGTTTAGCACGGAGCCGTCATATAAAACTGCCTGTTTTTCTATAAAGCCGAGCTTCTCACCCGTCTTTTCCATAAAGTTTGTGTTTAGATAGTCATAATTCATATTCCTATAAGCATAAATCGCAACTAAAGCTGCAAGAGTAGCTATAATTATCAGTATTATTTTAAGCGCTTTCAAAATATTCCCTCCTTGCTTGGCAATGTGGTTTCCTATAAGTGTAACCTAACTTAACAATTATATTATAATTTAAATTTTCACCACTGTCTATAACTGTAACATTCACTAAGATTTTCATTGTGCTTATAATTCTGTGCGATAATCTATAAATTACAAGCTTTTTAGAGTTTAGCATATAAAAAATATTGACAATATAAAAAATATATGGCAAAATATAGCCGACCGGCAGCCTGTCGAGAGGCTGGTTAAAGGAGTTGTATTATGGATAACAGAAAAAATGAGATACTGGATGTTACAAGAAGGCTAATAAATGAAAAGGGTCTTATAAACACTTCCACAAACGATATTGCGCGCGCGGTGGGCATATCTAGGGGTACTCTGTACCATCATTTTGAAAGCAAGGAAGCCATACTTGACGCCCTTGTTGAAAAGCTAAGCGCTGATATTTACAGGCGCGCAAGGGAAATAGCGCAGGATAAATCCATTCCCGTAATGGAGCGTATACTTAAAACCGTATTATCTATAAATGTAAGCGACAGTTCTGACCATGTTATACTTGAGCATTTAAATAGCCCCGACAACATATTGCTCCATCAAAAAGTTCAAAAGGAAATGCTGGCAACGTTTCCCGATATACTCGCCCAAATTATTGAAGATGGCAATAAGGAAGGGGTTTTTAGTGCAAAATACCCTTACGAATGCATGGAAATGTTGGTTGCCTATACTTCGCTGGTATTTGACGGCGATTTTATCGAGATGAGCGAAGAAGAAAGCGTAAATAGACTTATTGCGCTTAT
Organism: Christensenellaceae bacterium; assembly: GCA_012518615.1. Lineage (GTDB taxonomy): Bacteria > Bacillota > Clostridia > Christensenellales > Aristaeellaceae > DTU024. The sequence continues at coordinate 3,972 of JAAYRU010000058.1, read as the reverse complement.
GCATAATATTGAGCGTATGTTGGGTGCTGAAGAAGGCGCCTTCTATCCCTTTGTAGAGGCTATTGCATATGGAAAAAGATAATAATATTATAAAAAACAAAAGGTTCTTAATATTCCGGCTTGCAAGCCTTATTGCAGCCATTGGCAGCGGAATGACATCCTTTGCAATAGGTATTTATATATTCCAAAAAACGGACTCCGCCTTTATAAAATCTATGATTAGCCTAGTTGCTTTCCTTCCTACTATTCTTTCAGGTCCTTTTGCGGGCACGCTTGCAGATAGGTTTGACCGCAGGAAAATGATGGTACTGGGCGACGGGCTTTCAAGCCTTGGCATTATGCTTATACTTTTTTCGCTGTATTTTGCGGATAGCAATATAATGCTTATTGGCTGCGGTGTATTTGTGTCTGCTCTATTTTCCAGCATGATAGAACCTGCGGCAAAAGCAACCGTGTCGGACATGCTAAACGAGGAGGAGTACACAAAAGCTAGCGGACTTTTGCAGCTTGCAGGCGCAGCTAGGTTTTTAATATCTCCCATAATTACAAGCTTTGTAATGGCGCGCGGCGGACTTGAAGCGGTGCTATATATTGACCTTTTTACAATTTTCAGCACAATAGGCGCTGTTATATATATTTCCAAAGGGTTAAAAGCAAAGGAAACGCCAAAGAATGAAGCGTACACAGAGAGCCTGCGCCAAGGTTTTGCAGCCATAAAAAACAATTCGGGAATTAAAGTTTTGGTACTCTTTTTAACGCTATTAACATTTATGCTAGGTTCTATACAGGAGCTTTCAACACCGCTAATATTATCCTTTACAGACGCAAAAACCCTAAGCATAATGCTTACAATTGCAGCTTTAGGTATGGTAGTAAGCTCGCTCTACCTTGGTATGAGGGAAATAAGGGGGAATAAGATTAAAATACTAAGTCTTTCTGTTTTTATATCGGGTATTGGCATGGTTGGTTTTGGCGCTAAAGAACAAGTATTATTGATTACTCTATCCGGCTTCGTGTTTTTTATGACACTGCCCTTTATGAATTCCATTGCCGATTATTTAATACGCGTAAACATACCAAACAGTTTGCAAGGTCGTGTGTTTGGCATAATAGGCACTATATCACAGCTTGGATATGTATTTGCCTATGCGCTTTCAGGCTTTTTGGCGGATTTTATATTCCGCCCCTTGCTTCAAGAAGGCGGAGCACTTGCAAGTTCTATAGGGCGCATAATAGGTGTTGGCAGCGGCAGGGGAATAGGTCTATACATCATTTTAGAGGGATTTATGCTTATGGTATTGGCGGTGTTCCTAGCAAATAATAGGGATTTACACAAATTGAAAAGAGAGGGGAATATTCAAAAGGATTAGTCAAGCATAAGCAATAGATATACACAAAAAACCGCCACAAGTTTAAACCTAGCGGCGGTTAATATTTTCTGTAAATTGTAATTAGAATTTCATAGGATTAATTCTAATTCCGGGGCCCATAGTGCTGCTTACATAAAGCGAACGGATATATGTGCCTTTTGAAGTGGCGGGCTTAGCGCGTATTACGGCTGCCATAAGTGTGCTTAAGTTTTCTTGAAGCTGTTCCTCTGTGAATGATACCTTGCCTATCGGTACATGTGCGATTGCGCTTTTATCTATGCGGTATTCAACTTTACCTGCTTTAATTTCTTCAATCGCTTTGGCTACATCTTGGGCAACAGTGCCTGCCTTGGGGTTTGGCATAAGTCCCTTAGGTCCTAATATGCGCCCAATCCTGCCTACTACGCCCATCATATCGGGTGTGGCGACGGCGACATCAAAGTCGAACCAGTTTTCGTTTTTGATTTTATCTACTAAATCTTGGTCGCCTACATAGTCTGCGCCAGCAGCTTTTGCTTCTTCAGCCTTTTCGCCTTTTGCGAATACAAGCACTCTTACTTTTTTGCCTGTGCCGTGGGGCAGTATTACTGTGCCGCGTACCTGCTGGTCTGCATGGCGGGGGTCTACGCCAAGGCGTATAGAAACTTCTACAGTTTCGTCGAACTTAGCCTTGCCTGTTTGCTTTACAAGCGCTACAGCCTCTTCAGGGTCATACTGCTTATGTTTTTCAACAAGCTTTAAGCTTTCTAAATATCTCTTGCCGTGTTTCATATTAACCTCCTGTGGTGATATCGGCGTAATGCCTTCCACAAATTATTATTCTTCTACTGTTACGCCCATGCTGCGTGCCGTGCCTGCAACCATACGCATTGCGCTTTCAATGTTTGCGGCGTTTATATCCGGCATTTTTACGGTTGCGATTTCGCGCACCTGCTCTTTGGTGAGCTTGGCTACCTTTACCTTGTTAGGCTCTGCGGAACCGCTCTCTATGCCCAGCGCCTTTTTTATAAGCACGGGAACCGGCGGTGTCTTTGTGATAAAGGTAAACGACCTATCAGCGTAAACGGTAATAACAACAGGTATTATAAGGCCTATATCCTTAGCGGTACGGGCGTTAAATTCCTTACAGAAGCCGGGAATGTTTACACCGTGCTGACCTAAAGCAGGACCTATTGGCGGCGCAGGCGTTGCCTTGCCGGCAGGCACCTGTAGTTTTATCATTGCGACTACTTTTTTTGCCATCTTGTGGCACCTCCTATAATAGTGGTATGTCGGCGCTTAACGCCTCCCACATTTTGGGCTAGAGCTTCTCCGCTTGGGAGAGCTCAATCTCTACCTGAAGTTCCCGCCCAAGGAACATCTTAACTTTAACTTGCATTTTGCCATGTTCTATGTCTATGGATTCTACAGTGCCTGTGAAGTTTACAAGCGGACCTTCGGTAATACGCACTTCTTCGCCCACCACCATTTTGCAGGCTTCTGCCTGCGGGCGGCGGGAGAGCATATGCTCTACTTCTTCTTCGCTTAAGGGTACGGGCTTGCTTTCAGGACCTACAAAGCCTGTAACGCCCCTAGTGTTGCGAACCACGTACCAGCTGTCGCTGGTTATTACCATTTTAACAAGCACATAACCGGGGAAGGTTTTATGTTGCTTTACCTTGCGCTTGCCGTCTCTAATTTCGACTACTTCTTCAATAGGCACCTGCACTTCCTGTATTAGGTGCTGCATATGTTGGTTTTCGGCAGCCTTTTCGAGGTTGTCCTTTACCTTGTTTTCATAGCCTGAATAGGTGTGCACCACATACCAGAGTGCCTGCGGAGTTTTTTCGGACATTATTATATCCTCAGGAGCCGATTATCCTGGCGATGAGCTTAGATGCGCCAAGGTCAAGCAAGCCTATTACTAGCCCCATGAATGCCATGAAAGCAAGTACTATACCAGTGTATTGGAACAGGTTTTCCCTGCTTGGCCAAGTTACCTTCTTAAGCTCTCTCCAGGTGTTTTTAAAGGGCGACACTATAAGCTTTGGTAAGCGCTTGAAGAAGTTAAGCACTTTTTCAAAGAAGCTTAATTCTTTTTTCTTCTCCACAGCTTTCTTATTCGCCTTTTTAAGTTTCTTTCCCTCAGACATGGCTTACCTCGTTTCCCTATGTGCGGTATGTTTGCGGCAGAAACGGCAATATTTGTTCATTTCAAGCCTGTCGGGGGAGTTTTTCTTGTTTTTAACGGTGGGGTAATTGCGCTGCTTGCACTCTTGGCAAGCCAGCACTATATTAGCCCTTGCGCCTTTAACAGCCATTTTGGCACCTCGTTTCTATGATTAGTCTTCGATAACCTTTGCGACAGCGCCTGCGCCTACTGTGTGGCCGCCTTCCCTTATGGCGAAGCGGAGACCCTGCTCTATAGCTATCGGGGTGATTAGCTGAACTTCCATCTGTACGTTATCGCCGGGCATTACCATCTCTACGCCTTCGGGTAGGCTGATGGAGCCGGTAACGTCAGTTGTGCGGAAGTAGAACTGCGGACGGTAGCCGTTGAAGAAAGGTGTATGCCTTCCGCCCTCTTCCTTGGTAAGTACGTATACTTCGCCGTAGAAGTGGG
>JAAYRU010000057.1 GCA_012518615.1 Christensenellaceae bacterium | reverse complement strand
CCCACTTCTACGGCGAAGTATACGTACTTACCAAGGAAGAGGGCGGAAGGCATACACCTTTCTTCAACGGCTACCGTCCGCAGTTCTACTTCCGCACAACTGACGTTACCGGCTCCATCAGCCTACCTGAAGGCGTAGAGATGGTAATGCCTGGCGATAACGTACAGATGGAAGTTCAGCTAATCACCCCGATAGCTATAGAGCAGGGTCTCCGCTTCGCCATAAGGGAAGGCGGTCACACAGTAGGCGCAGGCGCTGTCGCAAAGGTTATCGAAGACTAAGATTGTTTTTCATGGAAGCGGAAAAATGCCGCTTCCTTTTCTTTTTATGAACTTTAATGTATAATATTATCAAATTTTGCAAATGGGGGAGATTATAATGAAAGTCTTAGTTGTTAATGCAGGCTCATCTTCACTAAAGTATCAACTTATCGATACGGACACTAAAAACACACTTGCTAAAGGACTAATTGAACGCATCGGCATAGATGGTACCAAACTTAAACAGGAAGTAAATGGCGACAAATATGAGTTTGAGCATCCAATGAAAGACCATGTTGTCGCATCTCAATTTATGCTTGACGCGCTGACCGACGAAAACCATGGTGTACTCAGCAATATGGACGAAATTGCTGCAGTTGGTCATAGGGTTGTCCACGGTGGAGAAAAGTTCACACAATCTGTAATTATAGATGATGAGGTAATAGAAGCCATAAAGGAAAATATTCCACTAGGTCCGCTCCATAACCCTGCAAACTTAATGGGAATAATGGCATGCCAAGAAGTAATGCCAAATACTCCTATGGTAGCTGTGTTTGATACCGCATTCCACCAGACTATGCCACCTAAGGCGTTTTTATATGGTGTACCTATGGATTATTATGAGCGCCTACACGTGCGCCGCTATGGTTTCCATGGAACAAGCCACCGCTATGTTAGCGCGAGAGCCGCGGAGTTTTTAGGCAAGGACATAAACAATCTTCGTATTATAACTTGCCATCTTGGCAACGGCTCCTCAATCGCTGCTATACATAATGGAAAATCTGTTGATACCAGCATGGGACTTACACCTCTTGAAGGGGTGCTGATGGGCACTCGCTGTGGCAGCTTGGATCCTGCAGTTGTACAATATATAATGAACAACGATGGTATTAGCGTTGATGAAGTGCTTGAAATCTTTAACAAAAAAAGTGGTCTACTTGGTGTAAGTGGTGTCAGCAGCGATATGCGAGATATTGATGCAGCTGCTGAAAGTGGCAATGAAAACGCTCTCGTTGCCCAACAAATTCTTGATATGGGCATTAAAAAATATATTGGCTCTTATGCTGCTGTAATGGGTGGCGTTGATGTAATTGTATTCACTGCTGGAATAGGGGAGAATAGTATAGAGCTTAGAGAACGAGTAATGGAAGGTATGAGCTTCCTTGGCGCTGCAATTGATAAAGAAAAAAATAAAGTTAGGGGTAAAGAAGCTGATATTTCTGCTGATGACAGCAAGGTAAAGGTTGTTGTAATACCCACTAATGAGGAGCTGGCAATAGCTCGGGATGCATTTGAACTAGTGAAGAACCTCTAATCATGAGTGAAAAACCCACATTTCAGACGGTAAACATCTATACTGATGGTGCTTGTTCAGGAAACCCAGGCCCAGGTGGTTGGGCTGCGATACTTCAATATGGAGAACACGAAAAAGAAGTAAGTGGAAACATGCCTTTAACAACTAATAATCGCATGGAATTGTTTGCGGTTATTAGCGGTTTGGGTCAACTTAAAAAGCCTTGTAATGTAAATGTCTACTCTGATTCAACCTATGTAGTACACGCGTTCCAAAAGGATTGGATAACAAACTGGCAGAACAACGGTTGGAAAACTGCCGATAAACAGCCGGTTGAAAATCAGGATCTTTGGAAATTACTCCTGCTTATTATAAAAAAGCATCCGTCTGTAGTTTTTCATAAAGTTCCCGCACACGCAGAGCATGAATATAATAATCGCTGCGATACATTAGCTAGGGGAGAGGTTGAAAAATTCAAATCTGATTTTGAAAAAGAACAGTAAATTGTAATTTGTCAGGTGTATTGTAAATAAATACACCTGTACAATTATTTGACAATATAATGAGTCATTTTAAAAAACTCATTATAAAGAGCTGTCACTTTTACAGAAAGCAAAGTAAACAATGATTTTGATATAATTCTTACTTCATAAAGATAAATTGTTTGGATGCATAGTTGATTTAAATATGTCTAATTCATACTTAGAATATTGATAAGCAGGGGAGTCAAATTCAAACATGATTTCTTTGCTTACTGGAAGCTTTATTTAATCTTTATCAATTTTGAAACTATTCGCAAAAGGCACCTTTTACGAATAGTAAGCCTCTTTGAGACATGTGTAATTCTATACTGCTAATGTTGCCTTTTTATACTTTTATGAAACACTTTAGAACTATTCCACGCTCTATCCATAAAATATAGAGATCACTATTTTCCGATTATTCTTTTTGCTTATAATAAAGCCAGCACATATTATTTGCACTTATCAAATAAGACTTTACTTTCAATTCTATTTCTTTTCCTCCTCAATATAAACGTTTATTATTTTATAATCCTATTATTTGTCCGCTTCAATGTTTTTAAATCGATTTAAAGGAGGCATGTTTTGGCTAAGGTATATCACAAGCTACGCACACAGAAATATCACGAAAGGTTAAGGAAGCAACTTAAAACACTGCCGCCGTCCTGTGCGGATTTCTTTCGTGCTATATCTCAAACTACAAGCCCGCTTACAAGGCTTGCGTATGCTTATGATTTGAACCTGTTCTTTAAGTTCCTCTGTACTGAGCGTGTTTCTTTTGCGAATAGTTCACAAGAACTTATGACTGTTGAAGAAATTGCTTCTATCACAGCTAGAGATATTGAGGCATTTCAGGAATATCTAATGTTTTATACTAAGGACGATGAAAAAAGCGATTCTGACTCCTACCCTACTTTTGTACAGAATAATGAGCTCGGTATAATGCGAAAGCTTTGTTCGGTTCGTTCTTTTCTTAATTATTTATTTAAAAACGAATTAATTCCATCTAATGTAGCTTTATTGGTAGATCTACCCAAAAAGAAGAAAAAGTCTATATTATATCTGGACAGAGATGAAGTCAATGAACTTATTAATGTAGTTATGACCGGAGAAGGCCTTTCTTCTAAGCAAAAAGCCTATCTTAAATCCACACAGAAAAGGGATCTTGCAATATTACTGCTCTTCTTAGGAACTGGTATTCGTGTTAGTGAACTTGTTGGTCTTGATATGGATGATTTTGATTTTGATAAAAACTCTTTCGTCGTAGTTAGAAAAGGTGGAGATCAAACGATTTTGTATTATGCCAATGTTGTTAAAAGAGCTGTTCTTGATTACCTTGAGGAAAGACAGCAGATTGAAACACTACCTGGGCATGAAAACGCAATGTTTTTATCACTACAAAAGCGTAGAATCACTACGCGCGCGGTTGAAAATTTAGTAAAAAAATATGCTCAGGTTGCAGCGCCGCTTAAGAAAAAAATTAGCCCACACAAACTTAGAAGCACATTCGGTACAAATCTATATCAGGAAACTGGCGATATATATCTTGTTGCTGATGCACTTGGGCATTCAGATGTAAACACCACAAGAAGGCACTATGCCGCAATGACTGATGAACACAAGCGCCAAGCCGCAAAGAGGGTCGTTCTTCCTGAAATTCCAAGTAATGATTCAACTAACGAATAACGCTTTACAAACGTTTGTTTGCATTGTATAATTACATCATTAGTTTACAGGGGGTATAATTATGTCCAGCACACATGGCAGAACCAAGAGAAAACGCGGCGAAACCAGAGAGATAATCTTACAATATATAAAAAACCATGTAGATGATAAAGGCTATCCCCCATCAGTTAGGGAAATCTGCGCTGCAGTAGGGCTAAAATCCACATCAACAGTGCATGGACATCTTAAGCGCTTAGAAGAAAGCGGTGAACTTAGGCGCGATGCTATGAAACCAAGAGCTATTGAGCTTATTAATACTGGTAACCTTGATTCAAATAGCTTAGTCAGCATTCCCCTGCTAGGTCCCATAGCCGCAGGTTCCCCTATTTTGGCTGAAGAAAATTATACGGATCAAATTGAATTGCCAAGTTTTATGCTAACAAAAGGCGAACATTTTGCGCTTAAAGTCCGTGGCGATAGTATGAAAGATGTCGGCATTATGCATGGTGATACAATAGTCGTACACAAACAGAATACTGCAAATAATGGAGATATAGTTGTCGCCATGATACAAGGAGATGCCACAGTAAAACGCTTTTTTAAGGAAAACGGTCATTTTCGTCTGCAACCCGAAAACTCTACCATGGCTCCGATATATACACCGGTGGTAGAGATTTTAGGTAAAGTAGTTTCAGTCTTTAGGGTGTTGTAATATATCAATACTACAACCATATTTTTTGTTATTGTTTCAATATTTCAATTGCACTGTTAAATACATTTTCATATGTAATACCATATTCCTTAAATAGAACACTGGCGGGTGAAGATGCGCCGAAATGGTCTATGCCTATCACTACGCCGTCAGAGCCAACAATTCTATACCAAGGCATGGTGCATGCAGCTTCAATCGCTAAGCGTTTTACACCAGGGTTAAGTACGCCTTGTTGATATTCATGCGGTTGTTGTAAGAATAGTTCAATGCTAGGCATAGAAACAAGTTTTGCGTTTATGCCCTTTTCTTTTAGCATAACTTCAGCGTTCATAATGCATTGCATTTCGCTACCTGAGGCTATGAGAATTATATCAGGGCTGTCAGTATCCTTAACTACATATGCACCCTTTAACGCGTTTTTGCAACTTGTGGAATATGTGTTTGGTAAATTCTGCCTTGTAAGCGCTATACAGGTTGGTTTGCCTGAACTCAATGCCGTAAACCATGCTGCTGCAGTTTCTCTACCATCTGCAGGTCTATAAACGAGCAGTTCCGGAGTTGAGCGCAGCATAGCAAGTTGTTCAACGGGTTGATGTGTTTCTCCATCTTCACCAACGCCTATTGAATCATGTGTAAGTACATATGTAACAGGTAGCTTCATAATTGCCGACATGCGTATTGCCGCCTTCAAATAGTCGCTGAACACAAGGAAAGTAGCACAGAATACCCTTAGACCACCATGAGCAGCTATACCATTGCATATGGCAGCCATTGCATGTTCGCGAACTCCAAAATGCAAATTTCTACCTGAACGGTTTTCAGCACTGTAAGAACCTCCATCTGAAATATTGGTTTTATTTGAAGGCGCGAGATCTGCTGAACCGCCTACTAAATTAGGAAATACTTCAGCGAGCCTATTTATCATTACTCCGGAATCATTTCTAGTAGCAGAGTTATCCTTATTAAATTCGCTAAGTGCGCTGTTATTTACAAGGGTATCTATATCGACATTTAAATTATTCCAATTATTCCACTGCTCATAAAGTTCAGGGAATTTTACTGAATAGTCTTCAAGCGTTTTTTGCCATGCCTCGTATTTAGTTTGGTTTTTTTGCATTTCGTCACGTACATAGCTGTAAACTTCGTTTTCTACGCTAAATGATTCTTCAGACAGTCCAAAAAGCTTCTTAACACTTATAAGCTCTTCAGTGCCAAGAGGCTCACCATGAGCGACAGCTTTCCCCTGCTTATTTTTTGAACCGTACCCTATGATAGTTGGGCATATTATTATCGTGGGTTTATCACTATTATTTGCCTCTTTAAGCGCTTCAAGCACCTTGGATGTATCATTACCGTCATCAACACTAATTACATTCCAGCCGTAGGATTCAAAGCGCTTAGCGACATCCTCGGTGAAAGCAAGGTCTGTGCTTCCTTCAATAGTGATATTATTAGCATCATAAAGAACTGTAAGCTTTGAAAGCTTAAGTGTACCGGCAAGCGAGCAAGCCTCGCCACTTATGCCTTCCATAAGGCAGCCATCGCCACATATTGCATAAGTACGATGGTTTACTAATTCATAGCCGGGTTGATTGAATTTATCCGCAAGCATAGTTTCAGCTATTGCCATACCAACAGCATTGGCTATTCCTTGACCTAATGGTCCTGTTGTAACTTCTACGCCCCTATTGATATCCCTCTCAGGATGCCCTGGAGTTATACTTCCAAACTGTCTGAATGCCATTAAGTCATCCATGCTGTAATCATATCCACAAAGGTGGAGTACAGAATATAGCATTGCACTTGCATGACCTGATGAGAGTACAATTCTATCCCTATTCTCCCAATTAGGATTATTAGGGTCATGTGTAGCATGTTTTATCCACAAAGCATGCGCAATGGGCGCCATACCCATTGGAGCGCCAGGATGTCCGCTGTTGGCTTTCTGAACCATATCAGCGGATAAAACACGAATGGTATTTACTGTTCTTTCTTGCATAATAGTAGTTCCTTTCTAATAATAATTTAAGTATTGACAAGTATAAATATACTGGTTTATTTTATATTTCTACCCTCCACAGCTGAAAGAGCGCTATCAAGCATCATATTATATATAGGTTTTAAGGAAGTAAAATCTCTTATGAGTACATCTGACAATTTTGGTGAAAATGCTATCATAGGATCAATTTCATTTTTGATGAACAAAAGCTCCATGCTATTATACCAACGTAATGCTGAAGCGCTTAACTCAACTGGAGATTTTAATCTTTTATAAGTATCTCCTCGCATAGTGAAACCATACTCTGAAAGCAGTTCATCGTATTTACTGAACTCATTAGGTTTATTAACAACTCTTTGCCTTATTATATCCATGGCGGTTTTATTAGGTCCCCAAAACCCAAGTCCCCAATTGATACTCTCAACGCGTAGCTCCATCCAGTACATTGGAACCTTTTCCTTTTTATAGCCACGTCTTCTAAAGGCGACCCAATGATGATCTCTATATGGGGATTTATCCCTAGTAAAGCGGGTGTCTCTGAATATACGGGATAGGCATTTAGATGGTCTTACTTCCATAAGAGGGTCAATCTCAAGCATATAAGGTGCTAAAGTATCAATCAATTCATAAAATGGTGTGCGCAGATTTTCAATATAAGCCTCTCTATTTGTACTCATAAATTCTTTGTTATTATTGAAACGAATATCAAGCATAAAAGATATGGTTTCATCAGTAAAACCTTTGAAGATTTTATCACCTCCTGTTTGCCATAAATGCACAATGATTTGTGCTATACTCTTTTAAGATTATAGCACAAAAATTATCAATTATACAGGAAGGAAAAAGATTTTAAAAATTGAAATATTTCTTACAGTTTTAATTCTTACTCGGTTAAACATTTTTTACAGGCTATTCATTGATAAGCTGACTCACATACCATACATTACCATCAGTTACAAGGCGTACAGTGCCCATTGATATAAAATAATGCGGAATTCTTCTGCTCCTTAGCTGTGTTGCGAGGTTATTTCCTGTTTTTTTGTTTGATGTGATAACAACCATTTTAGGAGAGATATATTCGTATACTTCAGAGCGCAACCGGTTAATACCATGATGTGGAGATTTTAGAATGTCCACATTAGCAAGCTCTGGGTACTTTTGACAAAGATATGCTAAATTTTCGCCGGTTACATCAGCAGTAAAGAGTATGCTTCTATTTCCAAACTTTACATTAAGCATCATAGATCTGCCGTTAAGTGGAGTATTAGGTATTCCCCTATCATCATTAAAGAAAGTGAGTTCGGCATTTCCAAGCATCATAAAATCGCCATTTTTTACCTGCAAATATGGTACATTATGTTTGTTTACTTGCTTTACAAGGTTTTTATGATCCTCGTTACCATATTCTTTATGAAACATTGAAAGATACTCCTCGGGCAATATGCCGTTTCTAATCAACGCTTCCTGTGCCTGAATATGATCATCATGCGGATGTGTATTAAAGAAATAATGAATATCAGTTATACCATTATTTTGAAAATATCTTTCAAGTGTTTTTTCCTTGCCTCGTGAACCGCCATCAATTAGCATAGTTTCATTTCCGCATCGTAAGAAAATCGCGTCACCTGTGCCTATATTTATAATATCTACTATAAGTAGTTCCTTGCCAGATTCTATTGGTGAAATTTCAGATATAAGACTATTCTCGTATAAAAAACCTCTACCAGAGGGATCATGTATTACATCTGAACCTGTTTTTGATAGAAAAACGTAAGGCAGTTCAACATCATATATAAACAAATTTGTCATAATAATTATTGTCAGCAATACAATAGCAAAGTTCTTCATACAAATAATCCTTTCTAAAAATCAGAAATCCTACGATAGATTAGTTGAAACGAATTATGTTGTCAAGTGATTCTGCCCTTTAATTATGTTTTTTATAAAGAGAGCCTAATGCAGTAAATAATTAGGTTGTAAATGGTAAAATAACAATGCAAGATATTTAAAATTTGTATTAAAAAAAATATCCTCTTATTTTATATCAAACTGCAACGACAAAACGCAAGAAAAGAACGCTCCGGAATATTTCCGTGAATGCGTTCTATGGTGGGATTAACTGGGCTCGAACCAGTGACCCCCACGATGTCAACGTGGTACTCTAGCCAACTGAGCTATAATCCCAACCGTAAAAGTATAATACCACGCAAATACATATATTGCAAGTTTTAAATTATAAGGGTTTTAATCCAAAATGTAGGGAAGTCAAACATTTGTGACACAGACCCCTTGGGTAATAGTGTTGCTTAAAAGCTGTTGGCTGACATTCATTTTCTCTGATGTTTTAGTCAAGGTCTTTAGAGCGTAGCGTACCTTGATG
>JAAYRU010000056.1 GCA_012518615.1 Christensenellaceae bacterium | reverse complement strand
TCGCATTCCTTCTGTTATACTTTTCATTGAGAGATCCTTTCTTGATAGTTATTTTTGATGATTTATATTATACCAAAGGGTCTCTCGTTTTTCCTTTCTCGTGTCATAAATGTATTGTAGCCTAACAGCGGCTTAATTAGTACGCTTTAGCAAAATATATAACGGTGTCCGCGTCTTTACCGCAGCATACGCATTTATCGCCTATCGCTTCTTCATCAAAGGGTATGTTACGGGTGGTGGCTGAAGTTTTGTCTTTTATTAAATCCTCGCATTCACGGCTTCCGCACCACATAGCCCTTGCGTAACCAACATTTACCTGTTCTTCAAGCTCCTGCATGTTAAATACATCTTTCGTTCTTGAAATTTTAAATTCGTCTGCTATTTTATATAGATTATCCTGTATATCATTTAAGCTCTCTTTAACGGATTCAACTAGCCCACTAAGCTCAATTGTAAACTTTTCGTTTGTATCGCGCCTTGCGCACATTGCAACGCCGTTTTTAATATCGCGCGGGCCTATTTCTATACGAAGAGGAACGCCTTTAAGCTCCCACTCGTTAAACTTCCAGCCGGGGGTTACATAATCCCTATCATCAATGCGCACACGCACGCCTGCCTTTTTAAGTGATGCGTATACTTCCTCGGCTTTTTCAAGCACGCCCTCTTTATGAGCAGCTATAGGCACTATAACAGCTTGGTATGGAGCAACCTTAGGCGGCAGACGAAGACCGCGCTCATCCCCATGGGTCATTATTATTGCGCCTATTAAGCGGGTTGATACTCCCCAGCTTGTTTCATAGCAGTATTTCAGCTGCCCATCTTTATCTAAAAACTGTATTTCAAAAGGCTCTGAAAAGTTTGTGCCGAAATCATGGCTGGTACCTGCTTGCAGCGCTTTGCCGTCTTGCATCATAGCTTCTACCGAATAGGTAGTCCTTGCGCCGGCGAACTTTTCTTTGTCAGTCTTCTTGCCGGAAAACACGGGTATTGAAAGCGTTTCCTCGCAAAACTCACGATATACTTCAAGCATTAAAAGGGCTTCTTCATGCGCTTCCTGCTCTGTCGCATGTATGGTATGCCCTTCCTGCCACCAAAATTCACTTGTTCTAAGAAAAGGGCGCGTGCTCTTCTCCCAGCGCATTACTGAACACCACTGGTTGTATTTAAGGGGCAAGTCCCTCCAAGACTGTACCCATTTTGCAAACATGGTACAGAAAATCACTTCTGATGTAGGCCTTACCGCAAGCCTTTCTTGAAGCTTTTCATTACCGCCGTGCGTAACCCATGCTACTTCGGGCGCAAATCCCTCTACATGGTCTGCTTCCTTTTGTAGTAAACTCTCAGGTATAAGCATAGGCATGGCGACATTTTCATGCCCCGTTTCCTTAAAGCGCCTATCCAAATCCTCTTGGATAAGCTCCCAAATACGATAGCCGTAGGGCTTTAGCGCCATACAACCCCTAACAGGAGTATAGTCCATTAAATCTGTCTGTGTTACAACATCAGTATACCACTGAGAAAAGTTCTCATCCCTAGGCGTTATATGTTCAACAAACGCCTTTTGTTCTTCCTTTGCCATAAATCCTCCTTAATAAAAAAGCCCCCTCCCTTGCAGGGACGAAGCATGCTCCGCGGTACCACCTTGCTTGGCGTAAAACGCCCGCTTATAAGCCTTAACGCGACAAACGCCGGTGATTAGCCGATTGCTCCGGGTCGGGCTGCCGCAGCGCCTGCTTTCAGCCTAGGCAAGCTCTCTGCATTTTGCGGCATAGTTCCCATCACAGCAGCGCAATTATACTTAAATAGTACTTACATGTCAAGGAGTTGAAGCTCTATTAACAAGCATTCCCCCCCCCAAAAAAAAATATATACTCCATCAATATATTGCAACAGGTCCTTTTGGTCCATTAATTATTTCTATATCAGCATCATATATGCGGCTTAAAACATCAGGCTTCATTATTTCTTCAGGCGTGCCAAATTCTATTATCTTGCCTTCCTTAAGCGCACAAATCCTATCGCTGTAGCTTGCGGCAAAGTTTATATCATGAAGCACTGTAATAATAGTTCTCCCGAATACATCTACCGCATGGCGCAGGTGTTTTAACATCTGTACAGACCTTGCTATATCAAGATTGTTAAGCGGTTCATCTAGTAATACATATTCGGTTTCTTGGCATAGCACCATAGCTACATACGCTCTCTGCCTTTGACCGCCCGAAAGCTGATCTAAATACCTGTTTTCAAGTTTTTTTAACCCTAGGAAATCTATGTATTTGGAAATAATCTCCTCGTCCTCATCATTAAGGCGCCCCTTTGTATGCGGAAACCTGCCAAAGCCAACGAGTTGGCGTACAGTTAAGCGTGTCACAAAGTGATTTTCCTGCCTTAGTACAGCGACGATTTTCGCAAGCTCACTTGAGTTTGTTTTGGAAACATCTTTATTGGCTACGGTAATCTTCCCCTCATCTGCGCTAATTAGCCGTCCTATCATAAGCAGCAATGTAGATTTACCCGCACCGTTGGGACCTATAAAAGTAGTTAGCCCTGCCTTGGGAATGCTAATATTCATAGGTCCTATTACTACATCCTTTGAGTATATCTTTTTTACATTCTTAACTTCTATCATAAGCTACCTTTCCTAAGTATAAGCGCCATAAAAGCCATACCGCCAAACAGCTCTATTATTATAGACACCACGCCCTGCGCGTTAAAGACATGGTACATAATAAAATATGAGCTTGTTAGAATTAAGAAACCAAGCGCCAAAGACATAGGGAATATATAGCGGTGGTCGTATGTAGGCGCAAGCTGGTATGAAAGCGTTGCTACCAAAAAGCCGTAAAAAGTAAGCGGTCCAACAAGCGCTGTTGATATAGACATTAGTATAGATACTAAAAACAATATGAATATAGTTCCGCGCCTATGATTAAAGCCTAGGTTTATACACACCTCCCTGCCTAGCGATAGCAGATTAAGCTTTTTAGAATTAATGATAAGTAGACTTGCGGTTATTAACATAAGCGGTATCGCCACCACAAAATTATCCACATCCGCATTGTTTACAGAGCCGAAAAGCCGTGCTTGAAGTATATCAAATTCCGATGGATTCAATAGCCTTCGCATAAAGGCTGAAAGGCTTTTAAGACCGGTTCCCAGCACCACACCAACTAGCAGCATAAGCTGCATGTTTCCATATTTACCTGAAAGCAGCCAACCATATAGTATAAGTGAAAATCCCACCATTATAATCATCTGTATTATAAAAGCATTTACGCCTTTAAATTCAAGCAGACTTTGCAATCCAAAGAAAAATATGGTGCTTGTATGTATGGCGGAGTATAGCGCTTCAAAGCCCAATAAAGATGGCGTAATTATACGGTTGTTGGTAGCGGTTTGAAAGCTTACAGTGGCTAAACTTTGGCATACAGCAGCAATAAACATGGTTACAACCGAAATCATTCTACGCCTTGTAACGGGTATAAAAGATGGCGATGTAACCGGTACAGGGTTGTTATACAGCAGCAGCCCAAGCGCCGATAGTATACCAAGCAAAACTAGGGTTCCCAGCAATATATAGTATCGGTGCATATGTTTTTTATCTGTAAATGAATGCGTGCTTCGCATAGGAGCACTATAGCTTAATACTTCACTTTGCATTTGCGCCATTTCTCCTTTGCCTCATTATAAGTAGTATAAACACAGCAGCGCCGCAGGTGCCAAGTATAAGAGATACAGGCACTTCAAAGGGCATAATTATAGTCCTTGAAATTATATCGCACAGGATAATTATTCCCATGCCAAACAGGCTTACCCAAGGTAGATTGCTCTTAACATCATCTCCCCTGAACATAGAAACGATATTAGGCACAATTAACCCTAAAAAGGGAAGATTTCCTATAACCGAGGCAACTATACCTACCGCAAGCGATATAAGCGCCGTGCCTATAAGTACAATTTTAGAATAATTCAGACCTAAATTTGTGGCGATATCCTCTCCAAGCCCGGCAACGGTAAGCCTATCCGCCAATATGTATACTATTAGCGTAATTATAAGTATTACAAAAAGATACTCATATCTTCCTCGCTCAACAGGAGCAAAGGAGCCGGCAAACCAAGTTTCTAGCGACTGAGTCATGTCAAACATTAGCCCCACAAATGTAGATATCGCAGATACTATCGCCCCTAGCATTATGCCAATTATAGGCACAACAAGCGAGCTTTTAAGCTTCACCTTGCGTAAAAACAGGAAGAACACCATAGTTCCAACAAATGAAAACAGTATCGCGCCTGTAGTGCGCATCATAAGGCTTGCCCTTGGAAAAGCCGCGTATACGCATACTATTCCAAGCCCTGCCCATTCTATGGTGCCGGTAGTAGTAGGCTCTACAAACCGGTTCTGGGTCATAAGCTGCATTACAAGCCCACTTATAGACATGGCAGCGCCCGTAAGCATAAGCGATAGAGTCCTAGGTATACGGGTTATAAAGAACATCTCAAGCCCGCCTTCTTGTCCTATATCGTACACACCGGTAAAAAGCGATAGAACCGCAAGCGCAGCTACAGAAATAAGCGCTATAATAAAACCGCCCGTAAATGTCTTTCTTTTCTTAGAAATAAGGGGCTGAGAGATTTCAGCCCCTTTGCTTTTGCCAAGCATAAGACCCGCCCTAATTTGCTAATTTGTCTGCCATCTCGCTAAATAGCAAGAGGTAGTTTTGTATAGATTCATCTGTATAGGTATCCGGGGGCGCATAGATTATTTTAGCTTCCTTTACGGCAGTAAGATTTTTCAGCGCCTCTGAATTTTCTATAACATCTTTTGCCAGCGTAAATTCGCCTTCTTTTTTAGATCCGGCATCACGATCAATTACGAACATCCAATCAGGGTTACTCTGCGCTATGGCTTCAACGGAGATATCATCGCCTTTATGGTTGGCAGACGCTTCAGCAATCTCAAGAGCAGGCACCCAGCCAAATATCTCATACCAAGGTCCCCATACTCTTCCGCTTCCAGGTGCTGAGAAACCCATCTTACCGCCGCTGACTACCAAGGACATTATTGTATCCTTGCCATTATATGCAGCTTTTACATTGGCAATAGCTTTATCAAAATCAGCTATGAGCCTTTCCGCCTCAGCTTCTTTTTGGAATATTTTACCCAAGGTTGTTGTAGATGTTTTGAGCCCATTTACTAAGTTTTCTCCCGGGCTTTCCGCTTTTTCTGAAACATCCCAAGTAAGATCTATAACCGCTGCCTGTGGTACAAGCTCGCGTATCTGCTCTGCATGAGCTACAAAACGTTGTCCGATTATTACAAGCTGAGGGTCGCAAGCCGCAATAATTTCAAGGTTTGGTTCGCGGTGGTTTCCGACATTGAGTACCGCTTCATCGCTCTTATATAAGCTGGAATCAGGCATTACATCCTTTGGCACTGCAAGCAATTTTATACCCCAATCAGACAGGGTTTGGAAAGTACGGTTGTCCAAGGCTACAATTCTCTCTGGATTGAGCGGTACCTCTACCGTGCCCGTAATATCAGTAACCTCTACAGTTTCCGCCTGTACATACACAAGTCCTAAAGATAATACAAGTAATAACGCTGCTAATGTGGAAAGTGTTTTTCTCATGTTTTAATACCTTTCTCCTTGTGTTTTAATATCGAGATAAACTTAACCGCTTCGTTAGGCTTACCTTACGCATATGTTACCATACAAAAAATATTTGTCAAGCCCTTTAAAATTTCTTTCAACTTATATAAATCGCAAAATAAGGGGCTGAAAAGTTTCAACCCCTTTGCTTTTGCTAAGCATAAGACCCGCCCTAGCAAGCTAATGAAGATGTCATCTTATTAAATAAGAAGATGTTTGATTTTCACTTTGATTAGGACCTTAATCGGATAGAAACCGCAAACCATTTTTTATTTCAATCCGATAAGGTTTGGAAAGTACGGTTATATAGTGTTACTCTCTATCAAGATTAAACAGCACCCCTACTGTACCCTTGATATAGATAATCTCTACCGTTTCCAGCCTGTGTTTACACAAGCCCTAAGGATAATACAAACAATAATGCTATAAATGTTCCACCTATGCTCTAACAACTTTCTCCTTATTTTTAAGATGGAGGTAAACACAATCGCACTGTTAGGTTTACCTAACAAATATATTACCACAAAAAAATCATTTGTCAAGCCCTTTTTAAAATTTCTTTTTACTTTAGTGCATAGAAAACAAAATATATACCATCCAAGCTTTTAGCCCCTCTCATTCCCCATTTTTTCTTGACTTAAAGGCTTTGTTGTTGTATTGTTTCACATAGTTGCTCGAAAGCAATATTGTATCTATTCCTCGTATTGATTATTTTTTTTATTTTATTATAGAGGGGCTATATGTTAGGCAAAAAACACTCACCTTGGAAGGCCATGTTAGCGCTTGTACAGCGCAACGGCCGATATTTTTTCGGCGCTGCAATCGCCACGGCTGTAAATATAACTATAGGCTTTATAACCCCTGCGGTACTGGCAGAGTTATTCGACCATTATTTAGGTACGCTTCCTAGCAGATTGCCGGAAAGCTTTAATAATTTGCTATATAACATAATGGGCAGCCGCGAAAATATAATGAACAACCTTTGGATATTCGGGCTTGCCATAGTTATTATAAACCTGCTTAAAGGCTTGTTTTCATATTTTAAGGGCATATGGTGCGCAAAAGGCTCTGAAAACGCCGCAAAATATTTAAGGGATAAACTATATAGCCATATACAGTCCCTCCCCTTTGCGTACCATGTAAAAGCCGCAACGGGCGACCTGCTTCAGCGCTGCACAAGTGATGTAGAGATGATACGCAGGTTCCTTAACATACAGCTTATGAGTATACTAAATTCTATCCTATTAATTACTATAGCCCTAATCCTTATGCTGCCTATAAGCACAAAGATTACCTTCATATCCATGGCACCACTGCCTATTTTACTATTGTTCTCTTGGCGCTTTTTTAAGGTGGTTATAAAGGCATACAGAAATACCGAAGAAGCCGAGGGCGCAATGAGCAATGTTTTGCAGGAAAATATTACCGGCATAAGGGTAGTAAGAGCATTTGGCAGACAGCAGGACGAGGTAGATAAGTTTGAAAAAGTAAACTCCGAACATCTGAACAGAGGGCTAAAGGTTGCCCCGCTTGATGCGCTCTATTGGAGCAGCGGCGACCTTTTCAGCGCAATTCAAATGCTTATTATTGTAGTTGCTTGTATACTGGAAGCGACAAACGGCAATATTTCAACAGGGGATCTGCTTGTGCTCGTAAGCTATTCAGGTATGCTTTTATGGCCAACAAGACAGCTTGGACGCGTGCTCTCCGCAACAGGCAGGAGCATGGTATGCCTTGGCAGAATACTTGAGGTATTAAGAGAAAAAGAAGAACCCGTACAGATAGACGCTGAAAAGCCAAACCTTAACGCGGATATAGTGTTCGACAATGTAAGCTTCCGCTACGATGGTGGCACAGATGTGCTTAAAAACCTTTCCTTTACTATCAAAGGCGGTGAAACCGTTGCCATACTTGGCGCAACTGGCTCCGGTAAATCAACGCTGCTTCACCTTATTCAAGGTCTGTATAAACCAAGCGAAGGCGAAATACGCATAGCAGGCGTACCTTTAAATAAAATAGACAGGCATCACCTAAGGAGCCATGTAGGGCTTATACTGCAGGAGCCTTTCCTATACAGCAGAACATTAAAAGAAAATATAGCCATAGCAAAGCCTGACGCTAGCGATAATGAGATAGACAGCGCAGCTAAAGATGCCAGCGCGTATAACTTCATACAGAGCTTTGAAAACGGCTATGACACAGTTGTTGGGGAAAGAGGCGTTACGCTATCCGGCGGACAGAAACAAAGGGTAGCAATCGCAAGGACTCTGCTTAAGGATAACGATATACTTATATTTGATGACTCTCTATCTGCGGTAGACACACAGACGGACAGGGCTATAAGAAAGGCTCTTGCAAAACGCAACAAAAACCTTACAACAATCATTGTAAGCCATAGAATTAATACGCTTAGCGAAGCCGATAGGATATTTGTGCTTGAAAACGGCTCAATATCGCAGATGGGAACCCATGAGGAACTAATCCACAGCGATGGGCTCTATGCACGAATATATGAAATACAATCCGGCATAGCGGAAGGTGTCGAGGGGTAATTATGCAGTATAGCGAAGAACAATATAGCGACCATATTAAACTAAGCACATGGAAGAAGTTGCTTCCCTTTGTATTTGAATATAAAAAAGAATTCTACACTCTTGTTATATCCATGTCGCTGCTGGCAGTCTGCAATGTAATCATGGGTCTTGCTTCAAGGTTTGCAATAGATAATTTTGTGGTTCCAAACACAACTGAGGGTTTAAGCACACTTATTATTGCATATGTATTACTTATAATACTTGCAACGCTTTCAGGTTTTACTTTTATAAAAAGCGCAGGCAGGCTTGATTACCACATAAGCTATTCCATGCGAAAAGAGGGCTTTAAACGCCTTCAGAGTATGCCATTTTCTTTTTACGATAAAATGCCGGCGGGTTCTCTAATTAGCAGGCTCACAAGCGATGTAAGCCACTTAGGCGAAGGTTTCGCCTGGCATACTGTAGATATAATTTGGGCAATGGCCTACATAATAGCCAGCATGGTGGTGCTGTTTATTATGGATAGCAGGCTGAGCCTTATTATACTTATGATGCTGCCACCGCTTGCTGTAATATCCTACTACTTTCAAAAACAGATATTAAAGCGCCAAAGGGAAGTACGCAAAACAAACAGCCGCATTATAAGCGCATTTAACGAGGGTATAATGGGGGCTACAACTACTAAAACCCTAGTTAGGGAAGAAAAAAACGAGGAAGAATTTGAAGCGCTTACATCACATATGCGTGTATCTTCAATTTCTTCAGCCAGAATGTCAAGCATATATCTGCCTATAGTAATTTTTGTAAGCTCAATAGCCGCGGCATATATACTAAGCAGCGGCAGCAATTTTGTGCTTGAAGGTAGCTTAACGCTTGGCACGCTTACGGCGTTTTTTAACTTTACCCTATCCATGTTTGAACCTATACATTCACTAGCCTCTATTTTTTCTGAAATGCAGCGTATGCAGGCGGCGGCTGAAAGGGTTGTAACCCTGCTTGAAACGGAACCCGATATAAAGGACAGCGATGAAGTAATTGAAAAATTCGGTGATATATTTAACCCCAAAAAGGAAAACTGGCCGGAGATACACGGAGATGTGGAGTTTAGAAATGTTAGTTTTAAGTATAAAGACGGCGAACAGGTGCTTGAAAATTTCTGTCTGCATGTGCCAAAGGGCAAGACTGTTGCACTTGTGGGACCTACGGGTGCAGGTAAAAGCACTATAGTAAACCTGCTTTGCAGGTTCTATGAACCCACCAGCGGCAGCATATTAATAGACGGGGTAGACTATAGAAACCGAAGCCAGCTATGGCTACAGAGCAGCCTTGGATATGTATTGCAAGACCCACACCTTTTTTCCGGCACGGTTAAGGATAATATACGCTACTCTAAAAAAGACGCCAGCGATGAAAAGGTGTACAATGCTGCCCGCCTTGTACATGCGGATAGCTTCATAGAACGCCTTGAAAATAAGTACGATACACAGGTGGGCGAATCCGGAAACAGGCTATCCACAGGAGAAAAACAGCTTATTTCCTTTGCCAGAGCCATAATACATGACCCTAGGATATTCGTACTTGACGAGGCTACTTCCTCCGTTGATACCGAAACGGAATCCGCCATACAGCTCGCCATAGAAAAAACGCTTGTGGGCAGAACAAGTTTTATTATCGCCCATAGGTTGAGTACAATTAGAAATGCGGATATAATACTAGTAATAGATGATGGAAAGATTGCCGAGAAGGGCAGCCATGAGGAGCTTATGGAAAAACGCGGCATGTACTACAGGCTTTACACAAACCAATTTCAGGATGAAATCGTAAAGGAAGCATTGCGTAACAATTAGGTAGTTTATTTTATTCAAAAGGAGTGAGCGATTTGTATGATGTAATTATTATCGGCGCCGGCATATCTGGGCTTTCAACTGCCTGCCACTTAAGCAGGTATAGCTGCGATATGCTCATACTAGACAGGGGCGCTGATGTAAGCGAAGGAGCAACCAAGGCAAATAGCGGCATAGTACACGCAGGCTATGATGCAACCCCGGGCACGGAAAAAGCGCGTTTTAATGTTAAGGGCGCAAGGATGTATGAGGATTTTTGCAAGAGCTATGGCGTGCCTTATCAAAAAACGGGGGCTTTAGTCCTAGGCTTTACCGATGAGGATGAAAACACCCTCAAAAAACTGCTTGAAAGGTCTGTACAAAACGAGGTGCCCGGCTGCCGTTTGCTAACAAAAGATGAAGCGCTTCAAATGGAGCCAAACTTAAACCCAGATATCGCGCTCGCCCTTTATGTACCTGAAAGCGCTATTACAAGCCCTTATGAGCTTACCTATGCGCTTGCAGACCACGCTAAAATAAACGGAGCAAAGTTTTTACTGAATACCAATGTGGAGTCCCTCTCGCATGAGGAAAACCATTGGCTGGTTCATACTGATAATGGAGTGTACAAGGCTAAAGCGGTTATTAACTGCGCGGGCACTGGAGCTGATGTACTGCATAACATCATATCCACAAAGCAGGTTAAAATAATACCAAGGCGGGGTGAATATTACCTGCTAGATAGGCTCGAAAAACCGCTATTTTCCATGACAATATTCCAAGTACCAACAAGCATGGGTAAGGGCGTACTTGTAACGCCTACCACGCATGGGAACTTGCTTATAGGTCCCAATGCGGAGGATATCCCCCTAGAAGATGATACTGCAACCACAAGGGACGGTCTTGATGAAGTGTTTACAAAGGCTAAGAGGACTTGGCAGGATATAAGCCTTCGCACAGTAATTACAACCTTTTCAGGCATACGCGCCCATGAAAAGGAAGGCGATTTTATAATAGGTAAGGTTGAAGGCGCTCCCGCAGGCGCATTTGAGGCAATTGGCATTGAAAGCCCCGGGCTTTCAGCTGGACCTGCAATAGGTATAGAGCTTGGCGATATGGTGGCGGAGTATCTAAAACTGTCTAAAAACACAAATTACATGCCCCCTACCCCACAGCCCAAACCTTTTAATGGCATGAGCGATGATGAAAAAAAGCTCGCCTATGAAAAAGACCCGGATTATGGAAAGATAGTCTGCCGCTGTGAACAGGTTACAGAGGCGGAGATACGCCACAGTATAAGGCGTCCGGTTGGCGCAACATCTGTAGACGGGGTAAAAAGGCGTACACGCGCGGGCATGGGCCGCTGCCAAGGGGGTTTTTGCTCACTTAGGGTTGCCGAAATACTAAAGGAAGAGCTTGGTGAAGATAATCTGCTCACCATAACAAAAATGGGTAAAGGCAGTGAAATGCTTACAGGCAAGCTTTCGGAGGGAGAGATATAGATGACTGAAATACCTGTTGATATTATTATTATAGGCGCAGGACCCGCAGGGCTTGCAGCGGCGATAGCGGCAAAAAAAGCGGGCATAGACAGCCTAATAGTTTTTGAAAGGGACGAAATCCCCGGCGGCATACTTAACCAGTGCATACATACAGGCTTTGGTCTGCACCGCTTTAAGGTGGAACTTACAGGACCTGAATATGCGCACCGTGATGTGGTTGAAGCTGAGAAGCTCGGTATAGATATACGCCTTGGCGTTACGGTGCTTGATTTAAATCAAGATAAAATCGTTACCTGCATAAGCCATGAAAAAGGGCTTGAAAAATACAAGGCAAAAGCGGTAATACTCGCCATGGGCTGCAGGGAAAGGCCAAGGGGCGCACTTGCTACACCCGGCACCCGCCCCGCAGGTGTATACGCCGCGGGCACGGCTCAAAAGTTCCTTAACATGCAAGGTTATATGCCAGGCAATAATATTGTAATACTAGGCAGCGGCGATATAGGGCTTATAATGGCAAGGCGCATGGTGCTGCAAGGGGCAAATGTACTCGCCTGTATTGAAATTATGCCCTATTCAAGCGGGCTAAACAGAAATATAGTGCAGTGCCTTGAGGATTTTAACATCCCTCTGTACCTTGAACATACTGTAGTAGATATTAAGGGTAAAAACAGGCTTGAAAGCGTTATAGTAGCCAAGGTAGATAGCAGCAGAACTCCCATACCCGGGAGCGAGTTTGAAATCCCCTGCGATACCCTGCTGCTATCAGTTGGTCTTATACCCGAAAACGAGCTTACAGACTGCGCGCAAGCTGAAATGTCCCGCGTTACAAGCGGTCCTGTTGTAAACAGCCACTTTGAAACAAGCGTTGAAGGTATATTCGCCTGTGGAAATGTCCTCCATGTGCACGACCTTGTAGACTATGTAAGCAGCGAAAGCGCTGCAGCCGGAGAAAAAGCCGCGGAATATGTGCTCGGAAAGCGCGACACTTCTAAGCTTATAGATGTTGTAGACGGAAAAGGAGTGCGCGGCTGCGTACCCCAGAAGATATTCATAGACGATAAGCAGGGTATAGACCTTATGTTCAGACCCGACAATGTATACAAAAACCACTATCTAACCTTAACCGCAGGAGATAAGGTGCTTATGAGCCAAAGAAAGATGATACTTGCCCCCGGCGAAATGGTAAATGTAAGGCTTAATGAAGATAAGCTTAGCCTCATTTCTGAGGGAGAGGAGCTTGTAGTATCTATTACGCCTGAAAAAGCGGGGTAAAAGCCTAAAAGCATTTAAATATCATAATAAAAACCCGCATATCAGAAGATGGTATGTGGGTTTGCTTTTGCTATTCATTATAGTTACATATTCAGCTATGGTAGGAACAAATACTCCCTTATTATTTTCCATTTATCATACAAATCATCTATAGAATATCTTGCATTGGCAGGGCTAGTAGAGGGTAGCCCTATGGCTTTAAAGCCCGTTTTCTGCTCCTGATATTTTTTATAATAACGGTAAGAAGTCCCGCCATTGCAGAAAACCTGCTTTATATCCGCCTCTTTAAAAATGGGGCTTAAATCTGAGGGAATTACATTTTGAATACTGGCATCACTGGAACCTATAATATCGCACTTAAAAATTACATCGTATACGGCAATACGCTGCTTCAAAAGAAAGGCTTTTCTTTCTTCAATATCCGTGCTCAATTTTACACCAAAAATCTTTTCAAGCAAAGACCAGAAACGGTTCTGTGGATGCCCGTAAAAGAAGCCATATTCCCTAGTTTTAACTGATGGAAAGGAGCCTAATATCAGCATTTTTGAATCGGCATTAAATAAAGGCTTGAGTGGGTGGGTAATGGTTTTATGTTTGCTCATTTAAATCCTCCTATCTTTTCAATTCCGCACAGCTGGTGAATGCTTCCTTTTATCCAACGAAACTATATTATATAGAGAACACATGATACATCTAAAAAACATATTCTATTGCATTGATAAAGCGTTAATATACCTATGCTTCTCCATAAAATTTGTACAATAACCGATTAAAAGCTTCTGTTATTGCCCTTGGATTAATCAACTAAGTCTTCCCCCATAAACCACTTGTCTTGATGGTTGGGGCAGTGTGAAATCTTTTCTGTAAATACCGGTCTTCTACAATAAAACCAAGGTAATGATGGCCAGATGGCAGATTCTGCTATCTGGCCTCTTGACTTTTACATTACCAGAAAACAGACAGATATGT
>JAAYRU010000055.1 GCA_012518615.1 Christensenellaceae bacterium | reverse complement strand
TATTATACCATAACCCAATGTAACAATACAAGAAAAAGAATAAAAACTTGACAAAAAATTAGGCATAAGCCTTATATCTAAATGCGTTTAGAGGTTGATGGACGAGATTTGTCTGTCAAACTAACGAGTTGCGAATAATTACTCACCGATTTTACATGGAATGCTTGTGTAGTTTAAACTTATTATGATATACTTATATTGATATGATAGGGAAGGTATGTTATGATTAGAACTGGTAAAGTAGTTAAGTTTGAAAAAGGTCGTCCGCTGGTGTGCTTTGACAGGCTCGCCGCTTGTGAAAGCTGCGGGGCATGCATGGAAAGCAAAACCCAAACCCTAGTTAGGGTGCTGGGGGATGCGGATGTGGGCGATATAGTAGAAGTTGCACTTCCCGACAAGCGCGTGCTTACGCTGTCGGTAATTATGTATATATTGCCTATTTTGGCGTTGATAATAGGGCTTTTTGTGGGTAACCGCTTTTTCGCTGAACAAGGTACAGCGTTTTTAGTGGGTTTAGGGTCGCTTGGCGTGGCTTTTTTAGCGGTTAAACTATTTGATAACTGGCTGCAAAACCAGCCCCATTGGCAGCCCCATATTGTTGGCATTCATAAAGAAAATAATTAATCATTTTATATAAAAAGTAAAGGAGTATTATTGTGCCTGAAAAAGACAAAGTGCGAATTATCCCCTTAGGTGGGGTTGACGAAATTGGCAAGAATATAACTGTGGTTGAATACGGCGAGGATATCATTGTTGTAGACTGCGGCTCAGTATTTCCAAAGGAGGATATGCTGGGTATAGATCTTGTTATACCGGATATCAGCTATCTTATTGCCAATAAAGATAGGATAAGGGCGTATGTATTTACTCACGGGCATGAAGACCATATCGGTGCCACACCATATGTGCTGGATAGAGCGCCTGCGCCTGTGTACGGCTCAAGGCTTACCCTTGCTCTTATAGAAAACAAGCTGCGCGAGCACGGCATACGCAATATAGGGCTTAACCCCGTGCAGCCAAGGCAGATAGTGCATATAGGCCCCTTTACAGTGCAGTTTATAAAGGTAAACCACTCCATAAGCGGCGCTTACGCAGTAGCAATAACAACAGGCGCAGGTACCGTAATATTCACCGGCGACTTTAAGATAGACTTTACCCCCACAGACGGCGAACCTACAGACCTTAACACCTTTGCCGCATACGGCGATAGGGGCGTGCTTGCCCTGCTTGCAGACAGCACCAATGTAGAGCGCGCGGGCTATACCATGTCTGAGCGTAAGATAGCTCAAACATTTGACTATCATATAAGCACAGCCGGCGGCAGGGTTATAATTGCCATGTTTTCAAGCAATATCAACCGCGTACAGCAGGTGGCTAACTGTGCCGCTCAGTACGGCAGGAAGGTATGCTTCGTAGGCAGGAGCATGATAAACGTAAGCAGCGTTGCTATGGAGCTTGGGGAGCTTAATATCCCAAGGGATAATATAATTTCTATAGACGATGTAAACCGCTATAGGGATGACCAAGTGCTTGTAATCACAACCGGCAGCCAAGGGGAGCCCATGAGCGGACTTACCCGTATGGCGTTTGCGGAGCACCGTAAACTACAGATAAAACCAAGCGATAAGATAATAATATCCGCAACCCCCATACCCGGCAACGAGGTATATGTCTCAAGGGTGGTAAACCAGCTTTACCGCTGCGGGGCTGAGGTTGTATACTCCGCAATGGCCGATGTACACGTATCCGGTCACGCATGTCAGGAAGAGCTTAAATTAATCCATTCACTTGTTAAGCCTAAGTATTTTATACCCGTGCACGGCGAATACCGTATGCTGTGGCAACATGCAGAGCTGGCTGAAAGCATGGGTATGCCAAGGCAGAATATAGTGCTCCCTGAGATGGGTCAGGTGCTGGAACTAAGCGAAGATTCCATATCTATAGCGGGTGTTGTGCCAAATGGCACTGTACTTGTTGACGGTCTTGGCATAGGCGATGTGGGCAATGTGGTCCTGCGAGACCGCAAGCACCTATCGCAGGACGGTCTAATAATAGTTGCAATGGCGTATGATAGAACTAACCAAGTACTTGTTTCAGGGCCGGAAGTAATATCAAGGGGCTTTGTGTATGTGCGCGAAAATGAAGACCTTATTGATGGCATAAGGGATGCCGTACGCAATCTAATAGAATCCTACGAAAATATCGAAGGCGGCGACTGGCCCAGCATAAAGAACCGCATTAAAGATGAACTGCGCAGATACATATACGAAAAAATAAAGCGAAATCCCATGATACTGCCGGTAATAGTAGACTTAGGATAATTTAATGCTTATTGATACTGCCCGTAAACTATCGGGCGAGCTGCTCAAATCGCCCGAATACTTGGAATATAAAAGGGCGAAGGAGGAGCTATCAAACGATGAATATGTTTCATCATTAGTAAAAGCATATAACGCGCTTGAGATGTCGCTCAATATGGGCAGCGTATTTGAAAAAGAGCCAGATAGCTTAAACACAAAGCGTTTTGAGGAGCTTTCCTCTCTTATATATGAAACGCGAGAAGGAAGCGCATATCTGCTGGCTAAGATGCGCCTACAAAGTTTGGTGGGCGAAGTATTCAGCATTATCTCAGGACCTATTGATTTTTTTAATCTATAAATAGAGGAATAACTATGTATGATGACAACATAACACCGGGATTTGGCGCAGGCTTATGGAAAATCATAAGGTCGGTGCTTATGTTTTTTTGTGCGCTGCTGCTGCTTTATGGCGTATTAAGCTTTGCTGTTAGCTCTATAAAAGAAAAATTGGTAGACCCTGTAGATATTTCCGATAATAGCGAAGTAAGCTTCGTAGTAAACAGCGGCGATAGCTTAAGCCGCGTATCTACTAACCTTGAAAAACAGAAGCTTATAAGGAGCAGCTCCTTTTTTAAGTACTTCGCGGACTTTAAGGGCTTCGGCCAAAAGATACAGGCGGGTGAGTATAAGTTAAAACGCTCCATGACATTGGACGACATACTCGACAGCCTATCCAGCGGGGACGGCAAGCCTATAGTGCGGGATATTACTGTTATCCCGGGCTGGACTGTTGAAGATATAGCGAACTATCTAGTAAAAGAAGGCGTTATAGCTTCTGGCGATACATTTTTATCACTATGCAAGGGTGGGGAGCAATTCAGCGCCTATTACTATGTTCACGATGTACTTTTAAGCCCCGATAAAAACTTGCGTAAATATGCGCTTGAAGGCTACCTCGCGCCTGATACATACGAAATTTACACAAACGCAAGCGAGGAAGATATAATCAAGAAGCTCGTAAGCCAAACAGAGGCTGTGTATCCGGCGGAATATCACGAAAGGGCAGAGGAGCTGAAAATGTCTATGGACGATATCTTTACCCTAGCTTCGCTTATAGAAAAAGAAGCAAAGACAGCCGACTTTGCCCGTGTATCCGCAGTGTTCCATAACAGGCTAAGACAAAACACAAGCCTTGGCAGCGATGTTACTATAAAATATGTGCTTGGTACTAAGCGTATGGTACTAAGCAAGGAAGATATTAATATAGATTCTCCATACAACAGTTATAAACATAGGGGTTTGCCCCCGGGACCTATATGCAACCCCTCCGCAAATGCTATACGAGCAGCGCTGTACCCGGACGAGCAGTTCATAGCGGATAATATGATGTATTTCTGCAGCAAAAATCCAGATACAGGGGAGCTTCATTTCTCTAAAACGCTTAAGGAGCATGAACAGGCCGTTAAAATATACTTGCCTCTCTGGCAAGCCTTTGATGACAAAAATAATCCATAAAATATAGTAAATATTAATTAATTGTGGTAATATACAGTGCAGACAATAAAAGGAGGACGAAAATGTCAAGGGCTGATAGATTAATCGAAGCTATTAAACTTAATGCCGGCGAAGCGATTATTATACATAATCTTTCCAATATGTATTATTTAAGCGGCTATAGAGGGGAAGGAATACTCCTTATAACTAATGAAAAACGCGCGATTATTACCGATTTTAGGTATGTAGAGCAGGCGCAGAGCGAAGCGCCCGCTTGGGAAGTAAAATCCATATCGACGGGCGTAAGCCATATGAAGCTAGCTAAAGATGGAGCTGGCGATGTAAAAAAAGTTTATATTGAATATGAGCGCGTAACGGTAAAGCAGTATAAAGAAATGGAATCCCTCTTTGATGGAGCGGAGCTTTTGCCCCTTAACAATGCGCCAGAGAAACTTCGCAGCATAAAGGATGAGGGCGAAATTAAAATTATGGAGCAGGCTTGCAAAATTTCGTCTGAGGCTTTTGACTATATAATAACATTTATTAAAGAAGGGCTTAGCGAAAAGGAAATAAGGCTTGCCCTTGAAAACAAGATGTATGAACTCGGCGCTGATGCGCTGGCTTTTAACTCCATTATAGCATCAGGCGAAAACGGCTCGCTGCCGCACGCCATACCCTCTGATAGAAAAGTTAAAAAAGGCGACCTTATCACCCTTGATTTTGGCGCTAAGTACAAGGGTTATTGCGCAGATATGACAAGGACAGTCGCCCTTGGCAAGCCTACAGATAAAATGGCTGAAATATACTCAATAGTGCAGGAAGCGCAGGAAACATGCCAGAATGCTCTTGCGCCCGGCAAAGTATGCAAGGATATAGACGCTATGGCAAGGGATATAATAGGCTCCCGCGGCTATGGCGAATATTTCGGTCACGGGCTTGGGCATGGGGTAGGCATAGATATACACGAAGAGCCAAGGCTTTCTCCCGTATGTGAAGAAACTTTGCAGGCGGGAATAGTAATTACAGTAGAACCCGGGATATATTTACCCGGCATAGGCGGAGTTCGTATAGAAAACACCTGCCTTATAACCGAAAACGGCGCAAGGTCGCTTGTTACTGCACCAAGAGAGCTTATAATATTATAGGAGGGTTAGAACATGATTACCGCAGGGGATTTTAGAAAAGGAATAACAATAGAGCTGGACGGCGATGTATGGACGATAGTTGATTTTCAGCATGTAAAGCCGGGGAAAGGCGCAGCTTTCGTGCGCACCAAGATTAAAAACATTATGACAGGCGCAGTGGTTGAGCGCACGTTCAACCCTGGCGATAAGATGCCGCGCGCAAGGGTAGAAAGCAAGGAAATGCAGTACCTATACAATGATGGTACTCTGTATTACTTTATGGATAACGACACCTTTGAGCAGATACCCTTAAACTATTCACAGGTTGAAGAAGCGGTGCAGTTCGTAAAGGAAAACAGCAATGTAAATATTCGCTTCTTTAAGGGCGAAGCCTTCTCAGTTGAGGCGCCCAACTTTGTAGACCTTGAAGTAACCGAAACCGAGCCCGGCTTTAAGGGCGATACCGCCTCTAACACATATAAGCCCGCAACGGTTGAAACGGGGTTCACGCTTATGGTTCCCCTGTTTATAAACATAGGCGATGTAATAAAAATAGACACCCGCTCAGGCGAATACCTGTCCCGCGTGTAAAGGAGTAGAAAATGAGCAAACTTTCAAAAAATGTTGCGTACCTCAAAGGGCTTGCGGACGGTCTTAAGCTTGCGGCAGAAACGCCGGAAAGCGAGCTGTTACTTGCAATAGTGGAGGCGCTTGAGGAGTTTTCTGATGAGTATGATGAGCTTATCGCAAGGATAGACCAGCTGGACGACTATATTGGCGTGCTCGATGCGGATTTAAGCATGGTTGAAGATATTTTTGAGGAAATCGTAGACAGTTTCCCAGAATCCCATTACGATATGATGCATGACGATTTTGACGAGGGCGATGATATCGAGGACGGCATAGTAGAATACGAATGCCCCCACTGCGGCTACCTCACGCATTTTGAGGTATGCGATTTTGACCTTGAAGAGGACTATCGCTGCCCCTCCTGCCACCAACCCCTATTTCCCGATAGCGAAGAGGAATATGAGGATGATGATTTCGACGATGAAGAAGAAAGCGAAGATGACGAGGAATAGCTTGTAATTGTTAAGCTATATATAGCACGGCTTTTTGAATAATGATACTTGTCTTAGTTTAAAGCAGCGCATAGATTACAGCGAATTTTTCGATTTGTCACAGCTTGGCGAAGGAAACATAATGGCGTTATGTTGACTGAGCAAAGCAAAGGAAAATCGGAAAAGGTGCGTAAGATAAAGCTGATTTAGACTGAGATAAGTATGATTTAAACTAATATTTAGTTTGGGTTTGAACTACAAATAATGCGGTTTTAGCATATGAGCTAAGACCGCTTTATATTTATAAGAAGTAACCAAGCTTTTATGAAAACTCTATACTACTTTTTTTCAACCACATTGCCCACACCTTTATATATGCAATTGCTAGCTACCACACCCCTAACATTGCATAATGGATATACATTAGAGCCGCGACCTATGATACAACCGGGGTTTAGCACTGCGTTGCAACCAATATCTACATAGTCGCCCAGAATTGCCCCCAGCTTATCGCGCCCGGTGTGAATAGTGCTTTTCTCTGTCTTAATGGTAATAAGGCTGTGATCACCTTTAAAGTTTGAGGTTATAGCTCCGGCTCCCATATGGGCTTTATAGCCGAGTATAGAGTCTCCTACATAGTTATAGTGTGGCACATGTACCATGTCAAAAAGCACAGCGTTCTTAATCTCAGTAGAGTTGCCTACTATACAGTTTTTACCTATGATAGCACTACCCCGAATATAGGCGCAATGACGTATTTCAGCGCCTCTGTCTATAATACATGGACCATGAATAAAAGCGGAGGGCGCAACTTGTGCATCCCTTGCAATCCAAACGTCAGGCGTAGGATGGGCAAAGTCTTCCTCGCCTAGGGTTTCTCCCTTTTTCATAATGAATGCGGAAATATCGTCCAGTACTTCCCAAGGGTAGTTTTTGCCGTGGAATAGTTCCGCAGCGATAGTGTGTTTAAGGTCTAGCAAATTGTTTATATTTAGCATTTATTTAACCTCCAATAGCAGGTTTTTTTGTTGTAAGACATCCAGAATCAGGTTGACATTTTCCTCGCATTCTTCATTAGTTGGCGCTTCCACCATTATGCGTATCAGAGGCTCTGTGCCGCTTTTTCGCACCAGCAAGCGACCGGAGTCTCCCAGCTTTTCTTCCACTTTTTGTATCGCAGCTTTGATATCCTCATCAAGCAGCGCCTTATCTCTATCGATTACCCGTGCGTTTTTAAGCACCTGTGGGTATATGAGCACAGGTTCTATCAGCTTGGATAAGGGCATCTTTTTATCAAGTATTACCTGCATTATCTTCATTGCAGTAAGTATACCGTCGCTTGAGGAAGCATACTTGCTAAATATGATGTGCCCCGACTGCTCGCCGCCAAAAACATAACCGCCGTTACGCATGGCATCATATACATTTTTATCCCCCACTGGCACTTTAATATAGTTAATATCCGCCTTGTCCAGCGCTTTGAGCAATCCTAGGTTTGACATTATGGTGGTAACGATTGTATTGTTGTTTAGTTTCTCCCTTTCCTTCATATAGGTGCCGTAGACATAGAGAATCAAATCCCCGTCAACTACATTGCCTTTATTATCAACCGCTAAGCAGCGGTCAGCATCGCCGTCAAAGGCAAAACCAACATCTAAATGGTTTTCCCGAACAATCTCTTGTAGTCTTTCAATATGGGTAGAACCGCAGCGCTCATTTATGTTAAGGCCGTTTGGGCGGTTGGATATTACAATAGTTTCAGCTCCTAGGGTTTCAAATATATTC
Source organism: Christensenellaceae bacterium (assembly GCA_012518615.1). Classification (GTDB taxonomy): domain Bacteria; phylum Bacillota; class Clostridia; order Christensenellales; family Aristaeellaceae; genus DTU024. Next base: position 1,069 of record JAAYRU010000055.1, on the reverse strand, counting down.
TTAGCAATCATCCAGGCGCTGCCGTTAGCGCAGTCCAGCCCCACCTTCATACCCTTGTAGGAATGTTGAGCTAAAGTAATTAGGTAACCAATATAACGGTTACGACCTGTAACATAGTCTACCGTGCGGCCGATGTACTCTCGTTTGGCATAGGGTATCTCATCTATATGACCGTCAAGATACTTTTCTACCTCATTGATAACCTCTTCTTCCATCTTTTCGCCATTCATATTAATAAGCTTAATGCCGTTGTCATAATAGGGATTATGGCTTGCGGAAATCATTATACCGCAATCGAAACTGTCTGTTCTAGTAATATATGATACGCTTGGAGTAGTGGTGACATGCAGCAGGAACACATCAGCCCCAGAAGCTGTTAGTCCCGCTGACAGGGCATCCTCCAGCATGTATGAGGAGCGGCGGGTATCCTTGCCAATAACCACCCGGCATGGACGGAGCTGACCAAAATACCAGCCTAGAAAACGACCGATTTTAAAAGCGTGTTCTACCGTTAAATCTATATTTGCTTCTCCACGGAAACCATCAGTACCAAAGTACTTGCTCATAGATTTCCCCCCTCAAAAGGTGTTTTATTATCAGTATAGTAAACTATTGGTTTTTTCTTGTCAATAGTTAGAATTATCTAGGCATGGCTTGCTAAAATAGGTGTTTTCGTTTGTTTGTATTCTTATTCTTACGCTTATACTATATGTTGAAATTATTCAAATTCTAGTTAAGTAATTAATAGCGTGAGTTTATTGTAACAGTCTTTTTTGCTTTGTATATTCGAAACAAATCCATGTAATAACTGTTACTTAAAAGCGTATTATTTATAGTAAAAATGAATTTTGATGCGATCTGTAGAAATACTTAGTTAATTTGCCTTTGCCATTCATTATATGTGAATACTTACCTGTGGCTTGTTTTGACATTCACAGTTTGTGATAGAGTACACTAAAGTTCGCAACTTTACTCAGCAGGTTTTACTCAAAAGGTATGTTAAAGCCACTGGAACTCCGCTACAATGTAAGTCGTCAAAACATTCAAAGGAGGAGAAACCAATGGCTCG
>JAAYRU010000054.1 GCA_012518615.1 Christensenellaceae bacterium | reverse complement strand
TCATCGTCATCGCCATCATAATCGTTGTCGTCATCTTCATCGTCATCGTCATCTTCTGTACCAGTTATAATTATGGGGCTTTCCGTAATATGGGGTTTGGTATCTTCCTTTGGCAATGTTGGTTTAGGGGTAACTATAGGCTGCTTTACGCCTTCAGGATTATTAGCAACAGCTTTTTGCTTTAATGAAGGCTCTTCCAAAACCGTAGCATTATCCGCGCTTAGCATTACATTAGCAATATCGCCCGCATAAAAGCTTTTTACATTTATATTTCCATCTAGGTAAAAAAAGCTTAGCGGCACTGCGCCCACGCTGAAAACCGAATCCACAACAGCTTGCACATCTACATTGTAGGCAAAGCTTATTTCAAAAGAAGTCATTGTTCCGCCCGCCTTTTCAAACTGTGCAGAATATAGGCACTGCTTTTGTGCATCAAAAGCGCTTGCCAAATAAGCTTCTCCACTCGGCAGAACAAATATGTCCTCTGCATCTGGAAAATGCTGTATAAAAAGCTCCTCCACATCGTCTAGTGATATATTATCGCCGCCGGACAGCTCTCCATTGTTATGCATACTAACATAAAGCGGTCTAAGGCTATCGCTATCAAGCCTTACAACATAGCTTATGTTTTTGCCTAAATCATCAAATGTAAATTCCATGCCTATATTTGAAACGCTCATATTTGTGGGCATGGCGCTTGCGGGCACATGCTTTACCGCCTCCTGCCAAGCTGCGGGGGTTTCTTCAGCAAAAACGGTAGCTGAAAACAAAAGCATAGCCGCAAGAAGCAAACTTAGAATTTTACGGTAAAACATGTTCCCACCCCCTTCTGGCTTTCTACATTAATGCTTGCGCCGTATTTATTTAGTATGCCTGCAACTATTGACAGCCCAAGACCTGTACCGCCGCTGTTGCGGCTGCGTCCTTTATCAACACGGTAGAATTTTTCAAAAATTCTCTCCTGATGTTCCTCAGCTATGCCTATACCGTCATCCTTTACTATTATTGTATCAGAAACCAATTCTATTATTACATGCCCATTTTCTTTACCGTATCTTATTGCGTTTGACATAAGGTTTCTTAACAAATCCCACATATCCTGTTCTATAACTGATACGATACACTCACCTGAAATGGCGATATTGATATTCTTCTCTCTGCACTGAGGAGATAGCGAGCGCGCGACTTCCTCTGCAATATCCCTAACATTAATGGGGGTAATATCTTCCGGTTTTTCTACTGTATCCTTTTGTAAAAGAAGTATATCCTCTATTACAGCCATCATGCGCTCAGCATCTTTTAGTATAAAGCTCAAGTACTCTTTCTGCTCTTCGTTTGTTAAGTCTTCCTCATTTAGTAGCTGTGCAAAACCGAATATAGATGTAAGCGGGCTTTTAAGCTCGTGAGAGCTATTATCAACAAAATCCTTCTGCATGGTAAGGGTACCCTGTATCTGCTGTAAGTCATACTGCATTTTGTCTATAAGGTGTATGATATTTACCATGGTATCGCGCAGTTCCGGGAAGAAATCATCCGCCTTAACATCTGTGGTTTTAAGGCTTCCTTCAAGCAGACCACGCACTTTGTTAAGCTGGTTTGTTAAGTCTGTGGCTATGGGGTTTAGCATACGCCTACTTACAAGAAGCAATAGCGCAGTTAACGCTGCAAGCCCTATAACTGCAATATTCAGCGTAGCTGCGATATGGCTATCGCTATTTGCAAGGAATAATATCATTCTGCCTTCGCCAAGCAGTGATGCCCCCATTATAGTGGGTGAAAACCAACCGTTTTTAAAGCTAACCTCTCCACCTATGCCTTTTTCTATCGCCTGCTTTACCGCCTCTGTATTTATAATATCTTTCCCGTCCGGAATAGGTTCCTTGCTGCTTGCAAGCACTATTCCATTTGGCAAGAGGAAGCTAACTTCAAGCGTTGGGCTGCTATCGGCAAGCTTCTTTGCAAGGCTTGGCAGGTTGCTGCTAGCTTCTGCCGTCCAGCTAGAAGCGGCGTGCAAAATCGCAGTTAGATTGCCCTTGTTTGCCTTAATGCTGTTAAATATTAGCGTTGCCGTAAATAATACGGCAAAAAACAGTACAAGAAGGCTGCCCATCATAAAGGCGCGGCGAAGCTTTTTAACCATTTTTTATAAGCTTATAACCACTGCCGTGTACGGTTTCTATAAAGCGCGGATTTTGTGCATCGTCATCTAATTTTTTTCTTATAGAGCGCACATGATAGTCAAGCGTCCTAGTGCTGTTCGTTTCAGCTCCATAGCCCCATACCTCTTTAAGCAGTTCTTTTCTTGTAACAACATGCCCCGCGCGGCGGGCAAGGTATAAAATAAGCTCAAACTCCTGCTGGGTTAGCTGTATCTCCTCATTATCTACAAATATTTTACGCTCGTCAGGCAAAAGCTTCATAGCGCCTAAATCTATTTGCAGAGCTTCAGGCGTTACTCTGCGCAGCGCTGCATCTATGCGCGCTCTAAATTCTCTTAAGCCAAAAGGCTTTGTAATATAATCTTCAGCGCCTAGATTAAGCCCTTTCACCTTATCATACTCTGCAGATTTTGCGGATATTATAATTATAGGCACATGTCTTGTATACGCCTCCTGTTTCCACTGCTTTAGTATATCAAAACCGTTTGTGGAGCGCAGCATAATATCAAGCAGCATAAGGTCTGGCAGACCTTCTTTTTTGAGCCTCTTTTCAAGCTCTATACCATCCCAGAAATGCTCGTATGTGTGCCCTGTTTTTTTAATTATATTTACCATTAAAGCTGCTATGCTTTCGTCATCTTCAACAGTCCATATTAGTGCCATAATATACCTCCCGTATGGATTATATATCAATTCTTACAACTTCTCCACTTTTACTATAAACCCTTACAAAATTCTTACAATAAGGCTGTTTTTATCGCAAATTTTTTCACCGTTATTATTTTTACTTCCAGCTCTCCATTTGTTTCAAAAAAATGTATATAAACCGTAAATTAAAGCCTGATTTGCATACAGTTTCAAAACTTTTAAAAAACTGTGAAATCGCAAATATTCGCTCAGATTTTTAAAATTAATCGCCCTTTTTACTTGACTAACTCAATTTCAATTGATAGCATATAATTGAGATTTTGGCGTAGCGTGATACCGCAGAGAGGGTGGTGTAAATGCAAAAGCAAGTTTCTACCGCTAGCAAGAGCGTGCCGCATACTTCCCCAGGGGGGCGGCTGTACGACAAACTAGAACCATATCTGTTTTTATTACCGGCTTTCAGTGTTTTCTCAGTATTCCTTTTCTACCCATTTTTACGCACTATATATTTAAGCTTCTTTTTAACGGATAAATTCGGCAATGCGAAAGTCTTTTGGGGTGTTCGCAACTATACCGACTTATTCGCAAGCTCATCATTCTGGGCTAGTATAAGCGTTACATTTCAGTTCGTTCTTATAGTCGCCTTCGGCTCCCTTATAGTAGGCATGATAACAAGCTTACTTACCGCAAGAGAATACCCAGGCTCCACTATAATATCCGCTTCCTACGCTATGCCTGTGGCAATAGCGTCTGCCGCCGCCTCTATGGCATTCCGTATGGTGTTCCACCCTACAAACGGTCTTCTAAACATAATATTCGGCACGCAGATAAATTGGCTGGGCAGCCCTGAATGGGCGCTTTTTTCCGTATCCGTAGTTACAATATGGCTGCAAAGCGGTATTAACTTTATTTTTATATCTGCAGGGCTTAGAGGTGTACCTGATGAGCTGTACGAAAGCGCCTCCATAGATGGCGCGGGATATTTTAAAAAGCTTTTCAGCATCACTATACCAAGCATATCCCCTACACTTTTTTTCCAAGTGATAATCAACATTATCAATGCATTTCAATCATTCAGCCAGATAAGGCTGCTAACCCAAGGTGGTCCGGGCGATGCTACAAATGTAATAGTATACGCTATTTATAGGGACGCCTTTTTCAACTTCAGGTTCGGCACCGCAGCTGCAAGGAGCATAATTTTGTTTTTAATAATATTTATAATTACGCTCATACAGTTCCGCTTTGAGAAAAGGAGCGTGCATTACTGATGAAACGGCTTACCATGTCCAAAAAGCGAAAGCTCAACAACATAGCCCTTGTGTTTATGAACCTGCCTATAGTGCTGCTTATATTAACGCCGTTAATATACACGCTTGCAATAAGCGTTATGCCTCCAAGCGAAATATATAAAAATACCCTTATCCCATCAACCGTCAGTTTTGGCAACTATGTAAGGGCATTTACAAACCCCGCTTACTCATTCTCTAAGTATATACAAAACTCCTTTGTTGTATCTATCTCGGTTATGCTAGGGCAGATGTTCACCTGCTCGCTTGCAGCGTTTTCATTCTCTTTCCTTGAGTTTAAGGGCAAAAATATACTATTCCTTCTGGTGCTGTCCACCATGATGGTACCGGGCGAAGCTACTATAATTGCTAACTATCTATCCATAAGCAGATGGGGTTGGCGCAACAGCTATCAGGCGCTTATAGTCCCCTACCTTACAAGCGCGATGGGTATTTTCCTATTACGCCAGCACTACCTTGCATTTCCAAAGGAGCTTAGAGAAGCTTCCCGTATAGACGGCTGCTCAAACCTACGCTTTTTAAACAGCATAGTGCTTCCGCTCAGCAAACCCGCGCTTGGCGCGCTTGGAGCATATGTATTCTTGAATACTTGGAACCAATACATGTGGCCGCTGCTTGTTACCGATTCTGACGCTTACCGCACGGTGCAGGTTGGTATAAGTATGCTATACGATATAGACGCTGAAGCGCTGGGTCTTATGATGGCGGGGGTTATAATAGTTATCGTGCCGAGCCTTTCCATATTCGTATTCATGCAAAAGCAGCTCATAAACGGGCTTATGGCAGGCGCAGTAAAAGGTTAGGAATAAACACCGCAGCTTGGCGGTGTTTTTCAATAAACACTATTTTAAGGAGGAAAAAAACAACTATGAAAAAAATGCTATCCCTGTGTCTTATACTGGCACTGTTTGCAGGCTTAGTACTTCCTGTAAACGCTGAGAACCCGGTAGAAATCATATTCTGGCATTCTATGGGCGGCGTAAACGGAGAAGCCATTGTAAAAATGGTGGATGACTTCAACAAAGCAAACGAAGGTAAAATCAAAGTAAATGTAGAATACCAAGGCACATACGACGACGCTATCAACAAGGTAAAAGCCGCCGGAATGAGCGCTATGCCTGCTGATGTAATGCAGATATACGATATCGGCAGCCGTTTCATGATAGACTCCGGCTGGGCGCTCCCCGTACAGGAGATGATAGATGCCGAAAACTACGACATCTCCCAGATTGAGCCGAATATCGCCGCCTACTACACGATTGATAACAAGCTCTACTCCATGCCCTTTAACTCTTCAACTCCGCTGCTCTATTACAACAAGACAGCATTTGCGGAAGCCGGGCTAGACCCCGATACTCCCCCCACAAACTTCGATGAAATAATCGAGATGGCGGAAAAACTCACCATAAAGGATGCGGACGGCAAAATAACCCGCTGGGGCTATGGCATGGGCAACTACGGCTGGTTCTTCGAGCAATGGATGGGCAAGATGGGTCTACACTATGTAAACAATGACAACGGCAGAAGTGAAGAGCCCGCAACCAAAGTTGTGTTCGACGAAAACGGCGGCGCAGCGGAAGTATTCAAGGTATGGAAAAAGCTCTTTGACGAAGGCATTATAACCTACCTAGGTCGCGGCAACACAGACGCGAAAGCCGCATTCATATCCGGAGATATAGTAATTACCCTTGAAAGCACGGCAGCGCTTAAATCCCTGCTTACAAATGTAGGCGACGATTTTGAAATAGGCACTGGCTTCTTCCCCAACATCCACCCCGATGATAAGGGCGGCGTTTCCATAGGCGGCGGCTCACTGTGGATGCTGCAAACCGGCGATGATGCACGCCAAAAGGCCGCGTGGGAATTTATCAAATACATGATATCCCCCGATGTACAGGCTTTCTGGAACGCACAGACCGGCTACTTCCCCATCACCGTTGCAACGCATGAGCTTGATGCCTTCAAGGAAAACCTTGAAAAGTACCCACAGTTCGGCACTGCTATAAGGCAGCTGCACAGCACTGCGCCCGAATATGCAGGCAGCCTGCTGAGCGTATTCCCCGAAGCCAGATCACTAGTTGAAACCTACACAGAAAGGCTTATAAATGGCGAAGTAACAGTAGACGAAGCCGTTGAAAAGCTGGCAGCGGAAGTAAACTCTGCAATAGAAATATACAACCTTACTAACTGATAGGCTGTATAAAGCTTAGAATCATGGAAAATCGCGAGGGGCAGCCGCTCCTCGCTTTTATTATTTTCTTATACATGTTAAAATGTATAAAACAACAAATAAGGAGTGCTTTATGAGAAGCGACATAGAAATTGCACAGAGCGTTGAAACTGAGCCTATTAACTTGATAGCCACAAAATTATCCATAGGTGATGAATATTTAGTGCCATACGGTAGCAATAAAGCGAAAGTGCGCCTGAGTTTTCTTGATGGAAAAGAATTAAAGGGCAAACTAATACTGGTTACTGCGATAACGCCAACGCCCGCAGGGGAAGGAAAAACCACCACATCAGTAGGTCTTGCAGACGGGCTCAGCAGGATAGGCAAAAATGTATGCGTAGCGTTGAGGGAACCTTCACTTGGACCTGTGTTTGGCATAAAGGGCGGGGCGGCAGGCGGCGGCTATGCGCAGGTTGTGCCCATGGAAGATATAAACCTGCATTTTACTGGGGATTTTCACGCAATAGGCGCAGCTAACAACCTGTTGTGCGCCATGGTTGATAACCATATACACCAAGGAAATGAATTAAATATAGACCCTAAGCGCATTATTATAAAACGCGCAGTAGATATGAATGACAGGTTCCTGCGCCAAATAGTAGGCGGACTTGGCGCAAGGGCAAACGGAAATGTGCGGCAGGACGGCTTTGATATTACTGTCGCAAGCGAAGTTATGGCTGTACTATGCCTCGCAACCAGCATAGAAAACCTAAAGGAAAGGCTTGGAAATATAATAATTGGCTACACTTATAATAATGAGCCTATAAAAGCGAGCGATTTAAAAGCCGAGGGCGCTATGACGGCACTCCTTCGAGACGCGCTTATGCCAAACCTTGTGCAGACGCTTGAAGGCACACCCGCATTTGTGCATGGCGGACCTTTTGCAAACATAGCCCACGGCTGCAACAGCGTAATGGCAACGCGCATGGCACTAAGTACCGCCGATTATGTAGTTACAGAAGCCGGCTTCGGTGCAGATCTTGGGGCGGAAAAATTCCTAGATATAAAATGCAGAGCTGCACATCTTGTGCCCGACGCGGTAATAATAGTCGCCACCATAAGGGCGCTTAAAATGCATGGGGGTTTAAATAAAGAGGAACTAAAACAGGAAAACCTTTCCGCACTTAAGAAAGGTATGCCCAACCTATTGCAGCATGTAGAAAATATTCGCAATATATTTGGGCTCAACTGCGCTGTAGCAATAAACCGTTTCCCAAGCGATACCGAAAGCGAAATAGCCCTTGTTAAAGAGGAATGCGAAAATATGGGCATAAAGGCAGTGCTTAGCGAAGTATGGGAAAAAGGCGGAGAAGGCGGTATTGAGCTTGCCGAAGAAACTGTAAAGCTTTGTGATATGCCATCGGGCTTTAATTTCGCATATGACGAAAACGACAGTTTAGAAGATAAAATATATAAAATATCCACTAAAATATACCATGCAGATGGCGTTACATACAGCCCGGAAGCCAAAAGGGAACTCAACAGGCTGCAAAAAGCGGGCTATGGAAATCTCCCTGTATGTATGGCTAAAACGCAGTATTCCTTTAGCGATAACCCCAAGCTTCTGGGGGCGCCTGCCAATTTCAAAATAAATGTATCGCAGGTTAAAATAAGCGCAGGCGCAGGCTTTGTAGTGGCGCTTACAGGCGATATTATGACCATGCCCGGGCTTCCCAAAAAGCCCAGCGCTGAAAACATAGATGTAGACAGCGATGGCAGGATAACAGGGCTGTTTTAGCTATTATTAATAAAATTATAAGCCATATTAGCGCTTAATTAAATAAAAGGAGGTAATACATTGTTCAAACTACCCGAATACTCAGAACCTGATTTTTCCAAACTTACACAATGCCCCGATGCCATTTTTGTACCCTGCCCAAAGGACGGTGTTGCCCCGGAAAACTACCACGCCATGAGCATATACCCTGAGTATTTCAAGGTGGATGGCAATTGGCTTCTTGCCGAAGAAAGCCGTATGGACTGCGTGCCCGTGCTTGAAAATGGCAAAATACTTATAAAAGAATTCCGTAACCTTAAAAAAGGCGAGCTTGTCGCAGTAGGAAGAGCAGAAGACGGCAGCGAAGGCATATTCCTGCACGAACACCCCTTTACAAACGAATCCGAAGAAGAGCAGGCATTCGCATTTAGGCAGAGTAGAAGCCGCGAAACCGCTTTCTCTAAGGATTATGATTATTTGTATGAACTTCTCCGTTATGAAAAAGACAACGGCAAAATAATATGGGTTATGGGTCCCGCCTGTTCATTTGACGCTGATACAAGAAACGGTCTATCCACTCTCATAAAAAAAGGCTATATGCATGCGCTGCTTGCAGGCAATGCCCTCGCCACGCATGACCTTGAGGCTGGTCTTTTCGGAACGGCCCTAGGGCAGGATGTATATACCCAGCGCTCCATGCCCAATGGTCACTACTGCCACCTTGACCTTTTAAATAAATCCCGCCTTGCAGGCTCGCTTGAGGAATGCATAAAACAATACGATATTAAGGACGGCATAATAAAAACCTGCATAGAGGAAAATGTTCCAATAGTACTCGCAGGCTCAATAAGGGATGACGGTCCTCTCCCCAGCGTATACGCAAACGCTTATGAGGCGCAGGACGCAATGCGCAAGGAAGTGCGCGACGCCACTACAATTATTGCCCTTGCAACTGCCCTGCATACAATAGCGGTAGGCAATATGACACCCTCTTACAGAGTAGTAAACGGCAAAGTACGCCCCGTATATTTCTACAGCGTGGATGTATCCGAATTTCCCCTAAACAAATTACAGGATAGGGGCAGCCTTTCAAGCCGCACAATAGTCGCAAATGTGCAGGACTTTGTAAGCCAACTCGCAGCGAGGATATGCTAAATTAATTATTGTATTATACGCTTAAGGGCTTAAATCCTTAAGCGTAGTTATTTGTCACTGTGATAATAATAAATTCATCATTGCAATTAGAGAAAAACTTATTGAAACCGTTCCCGAAAACCTTTTCATAAAAATATGATTTTGTAAAAAGCCTTGAAATTAAGGCTTTTTTCGCTGTTTTTAGCCTTATTGGGGGGTTATCACTGCGCTTGACTAACTATCAATTTTGGTGGTATAATTTCCTTAGCGCGCAAGATAGCGTAAATAATATTTTATTAAAGGAGGAAACTCATGCGTAAATTTATCGCAACACTTCTAGTTCTGGTGTTGGCGCTAGGCTTAGTGCCCACTTTGGCTGAAGACCTTAACATCACCCTGTTCCACAACAAGGTTGAAATCGCTGAGCCCCTGCAGGCATTTGCAAAGCTCTATTCAGACAAAACCGAAGGCGTAACTGTAAACATTGAAACCCTTGGCGGCGGTGCCGACTATTCAGGCAACCTTACAGCCAAGCTCACTGCCGAATCCATGCCCGACATATTCGTTATCGAAGGCGATGGCGACTATAAGCTCTGGCAGGAATATGTAACTGACCTTAGCGACGAAAAATGGAACGAAGAAACCACCCTCGCCTATAAAGATCCCGAAGGCAAGGTAGTAGGTTTCCCCGTATCCATCGAAGGTTTTGGTCTTGGTTATAATGTAGAACTGCTTGATAAAGCGGGCGTTGACCCTGCCACACTTACCACCTTCTCCGCACTTAAAGAAGCATTCGAGAAGATAGACGGCATGAAGGGCGAACTCGGTCTTGATTCTGTAGTATCCATGGGCGCAAGCGTTGCAGGCGGCACATGGTGGGTAGCAGGTCATCACAACTTCTCAATCTACCTTGGCGGCGGTCTTGATTTTGAAGACACCACAATCGTTGATATGTTCAACAAAGGCGAAGTAGATGAAGAGCGCCTTGCAGACTATGCAAAATACGTACAGCTTCTGTTCCAGTTCTCTAACAAAGAAGTAACCACAAACGGCACATATGACGACCAGCTTGCAGCATTCGTAAACAAGAAAGCGGCATTCATACATCAGGGCAACTGGGTAGACCCCAGCTTCGCAAAGATGAACATAGACTTTGAGTATGACTACATCTCACACCCCTTCAACGACAAGCAGGAGCATACAGGTCTGTACCTATTCGCCCCCAGCTTCTATGTACTTAACAGCAAAAACAGCCCTGAAAAGATACAGGCAGCCAAGGACTTCCTTGAGTTCCTAGTATTCTCCGAGGAAGGTGCGGACTACATGGTAAACGGCGCTGGCATGGTACCTGCATTCGCTAATGTAACGCTTCAGCCCTCGGGCGGCTTCTCGAAGGCCCTAGTGCGTGCAAACGCAGAAGGCGGCAACCACGGCGTATTCTTCGGCAAGCTTCCTCCCGGAACTGGCCAGGATGTACTCGCCCCCATCTATGACCTGTTTGCACAGGACGCAAGCGATGAGAATCTTGACTTCTTCATAGAAGACATAAAGGGCGCGGCGAAAACCGTATCCGAAAAGCAATAAGATTTTACTTAAGGCGGGCGCAAATCGCGCCTGCCTTTTTCCTATTTATAAATAGGAGGCTAGTAAAGGAGCAATACAATGAAAAGAAGTAAAGTATGGGATGCAATTTTCCTTGCCCCATGCATAATCGCTCTAATTATGGTGGTGCTGATACCCTTCGTGCAGGGCGTCAGTTTTTCACTTACCGATTGGAACGGTGTACGCTCTGAAATACACTATGTTGGCTTTGATAATTACAAGGAAATGTTCAACTCTATAGAGTTTCTGTATTCCTTTAGGATTACTTTGCTATACACCCTAATAAATGTAATAATGGTAAATATAGTTGCCTTCCTTTTGGCGCTGCTGGTTACAAGCAGGGTCAGGGGCAAAAATCTATACCGCGCCGCTTTTTTCGTACCTAACCTTATAGGCGGCATAGTGCTTGGCTACACCTGGCAATTTATGTTTAACGACTTTTTTACCGCCATTGGCAAAAGCCTAGGTATAGGCTGGATGTCCTCCAGTATGATAGCAAACAAAAACCTAGTACTTCTGGCTATGTCAATAGTGAACACCTGGCAGTATGCGGGCTATATTATGCTTATATTTGTAGCTGGCATACAGTCTACATCTCAGGAGGTAATGGAAGCTGCAACGGTAGATGGCGCAAGCTATATCCAAAGGGTTATAAAGATACTTATACCCATGATAGCAAGTTCGTTTACTATTTCTCTGTTCCTTACCATAACCAACTCATTCAAAGCTTTTGACTTAAACGTTGCGCTTACTAACGGCGGACCTTCAATGCGCTATATGGGAAGCGTTGTTAAATCCAGCCAATTATTAGCTCTTACTATATACAATAAGTCAATAACCTCTAAGGAATTGGCTAAGGGTCAGGCGTTGAGCGTGGTGTTCTTCCTTATGCTGGTAGTATTTTCACTCTTACAAGTTTACCTTAGTAAAAAGAGGGAGGTGGAAGCATAATGGCAGATGCTCTACATTTAGACGCAGTAGGTCAAAAACAACAACACAGCAAGGCAAAGCGTATCGTGCTTGAAATATTTGCCATAATACTTATGCTGGTTGTGTTATCCCCCTTTGTGATAGTGCTATTCAACTCCGCCAAAACATTTGACCATATCACACGCGACCCCGTTTCCCCACCTGAGAACTGGGAAAACCTTCGCATAAACATAGAAGCCGTAATGCATGACCCCACTACGGACTTTATAGGCGCGTTTAAGGATTCGGCGATTATAACGGCGCTGTCGCTCGTGGTAATAGTAATATTCTCTTCTATGGCGGCATGGGTGCTTGTGCGGAATAAGTCTAAGTTTTCTAACTTCACCTTCATGCTGTTTGTAGCTGCCATGGTTATACCTTTCCAGGTAGTTATGTATCCCTTGGTATACTTCTTAAAATCCGTAGGGGATTTCCTTGGCACAAGGATGCTTGGCACATATCACGGCATAATATTTGCCTACCTTGGCTTTGGCTGCTCGCTGTCTATATTCGTATTCCACGGCTTTATAAAGAGCATACCGCTCGCGCTTGAAGAGAGCGCATTCATAGACGGCTGCTCGCAACCCGGCGTATTCTTTAAGATAATACTCCCGCTGCTTGTACCCACAATAACCACCGTTGCAATACTAAACGGTATTTGGATTTGGAATGACTATCTCCTACCGCTACTTGTGCTTGGAGGCAACGGAGAAGTGCAAACCATCCCCCTTGCGGTTACGGCTTTCGCCGGCGCTTATGTAAAACAATGGAACCTTATTATGACCGCAGCTCTGCTTGCTATGGTACCCATAGTGGTGCTGTTCATATTCGCGCAGAAGTACATTATACGCGGTATGGTGGAAGGCGCAGTAAAATAACAATAATTTTACCTACAAACCCCGTTTTCGGGGTTTTTTTACTTGCATTTTACTTTAAATTTACACAAGTTTCATATTGCTGCATTATTATAAGAGTGGACAAGTGTAAGGGAGGCTACGACATGAAAAAAATAGTTATATATAAGAGCAAATATGGCGCAACAAAGCGCTATGCTGACTGCATAGCGGGCAAACTGGGTTGCGATGCCTTTTCTATGGATGCTATAAAGCCCGAAAAACTTAACTTGTACGATATCATAATAATAGGCAGCAATATTCGCATGTTCAAGATAGGCTTTTCTGACTTTGTTCATGCCAATGCTGATATACTCAGGGATAAAAAAATAGTGTTCTTTGCTGTTGGCGCCATGCCCCCTGAAACGCTCGAAGAACAGGAGAAGTTAAGAGCAGAAGCGCTTGAAAATTTCCTTACAGACGCGCCAATGTATTATCTAAAGGGCGACTGGAACAAAGAAAAGATGAGCTTTTTCGACAGGCTAATTGCAAATATGGCAGAAAAAGCCTTATCTAAGAAGTTCCCCGAAAAGGTATCAGAGTTTAAAGGAAGCGGCTTTAGCGAAAGCGCCATAGCCCCCATAATTGAAAGCGTAGAGGAAATAGAAAAAGGCTGATATCTACCTAAAATATAATGCAATTATGAACTAATAGCATATATGCAAATAAGCTCTGCTTGTCTTGCCTATATATTACACTCATGCTAGAATGTCTGGGCAAAGGAGGCGGCTATGCAAGACAAGAAAGATTTTAATTTAAACACAATTTTATTTCATATAGTAAGCGGTATACTTATAGGCGGAGGCGCTATACTTCCGGGCGTATCAGGCGGTGTTATGTGCGTTATATTCGGCGTATATAGACCGCTTATGGAGCTGCTTTCAAGACCGTTTACTGCCATAAAGAAATACTGGAAGATGTTCGCTTTCGTATTTTTAGGAGTAGCCATAGGCTTTGTTGGCATAGCAAAGCTTGTGGGCGGGCTTTTTGAAAAGTATGAATTTCAAATGCTATGCTTATTTATTGGACTTATACTTGGTACTGTGCCTATGCTTTATAAAAACGCGCAGGAACAATCTAAATCTAAAAAGAATGACATGATAGCTCTAGTAGGGGCATTTGTAGTGCTGCTCACAGTTTTATTGCTGCTAAAATCCGGCGATACTATGCATTTTGAGCTAAATACCTTGCTTGCATTTATAAGCGGAGTGATATGGGGCTTCAGCCTGGTTGTACCGGGGCTTTCAAGCTCCAGCTTGCTTATATATATGGGGCTATATGAAAATATTATGCTTGAAGTAGGTAAGCTCAACATGGGGGTTATTGTCCCCCTTATGGTGGGAATATTCCTTGTTGCGGTGCTTTTCGCCCGCATAATAGACAACCTGTTTGAAAAGCATAACAACATAGCCTCCCACGCGGTTATAGGGCTTGTGCTTGCTTCAACCATTTCGATAGTGCCATCATTTGCGGATACAAAAGCAATAACAATAGGCGTGCTTCTTGCGGCTTTGGGCTTTGTAGGCGCATTGCAGCTTGATAAGTGGCAGGCAACAATAAAGAAAGAGTAATGTTAAAATACATGTCAACACATGTCCTAATATAGCCTATATAACATTAGGTGGGTTTGTCGCCCAAAAATTAGTGTTTTATAAACTTATTAGGAGGTGTTGATAAGTAAACTGACTAAAAACAGCAATAAAGTGGAGCTTCATCCCAAAAACGCGGATAACAGCATTGTGCATGATATGGCGGTTGAGAAACTAAAAGAGGCAATTTCCCTCGGGGAATTAAAGCTGCCTGAGCTAATGAAGTTATTAACAAAAGAAAATAGCGCTGAAAAACAATTAGCAGAACAATCAACAAATAATGAGCTTCCTATAGGATGGAAGATTGTAGATTACAACAGTTAAAAACATACGCTTGGAAATTTTCTGATAGAGTACACTAAAGTTCGCAACTTTACTCAGCAGGTTTTACTCAAAAGGTATGTTAAAGCCACTGGAACTCCGCTACAATGTAAGTCGTCAAAACATTCAAAGGAGGAGAAACCAATGGCTCG
>JAAYRU010000053.1 GCA_012518615.1 Christensenellaceae bacterium | reverse complement strand
TTTGGCGGTCCCGTATTCGTAGAAGTTACATTTGATGAAAACTCTAAAATCACTGCGCTTAAAATAGGGGACGATAATTTTGCCGAAACCCCTGGCATAGGCGATGTAGTGCTTGAAGATGATTTCATCAAACAATTTATAGGTAAAGCAGCTCCAATATCTATAAAGGATATAGATGCTGTGTCCGGCTCAACCGTTACTACAGAAGCTGTAATTGATGGCATAAATGAAGCGCTTAGACAATTGCAAAAATAGAAAGGTGGGATATATTTGAGCTTATTTACATTTCGTGGCGGAGTTCATCCTCTAAAAGAACGCGGAGCGGGAAAAGACGCTACTTGTTCAAAGGCGATAAGAGAGTTCGTACCGGAGGTAGTATATATTCCGCTTGACACCCATATAGGAAGCGCTAGTACACCCTGTGTTAAAAGGGGCGATACAGTGCTTATGGGACAGAAGATTGCAGATGCGGTTGGCGGTATAGGCATACCTGTGCATGCGAGCGTTTCAGGAACCGTAAAAGAAGTCGGAAATATGCAGATGCTCCGCAAGATGTCATCGCCCTATATCGCAATAGAAAATGACGGAAACGACACATGGGCTGAGCTTAAGCCTATGGAAAATTATGAAAACGCAAGCAGGGAAGAAATTATATCTGCCATAAAAGAAGCAGGCATATGCGGCATGGGTGGAGCTAGTTTCCCGACTCATGTAAAGCTTAATCTACCTGAAGGAAAGACTGTGGATACTGTCCTTGTAAATGGCGCGGAGTGCGAAACATTCCTTACCGCAGATGATAGGCTTATGGTAGAGCAACCTGAGGGTATAATTAAAGGCTTGCTTATAGCAATGCGTGCGGTTGATGCTAAAAAAGGCATTATATGTATAGAAGATAATAAGCCCGCAGCTATTGAAACTATTAAAAAAGCGGTTTCGAATGCATCTAATGTTGAAGTTGCTATACTTCAAACCAAGTACCCGCAAGGCGGTGAAAAGCAGCTTATAGATGCGGTGCTAAAAAGACAGGTGCCATCAGGCGGTTTGCCAATGGATGTACATGCCGTTGTAATTAATGTTGGCACCGCAAAGGCGATAAGCGAAGCTGTTTTAGAAGGCAAACCCCTTATTAGCCGTATAACAACCGTAACAGGTGCTGTAAAAGAGCCTGACAACCTTTTAATAAGGGTTGGCACTAGGGTAATAGATGCGGTTAATGCCTGCGGCGGCTATACCGAAACGCCTGGAAAAATTCTTTTTGGCGGCAGCATGACAGGCAACGCTATACCAAACGATGAGGTTCCAATTACAAAGGCGAATAACGGCATAGTAGTTTTTAACGAACAGGAAGCTAAAACGCCAGAGGAATTTGCCTGCATACGTTGCTCCCGCTGCGTTGATGTTTGTCCTATAATGTTAGCTCCCTATGAGCTTAAAGTATTGCTTTCAAAGGGCGATTTGGACGGCGCTAAGGAGAAAAATCTTGAGGATTGCATACTATGTGGTGCGTGTTCGTACATATGCCCTGCTAGGCGTGTGCTAACACCTGCATTCAAAGAAGGCAAGGATATGCTTGCAATGAGGAGGAAGAAGGCATGAAATTACGAGTTTCACACGGTCCGCATCTGTTTACCCGTGAAACAACGCAGACCTTAATGCTGAATGTGCTAATTGCACTTATGCCTGCGACGCTGGTGGGTATATATTTGTTCGGCACTAAGGCAGCCCTTGTTATCGCGGTGAGTGTGGTATCAAGCGTGTTGTTTGAGCTTGTATGGCAGCTGCTTATGAAAAAGCGCGTTACCGTAATGGATTTATCCGCTGCAGTAACAGGTCTTTTGCTTGGGCTTAACCTGCCATGCAATGTGCCGCTTTGGATGCCGGTTTTAGGCTCGGCGATTGCGATACTGCTTGTAAAGCAGCTGTTTGGCGGTCTTGGGCACAACTTCATGAACCCTGCTCTATTTGCAAGGGCGGTGCTTCTCGCCTCCTGGCCCCTTCATATGACCACATATCACCTTCCCGAGCGTCTTCTTTTCGGCTCTGAAACTGCTCTTTCAGGTGTAGATACAGTAGCATCCGCAACTCCACTTCTTAGCCTTGGCAAGCTTACCAATACCGACCTACTTATTGGTAATATACCAGGCTCAATAGGCGAAGTGTGCAAGGTTGCTATAATAATAGGCTTTGTTTACCTAATGTTTACAAAGACCATTACTTGGCATGTACCTGTTACATTTATAGGAACTGTTATAATTATGTCCTACCTTATTGGTGTTGACGGTATAAAAGCGGTTCTAACCGGCGGCGTGTTGTTTGGAGCCGTGTTTATGGCGACAGACTATGTAACAAACCCCATGTATAGGCTAGGTCAGTGTATATTTGGCGTAATGTGCGGAATAATAGTTGTAGTTATCCGTAAATACGGCGGATATCCTGAAGGCGTTACATATGCAATAATATTCATGAACTGCTTATCACCGCTTATAGACAGGTACTCAAAGAAAAAAATATATGGGGAGGTAAAAAAGAGTGTCTAAGAATGACAATAACTTGCGTGGCGTATTTATAAACGGCATATTCAATGAAAATCCGATATTTCGCCTTGTGCTTGGCACCTGCCCGACGCTTGCAGTAACTACAAGTGCAATGAACGGTATAGGTATGGGAGCCGCTGCAACATTTGTACTAATAGGTTCTAATGTGGTTATTTCTCTAATCCGTTCATTTATACCAAACAAAGTGCGTATACCAGCATTTATAGTTGTTATATGTACATTTGTTACAATGGTACAAATGCTCATGCAGGCATATCTGCCCGCGCTCTATGATTCGCTCGGCATATTCATCCCCCTTATAGTTGTCAACTGTTTGATACTAGCAAGGGCTGAAGCCTTTGCCGCTAAAAATAATGTAGTAAGGTCTGCTGTTGATGGTGTTGGAATGGGTCTTGGCTTTACCCTTTCATTAACTTTAATCGGTATTATACGTGAGATAATAGGTGCGGGTACGCTTTTTGGAAACCAGCTTATGGGTAGCGGGTATGAACCTATGTTGCTACTGGTGCTGGCACCGGGTGGCTTTATAGTTTACGGCTTGTTGCTTGGCATAATAAATGCAATAGGTGAGCGCCGTAAGAAAAACAGTAAGGAGGTAACTTCAGCATGAGACTTAGCGAAGTAGGTATTTTACTCTTCATGGTTGATTGTATACTATGCAATAACTATATATTTTCAAGGTTTCTTGGCTGTTGCCCTTTCCTTGGCGTATCTTCTAAGGTTGAAACCTCCATCGGTATGGGGCTTGCTGTTACCTTTGTTATGGGGCTTGCGTCCCTATTCACATGGGCAGTGCATGAATATGTGCTTATGCCTCTCAACCTAACCTACCTTAACACTATAGCTTTTATATTCATAATAGCTTCCTTGGTGCAATTCGTAGAAATGTTCATGAAAAAATCCCTTCCTGCGCTATACAGCGCGCTTGGGATATACTTGCCGCTCATCACCACGAACTGTGCTGTGCTTGGAGCTGCGTTGCTTAACATTCAGAGCAGCTACGGGCTTTTAGAATCTGTGCTAAACGGCGTGTTTGGCGCGCTGGGCTTTATGCTGGCTATAGTAATTATGGCGGGAGTAAGGGAAAGGCTTGAAAGTTCGGATATTCCGCTGCCTTTCAAGGGTTTCTCAATCAGCCTTGTCATAGCCGGCATGATGAGCGTTGCATTCCTCGGCTTTAAGGGCCTTGTATAGTAAGGAGGGAAAAGAATGCCGATTGTATATGCAGTTGCTGTGATGTGTGCTCTAGGGGCGGTATTTGGTGTAGTGCTTAGCTTTGCCGATAAAAAATTCGCCGTTCCCGTAGATGAAAGGGTGCAATTGATTAGAGAAAAACTAGCGGGCGCAAACTGCGGTGCCTGCGGATTTCCGGGTTGTGATGGCTTTGCAGAAGCTGTCGCTAAGGGTGAGGCGCCTGTAAATGGTTGTCCTCCCGGTGGTTCTGACACCGCTACCGCGCTTGCTGAGATAATGGGAGTTAGCGTTGGTGTAGGGGTGCAGGAAGTTGCAAGGCTGCGCTGCCAAGGAGAAAAAGGCGTAGCAAATGAAAGCTTTGAATACGATGGTATAAAGACCTGCTTTGCGGCAAGCGAGTTTTCCGGTGGTCCAAAGGCTTGTCAATATTCCTGTATAGGTCTTGGGGATTGTATGCGCGCATGCGTTTTTGATGCAATAGAAATTGTAAACGGTATTGCCGTAATAAATCCCGATAAATGCACTGCCTGCGGCATGTGTGTGGATGCCTGCCCTAGGAATTTAATAGCGCTACTTCCTAAGGAATCCACTGTGCTTGTAAGGTGCATGAGCCTAAATAATGCAAGGGTTACAAGGCAAAGCTGCTCAAAGGGATGCATAGGCTGCAAACGCTGCGAAAAAGCATGTGAGTTTGATGCAATCCATGTGGTAAACGGCATAGCCGTAATAGACGCGGAAAAATGCACTAATTGTAAGGCGTGCGTCGAAGTATGTCCTAATGCCTGTATAACGGTTGCGTAAACCATATTTAATAGCCGGCGTTTTTGCCGGCTTTTTGCTTTAAAAAAGTTATTAAGGGGGCAGTATGAAGAGAGCTTTGTGTATTATTTTGCTGCTTGCTGTTATGCTTGGAACATCATATGTTTTTTCAGAGGGGCAGGAATACATCCCTACAAGCGATGAACTTAATCAAAATGACGACAGTCAATATTTAGTGCTGCCCGATAATTTTGCCGAAAGCATACCCGAAGAAAGCAAACCATATAGGCTTCTTATTATAGGTGTAGATACAGATTCACTGTCCGTTCGTGGTAGAAGCGATACTATGGTGATAGCTGTATTTGACGCACAGCATAGTAGCCTTAAGTTGATATCATTCATGCGGGATTTGTATGTTCAAATACCACGCATTGGGAAAAGCAGGCTAAACGCTTCATTTGCCAATGGCGGTCCCAAGCTTTTGATTGAAACTCTTAAAAATAATTTTGGCGTAGAGGTTGATGGCTATATCGCAGTTAATTTTTCGTCTATGATAAAGCTTGTAGACAGCATAGGCGGTATAGAAATAGAGGTGCTGAAGAAAGAGCTTAAGCCGTTAAATGGAATACTTGAGTATTATAACTACCAAAGGGGCTTACCGGAAAAACAGGGAAGGCTTGACAAGGCGGGTTTCAAGCGCCTAACTGGATTGCAAGCTATGTCCTACGCCCGTATAAGGAAGATAGATAGCGATTATGAGCGTATAGGCAGGCAGCAGAGGGTGCTAATGGCCATATTAAACCGTATTAGAAGCCTTGAAATATCTAAAATACTTGAAATAATTTCGGAGAATATTGAACTCGTGGATACTAATATTACCATGAGCGATGCAATAAAGCTTGCAGGCGATATGCTTGCAATAGAAAGCCTTAACACTAGGTATTTAAGGATACCTGTAAAAAATGCATTTGCTAATAAGCAGATAGATGGCACATACTATGTTGTACCTAATATAAACAAAAATAAGAAGGCAATAGAAGAGTTTATATACGATAAATAAGCTTATTTAGGGTTTAGGGCGTTTGCTTTGAAATATGAAAAAGGGTACAATAATAAGGAACTTTGAAGGAGGAATATTTATGTATAAGGATGTAATCAAGTCCGCAGAGAACAGAATGAAAAAAACGCAGGATGTACTTAAAAGAGAGCTGCAGTCCTTGCGCGCGGGCAGGGCAAACCCCCAGCTGCTGGATAGAATAACTGTAGATTATTATGGCACACAAACGCCGCTTAAGCAGATGGCGAATATATCCGCGCCCGAGCCGCGTATGCTTACAATTTCCCTTTGGGATGTAAAGGCAATACCCATGGTGGAAAAAGCGATACTGCAGAGCGACCTTGGTCTAAACCCCGCAAATGATGGGAAGATTATCCGCCTTGTTATTCCGGAGCTTAACGAGGAGCGTCGCAGAGAGCTTACAAAAATTGTAAAGAAAAACGCAGAGGAAGCTCGTATTGCCGTGCGTTCTATCCGCAGGGACGCCATAGACCAGTTCAAGAAGATGGAAAAGGATTCCATACTTTCCGAGGACGAGCGTTTCCGCGCTGAAGACGAAATACAAAAGGTAACGGACGAGGCGATAAAGGTAGTAGACTCCATTGCTGAAGATAAAGAAAAGGAGATTATGGAGGTTTAATGTCGGCTTTAATAGGTATGCTGCTTGAAAAACTGTTGAGTAGCCTATCTGAAAAAGAGATTGAGAACCTTGAAATCCGCCATATTTACTCAAGAGATGAGCATACCGCCTGCGTGGATAGGCAAGCGCATATAGTTAGGCTACAAAACAATGCTGTTGATGTGTGCTTTTTTCTAAAGGATAAGCCTGTTAAGATGGAGGAAAAACCCAAGTGAAAAAAGCAACGAGTATAATATACTATGTTACTCTGGTAATTAGTATGTTGACCGGCTTATGGCACTTTTTTGTACCTCATCTTTACAATTGGTATGACTACCTTCCCATGCAATATGAAAACCTTATTGTCGGAATAGATTATACAAACTACTGTTTTTCCGCCCTGCTTTTTGGTAGCAGCTTAGTTTTGATTTTTCTAGGGAAAAGTTCACTTTCTTCAAATTTTGAAAGCCTAGTGTTCTATACCTTTTTAACAATAGTATGGGTGTTTAGAGCCTGCCTTGCTACTTTCATAGAGCCTTGGCCGCTTGAGCCTGTTCCGGCGGCAGCCATAGGTCAGTTGATTGCTTCAATTATTTTGGCATTATCAATGGTGTTTGTTACATTAAGGCTTTGGAAGACAAGGCGCAAGCTTAAATTGCAATCTGCAAAAAGAGAGGATACAAACAATGCTTCCTAGGCATGTAGCTATAATTATGGACGGAAACGGCAGGTGGGCAAAAAAGAACGCTCTTTCCGTTGCATTTGGTCATAGAAAGGGCGTTGAAACGCTTAGGGAAATAATACGCTATTCGTCGGATAGTGGCATAGAGGTACTATCCCTTTTCGCCTTTTCTACTGAAAATTGGAATAGGTCTCAGCAAGAGGTAAATGCTCTTATGCAGCTAATACTTGAGTATTTTACTTCCGAAATAGATGAGCTAAATGAAAACAATGTGCGTATACGCATACTGGGTGATATTTCAGGACTTCCTAAAAGGCAAAGGGATACCGTGCAAGCTAGTATGGATACAACCGCAGATAATATAGGTATGCAGCTCAACATTGCCCTTAACTACGGCGGAAAGGACGAGATATTAGACGCTGTAAAGGTTATATCTAAGCTGGTGCTTGAAGAAAAGATTTCAGTAGATGATATAGATGAAGCCATGTTTGAGGAGCATCTCTATACTGCAGGGCAGCCGCCTGTGGATTTACTTATTAGAACAAGCGGGGAAATGCGAATAAGCAATTTTATGCTGTATCAATGTGCGTATGCGGAGATGATTTTCCCAAAAACCCTTTGGCCGGAATATACTGTGGAAGAGTACAAGAGCGATTTACAAGCCTTTGCTAAAAGGGAAAGGCGCTTTGGGGGCAGAAATTTATGAAAAAACGCACTATTACTGGGGTATTTCTTGCATTAATTCTGATATTTGCGCTTGTAATGAGAGGCTGGGTATTTTCTCTATTATGGGTAGGGGCGCTTTGTGTTGCTCTTTATGAGCTCCTACATGCGTTTTCGCTTGCCGGTCATAGACCTGTTGGGCTTCCAAGCTGGGTGGCGCTTTTAGTAGGTATTCCTGTATTTACTTTTGTACAGAGCAAAAGCAGTTTATATCTTTTAGCGGTATTTGTATTCTGTGCGTTTGTCGCCATATGCGTTCAAGTAATGTTTAGGAGTGAACCTAAAATAGATGATATGCTGGTATCTCTATTGCCTATGAACATGCTTCTGTTTCCTGGGTTGTGTATGTTGAGTCTTTTAGGGATTCAGGATGTAGCTCTTAGCAAAATGCTTATGTGGCTTGTGTTTATAATCCCAGCCGCTACCGATGTGGGAGCATACCATATAGGCACTAAATACGGGAAAACCAAACTGATACCCCAGATAAGCCCTAATAAAACTGTGGAGGGCGCATTGGGTGGGCTTTTGACCGGTGTACTTGGTGCAATTGTCGTGTATCTGGTGGCATTAAGTCAAAATGTAGCTCTCCCTCCTTGGTGGCACATTCTGCTTTTGGGTTTTATTGGCGCAATACTTGCGCAGGTGGGCGATTTATTTGCATCTCTTATTAAGCGGCACTGTAATGTTAAGGACTTCGGCCATATTTTCCCTGGTCATGGCGGCATGATGGATAGGCTTGATAGTATACTGATTGTAGTTGTGCTTATATTTTTATATCAGGTAACATTATAATGCGCAAGATAGCTATACTCGGTACCACGGGTTCAATAGGCAGCCAGGCGCTATCGATAGTTGATGCATATCCGGATAAGTTTTCTATCTCAGCTCTAAGCGCTCATTCAAATGCTGTGGAGTTATTCAACCTAGTTAGAAAATACCGTCCCAGTGCAGCGGCTCTTACATCAGGCGAAGTACAAATACCTGAAGACTTAAGTTTTTGTAACTGGTACTTTGGAGAAACTGCGCTTGAAAAAATCACAAGGGATGTGCCGTGTGATGATGTGCTTGTATCCGTTGTAGGCATGTCTGCGCTTAAAGCTGTTATAAACGCAATAGATACTGGTAAAAGGGTGCTTCTTGCCAATAAGGAAACCATAGTTGCAGGTGGCAATATTATAATGCCAAAATGCGATTTGTTTTCAGAAAATGCTAATCTAATACCCATAGATAGTGAGCATTCTGCAATACATCAGTGTTTACTTGGAGCAAAGGATAATGCATTTAACAGCCTTATACTGACGGCTTCAGGTGGTCCGTTTAGAACTTGGTCTATTAAAGAAATGCAAAATGTACGCCCTGAAGATGCACTAAAACATCCAACTTGGGATATGGGTAAAAAAATCACCATAGATTCTGCCAGCATGTTCAACAAGGCGCTTGAGATAATAGAAGCCAAATGGCTTTTTTCGGCTGAGCCTTCGCAGATAGATGTGCTAGTACACCCTGAAAGCATAGTGCATTCGATGGTAGAATATAAGGATTTTGCTGTAATGGCGCAGCTTGGCGTTCCAGATATGCGAACAAGCATAATGTACGCCATGTTCTATCCCGTGCGCATGGGGGCGGTTTCAGAAAGGCTTAATCTAGCGGATATTCATACACTTCATTTTGAAAAGCCGGATACAGAGTGCTTTCCCTCCATAGCCTTGGCTTATGATGCTCTGCGCCTTGGAGGCAGCGCTCCATGTGTGCTAAATGCAGCTAATGAAATTGCGGTTGAAGCTTTTTTAAATGGTAAAATAGGCTTTTTAAACATAGCCGATACTGTAAAATATGTGCTAAGCAAGGAATTGCCAAAGGCGAAAAACGCAGATGAAATAATATATGCAGATAATTGGGCAAGGTGCAGAGCTTCAGAGTACATAGATTCTATAAACTGACGGAGGTAATATGACTATTTTTTATATACTGCTTGCCGTGCTTATGTTCGGCATAATGATATGCGTACATGAATTGGGGCATTTTTTAGCTGCAAGGCTCTCAGGTATACCTGTTAAAGAGTTTGCCATAGGCTTTGGTCCTCAAATCGCCTCATGGAACAGCAAAAAATACGATACTAAGTTCTTCATACGCATAATACCTATGGGTGGTTATTGTATGTTCTATGGCGAGGACGATGTGGACGAAAAAGAAAAGGATGACCCAAGGGCGTTTAAAAACTATCACCCCTCAAAAAGGCTGTTCACTGTATCGATGGGTTCCATAATGAATATTATGCTTGCTTTTTTTGTTGCTGTGCTGGTGTTTCAGTTTAGCGGCGTGCCTAAAATTGTAGGCTCATATGAAACCACGGTACAAAGCGTAAATTCAGGCAGTCCTGCGGAGGCGGGCGGAATGAAAGTAGGGGATAAGATACTAAGCATAAACGGCGAGGAGCTTTCAAATAATTTATCAACTATAGTGGATAGGCACGCCGAAAAAAACAATGCCCCGCTTGAAATAATAGTAGAAAGGGGCTATGGGAACAATGCTCGCGAGGAAAAGCTTTTGATAAGGCCGCTTTACAGCAGCACGGATAGGCGCTATATGATGGGCATAGTTGTAAATATCTATGCGCCAACGGAGGTGGTAAGGGGTAGCTTTGGGGAAGTAATAAGCTCTGCCTATAGGCTCTGCAAAGGTGCTGGAGGGGCTATAATAGACGGCTTCCGCGGGCTTATTACTCGCGGCGAAGGTTTTGAGGAATTGAGCGGCATAGTAGGCGTTACCGATGCAATAGTAAAGGAAAGCCAGAGATCTTCTTATATGGTGTATCCATCTATGCTAATATTGATTTCAATAAACCTAGGTATAATAAACCTATTCCCTTTCCCCGGGCTTGACGGTAGTCGCGCGTTGTTTTTAATTTACGAATGGATAAGAGGCAAACCCGTAAAAAACGAAGCGTATATACACGCAACAGGCATGATACTTTTGTTCGGCCTACTCATATTTATAACCATGCGGGATATATTCAGGCTGTTTTAGTGAAATGAAAAATCAAGTAAGTATAGGTAATGTAAAAATAGGTGGAGGCGCGCCAATCAGCGTGCAGTCCATGACAAATACTAAGACTGAGGATGTAAATTCAACGCTCAGTCAAATTGAAAGCCTTTATAAAGCAGGCTGTGATATAGTGCGTGTATCTGTATATAATGTTGAGGCGGCAGAAGCTGTAAAGAAGCTTGTGGATAAAAGCCCTGTACCGCTTGTTGCTGATGTTCATTTTGATGCAAGGCTTGCTATTAAAACAGTGGAAAATGGCATACATAAGCTCCGCATAAACCCCGGCAATATACAGAGAAAAGAGGATGTTGCTCTACTTGCCGACTGTGCAAAAATGCACGGTATACCAATAAGAATAGGCGTAAATTCCGGTTCTATACCGGAAGATGTATATAGGGCTTTTGGCGGCGCAAGCCCAAAGGCTATGGTGGAGAGCGCAAGAAGGCATATAACATTACTTGAGGAATGCGGCTTCTATGATATAGTGCTGTCTATAAAATCTAGCGATGTTGAAAACATGGTAAAAGCTACTAGGCTTGCCTATGATAGCTTTCCATATCCACTGCATTTAGGGGTTACAGAATCCGGTCTTCCGGGGCGTGGAACTATAAAATCCGCAATAGGCATAGGCAGCCTGCTGCTTGACGGTATAGGTGATACCATAAGGGTGTCTCTTGCAGGGTCTCCTATACCCGAAGCAAAGGCGGCAATGGATATATTAAAGGCGCTTAACTTGCGCAAAGGTGTTGAACTTATAGTTTGCCCAACTTGCGGGCGCACCAATATAGATGTTGAAAAAATTGCAAGGGAAGTAGAACAAAAAACTGAACATATAGATTATAATGTAAAGATTGCCATAATGGGCTGTGTGGTGAACGGCCCTGGCGAAGCTAAGGGTGCGGATATTGCCTTGTGTGGCGGCAAAGGCAGTGCTGCACTATATGTTGACGGAAAATTTTCTCGCAAAATAGAGGATAATTATGTGGGAGAGCTTTTAAGCACACTTGATATATGGCATAAACAAAATGAGGGAAATAATGAGTAATGATAATAAACTGCTTGAATATATATACGAACAATTACCGGAACTATCTGGTAGACTAAAGCTCGATAAGCTGCATTATAACAAAAAGAAAAGGCACGTAACGGTATTTCTCCTCTCAGATGAACCTATAAGGGAAGAAAACTTTCTTAATATAAAAAAAGCTATTAAAAAGCTCCTGCCCGGAATGGCGGTATCGCTTAGAACAGCATCGCCAAATTCAGCGCAGCATTTTTTAAATGAACCTGAAAAGTATTCAGATATATTTACTGGTTACCTTATTAGGAAGTTTCCTGCAATAGTATCATGGGTAAAGGATATTATTTGGAGCCCGCATCTTGATGGAATATCTCTAGAAGCGCCTGATGAATTTTCCCTTGCTTATCTTAACCAAAACAATGTTTCAAGTATGCTAACGGATGCCGCTGAGCATGTGTTTCATATAAGACCTCAGTTTCATCTGCGCCTCAGGGGGGATGCAGCCCAAAGGCTTGAAAATATTGAGCAAAAAAGAAAGCAGGAGAGGGAGCGCAAAAAAAAATACCTTCTAAAACAGGAGGATAACAGGCAGTATACAAGCAAAAAGAAGTCCAACTGCATTAAGGGCAAGAAGATAAAGGAAGAAGCTATGGATATTGCTTCCCTCAACGAAGTTAGCGGAATAGTAGTAGTGCAAGGTGAAGTTATACAAAAGGAGCGCACTGATATACGCGGCGGGGAGATGGTGCTGTTAAGCTTTATCATAACTGATAATACAAGCTCTATAAAATGCAAGATATTTCTGCGCCTTACTAGAAGAGGCGGAGGTGCTTTTTCTGAAAATATAAGCCTTGATAATGCCGAAAAAGTTGAAGAGGTTATTAACAGCATAGTTGTTGGAGAGGGCGTAAAAGTAAGGGGAAGCTGCGAAAAGGATAATTTTGAGCGCGGAGAACTTGTTATAATGGCAAGGGATATAATGCGCTATGAGATAGAAAAGAGGATGGATAATTCTTCTGAAAAACGCATAGAACTTCATGCCCATACCCAGATGAGCAATATGGATGCCACCGTGTCCGCGGAAAAGCTTATAGAAACCGCGGCAAAATGGGGGCATTCAGCCATAGCTATAACGGATTCAGGGGTTGTGCAAGCATTCCCTCAGGCGTTTTCTGCCGCACAGAAACACAATATTAAACTTATACCCGGTCTTGAAGCCTATATGATACAGGAGGGTAGCATAGTAAAGGGCGCAAGCGGGGAGAGCATAAACAGCCCTATTGTAGTTGTAGACTTTGAAACAACAGGTCTTAATACCAATATTGAGCGTATTACAGAGATAGGCGCTGTTAAAATTGCGGACGGAAGGGTAGTCGATACCTTTTCAAGCTTTGTAAATCCTGAAAAACCGCTCAGCCAAGAGATAGTTAAGCTTACAGGCATTACAGACGCAATGCTTAAAGACGCTCCCAAGGCAGCGGAAATACTGCCTAAGTTTTTAGAGTTTGTAGGGGATAACCCTATAGCTGCGCATAATGCAAAGTTTGATGCGGGAATGCTCTATAGCGAGCTTAAACGCCTTAATATGAGCTTTGATGGAACGGTGCTTGATACCCTTGCCATGGCGCAAAAGCTATACCCGGAGCTTCCGAGGTATAGGCTGGTTACGCTATGTCGGCACCTTGGCGTTTCGCTTAAAAATGCACACAGGGCTGTGAACGATGCCAAGGCTACTGCCAAATGCCTGCTTATAATGCTTAGAGAAATAAGCAATATGGGTGTTGAAACCATAGACGATATAGATAATTTTATAAAGGGCTATGTAAAAACGCAGAGAAGGCATGTGGTACTGCTTGCTAAAAACAGAGAGGGTATGGAGAACCTTAACCGCATAGTTACGCTTTCTCATATTGAGCATTTTAGAAATGTACCTCTTGTACCTAAGGAAGAGATAATGCATCATAGGGAAGGCTTGATTATAGGCTCAGCTTGTGAGGAAGGTGAAATTTTTAGGGCGATATTAGATAATGCAGAAGATTCACATCTTGATAAATTGGTAGAGTTCTATGATTATCTAGAGATACAGCCTGATGGCAACCATGTATTGTTGCTTGAAAGTGGCGAAGTTGAGGATAGGGAAGAGCTGCACAGAATAAATAGAAAAATAATTGAGCTTGGAGAAAAGAACAACAAACCCGTAGTCGCAACGGGCGATGTGCATTACCTTAACCCTGAAGATGCGGTGTATAGGAGCATACTTCATTGTGGTCAGAATATGCGTGACTTTCAAATACAGCCTGAACTTCATTTTAGAACTACAGAGGAAATGTTAAAGGAATTTTCCTATCTTGGAGAAGACAAGGCTAGGGAAATAGTTATTACTAATCCTAAGATAATAGCGCAGCAGGTTGAGGAAATAAGCCTGTATCCTGAGCATCCCGAAGGTAAGACTACGTTCGCGCCTACATGGGAAAATGCAGAGGATGAGGTACGTGATTTAACAATGCAAAAAGCCCATGAGCTATATGGCGATGAACTTCCAAAACTTATAGAGGATAGGCTTAATAAAGAACTGAACGCAATAATAGGCTATGGCTATGCTACGCTATATAGGATAGCAACTTTGTTGGTCGAAAAATCGCTCTCCGATGGTTATGTAGTAGGCAGCCGTGGCTCTGTGGGCTCATCACTTGTTGCAACACTATGCGGGATAACAGAGGTAAATCCTCTGTCCGCTCACTATAGGTGCGCTAGATGCCGCAAAGCCTATTTTGATGTAGATAAGCAGTACAAGGTAGGCGTTGACCTTCCGGATAATAACTGTCCCGAATGTGGGGAAAAGCTGCTAAAGGATGGCTTTGACATACCCTTTGAAGTGTTCCTTGGTTTTAAGGGCGATAAGGTGCCGGATATAGACCTTAATTTTTCAGGTGAGTATCAGGCAAGGGCGCATGCCTATGTGGAAGAGCTTTTCGGCAAGGGTAATGTATTTAGGGCAGGTACCATAGGTACGCTTCAGGATAAAACCGCCTATGGTCTAGCGCTTAAATACCTAAGAGCAATTGAAAGGGAGGCTCCCTCAGCCGAGGTAGAGCGCCTAGCAAGCGGCTGCGTAGGCGTTAAACGCACTACGGGGCAACACCCCGGCGGCATGGTTATAGTACCCAAAGAATATGAGATATATAATTTTACCGCGGTTCAGCACCCGGCTGACAGAAGCGGACTTGGCATAGTAACCACGCATTTTGATTTTAACTCCATGCACGATATTTTAGTAAAGCTGGATGTCCTAGGGCATGATGACCCTACTATGATATATGTGCTTGAAAAGCTGACGGGCGTACACTATGCGGATATACCTCTGGATGATGAAAAAGTCTTAAGCCTTTTTACATCCCCTGAGGCTTTGGGTGTTAACGTAGAAGATATAGACTGCGAAACAGGTACCCTTGGCGTGCCGGAATTTGGTACTCCCTTTGTAAGGCAGATGCTACAGGATACTAAGCCTAAGACAATGGAGGAACTTATACGCATATCTGGGCTATCGCATGGAACGGATGTGTGGCTTGGAAATGCCAAGGATATAATACTCAGCGATACCGCCACCCTTAAAGAATGCATATGTATAAGGGACGATATAATGAACTACCTCATAAGCGTTGGTGTTGAGGCGAAAATGGCATTTGATATAATGGAAGATGTACGCAAGGGCAAAAAGCTTAAAAGCAACCCCGAAATGGAAAGCGTGATGAAGGAAAATGGCGTGCCGGATTGGTTCATACAGAGCTGTAAAAAGATAGGCTATCTGTTCCCCAAGGGGCATGCGGTTGCATATGTAATAATGGCGCTAAGGATTGCGTGGTTTAAGCTCTATTATCCTCTTGAATACTACTGTGCCTATTTTAGCATACGCTGCGGCGCTTTTAACTCTGAAACTATGCTCGTAGATAGGGAATACTTAAAACATATGCTTTCAGAGCGCAAGAATATGGACCCTAAAGAGCAAACCGGAAAAGATAAGGACGAAATAACAGCGCTTGAAGTAGTAATAGAAATGGTATCAAGGGGTTATAAGTTCCTCCCTGTTGATTTATATAAAAGTGAAGCTACTCGCTTTGTAATAGAAGATGGAGCGCTCCGCTGCCCCTTTACATCGCTTAGCGGCTTTGGAGAGCAGGCTGCAAACAGCATAATAGCAGAGCGCAGCACGCCCTTTATATCGGTAGAGGACTTGCAAAACCGCACAAAGGTTACTGTTACCGGGGTTGAGCTGCTTAGAAATTGCGGCGCGCTTAGCAGCATAGCCGCAAGTAATCAGATTTCATTATTCGATTTTTTATAATTTTTAATTTTATATATGGCGCTTTTATTACCGTATAGCCTATTTGACAGTATAATATAAATAAAGTAAACTTAGGTCTAATCTTTTTGGAGGGAAAATATGAAATACGATCTGGTTATTGTTGGTGCAGGACCTGCGGGTATATTCACCGCCTTTCAGCTTATTAAAAGGGGCTCAAAGAAAAAAATACTTATGATAGAAAAGGGAGAGTCCATAGAAAAAAGACACTGCCCTAAGGCAAAGGTGGGCTACTGTACGAATTGCCGTCCCTATTGCCATATAACTACAGGTTTTTCTGGCGCAGGAGCATTTTCAGACGGTAAGCTTTCTTTGTCAACAGAAGTTGGTGGCGAGCTGCCGGAATTGCTAGGGGAAAAATATACGCAAAAAATGATAGATTATACCGATAGTATATACCTTTCCTTTGGCGCGGATACACATATAGAAGGGCTTGAGCATAAAGACAGCATAAAAGAAATACGCAAGAGGGCAATAAAGGCAGGGCTTAAGTTAGTTGACTGTCCTATTCGCCATATGGGTACCGAAAAAGCGCAGGAAATATACGGCGCAATACAAAAATGCCTTATAGATAGTGGGGTTGAAATACGCTTTGGCTGTAACTGTACCAATCTTATACTAAAAAATAGCGAATGCATAGGTGTAAAAGTTGAATGTTCAAAAACAGGTGTAGAGCAGGAGATTTTTGCTGATACAACAGTAGTTGCAACCGGAAGGCGGGGCGCTGAATGGCTTGAAAGAATATGCGAGGAGCACAAAATAGCCCATCAGGCGGGCACGGTAGATATAGGCGTTAGGGTGGAAGTGCGCAACGAAGTTATGGAAGAGGTAAATGAAGCTCTGTACGAGAGCAAGCTCATAGGCTATCCCAACCCTTTCAAGGACAAGGTTCGTACATTTTGTCAAAACCCGGGAGGCGTAGTATCTCAGGAAAATTACGATAACGACCTAGCTGTAGTAAACGGTCATAGTTATAAGGATAGAAAATCCCCCAATACCAACTTATCTATACTATGCAGCCATAACTTTACATTCCCCTTTAACCAGCCTATTGCATACGCTCAAAAGGTGGGTGAACTTACAAATATGCTGGCTAACGGACGCATACTCGTTCAGCGCTTTGGCGATATACTAGACGGCAAACGTACATGGGAGAGGGAGCTTAGCCGCTCAAATGTAAGACCTACCCTGCCCGATGCCGTGGCAGGTGATATCACCGCCGGTATGCCGTATAGAGCTATGACAAATATTATAAACTTCATAAAGGCTATGGAACATGTTGTTCCCGGTTTTGCCGCATATGAAACCCTCCTATATTCGCCGGAACTTAAATTTTATTCCAACAGGGTAAAAATGGATAAGGATTTGAATACCAATATTAAAAATCTACATACACTGGGGGATTCCAGCGGCTGGACCCGCGGGCTTATGATGGCATCCGCCATGGGCGTTGTAATGGGAGACAGGATGGCGGATAAAGAAGCGTTGCCCGTTGTTTCGGAATAATTGTAAAATTCACAAAAAACACTTGCAAAGTTATTGTAATATTATTACAATAAAGCCGAGCTTTTTTTGAAGGAGGACGGGATGAAACGCTTAGCCATACTATTGTTGACAGCTACACTCATCTTTTCTATAGTTGTTGCTGAGGAAACGGATGTATTTGTGCCTGAGGAGGACGAGGTTGTAATAATAACTTCCGAGCTTAAGGAACTTAAATACGGCGACAAGGGGGATGAGGTGCGTGCCCTGCAAACGAGGTTGCGTGATGTAAAATATTACACTGCAAAGGTTACGGGAAACTATTATAAATCCACAACCGAAGCGGTTAAAAAAGTGCAGGAGGCATATGCCTTACCTGTAACAGGCGAAGCTGATGCCGCTACGCTGCAAGTAATATATGGTGATTGCCATAGACCGCTAAAGAGCGGAAGCCAAGGTAAGGATGTTTCAAGGTTGCAGACTATGCTTGGCGAACTTGGCTATTATTCTGGCAATATAAGCGGAAAATACCTTAAAAATACTCAGGCTGCTGTACAGGCGTTTCAAACTGTAAACGGCTTAAATGCAACGGGCGAAGCGGATGTTTTCACTCAAGAAAAGCTATATAGCGGGCGCGCTATAATGGCAACACCCGATCCAAACATGACCCCAACCCCCATACCTGAGCCAACCCCCGTGCCGGATTTAAGCTTTCCCGGCAACATGTCATACGGCAGCAAGGGGGAGAGGGTGCGCCAGCTTCAGGAGCGTTTAAAAGAGCTTGGCTATTTCAATAGAAAAACAACGACTACAGGTTATTATAAGATGACACTTGCTGCGGTTGAAGAGTTCCAAAAGCAAAATGGTCTGTTTGTAGACGGCAGGGTGGATGAAGAAACCTGGGAAGCGCTATATAGCGAAGATGTAGTCCTCCCATTTGAAATACCAAAGCCTACAAAGGAGCCAAAGCCACCGGAGTATTTCCTTGAGGTGGATGTAAATAACCAGCTTATTAAAGTATTCGGCATAGATGAAGAAGGCAATTATTCTAAGTTTCTAAGGGCAATGTGGTGCTCAACCGGTACCACGGGCTATCCTAGCGATGTAGGCACATTTACGCTTACCAAAAGGCGCGCTCTCTGGGCGGAGTTTCCAAACTGGGGCGGCGGTAAAGCCAGATATTGGGTAAGCATTACGCCAAGTATTGCCTTCCATTCCTTTATATATAGCTCATACAATACTAAATCCGTAAATCTTAAAAGCGTAAACCGCCTTGGAAGGCGCGCCTCGCACGGCTGCATACGCCTAACCTTGCAAGATGCCAAGTGGGTATATCAAAACTGTGGTGAGGGAACGCAGGTATATATACATGAAGACGCGCCAATAGATGCCGAACTAAAATCGGCTCATCGCCCCGCAACTTACGATAAAAAGCTATATGCACACCCAACCACCCCTGCGCCCTCTGTAGCGCCACCCTATAACCCTGCGGTGCTGCCCGGCGGTGAAATAAGGGCATTAAAGCTAAAATCCAAGGGCGAGGATGTGTATTGGCTCCAGAGCAGGCTTAAGGAACTAGGCTACTATCAAGGCACTATTACAGGCGAATATCTAGACGGAACTAAACAGGCAGTTAGCAAATTCCAGAAAGATAATGGCATTAAGGCAAACGGTACTGCGGATAAAAAGACGCTTGAACTGCTTTACAGCCAAGCCATGGAAGAGTACAAAACCCCGGCACCTCTTCCAACAGACGCTCCTCCAACGCCTTCTCCAACGGAAGTGCCGCCTACACCCTCGCCGTAATACAAGAGGGGACTTATGCCTTATATAAAAAAGATAGTACTTAAGTACCGGAAAGAGATATTCTTAGGTCAGTTTTTTAAGCTGATAGAAGCTATTTTAGAGCTGATGATGCCCGTTGTTATGGCAAGTGTCATAGACAAGGGCATCGCTCTTGGCGATAAAAGCCTTATATTCAGAAATGTAGGTATTATGTTCCTGCTTGCCTTTGTGGGAGTATGTTGTGCCATGGTGTGCCAAGTTGTGGCGACCAAAACATCGGTTGGCATGAGCGGGCAGATGCGAAGAGAAGCTTTTGAAAAAATCAACTCACTCTCCGCACAGGATTTAGACAGCATAGGCACAAATTCCCTTGTAACCCGTATGACCATAGATATAAACAACCTACAAGATGCTATGGCTATGCTAATAAGGCTTGTTATAAGGTCTCCTTTTATTATGATAGGCTCCATAATAATGGCGGTTATACTGGATGTAAAGCTGTCATTGGTGCTGCTTATTACAACTCCTCTTGTTTCTATAATAATGTTCGTAATACTAAAGGCGGTTGCGCCTAAGTTTTCTGCGCTCCAAAAGAGCCTAGATTTGCTCAGCCGTAAAGTAAACGAAACTATTTCAGGCATAAGGGTTATAAGGGCTTTTTCGCGCGAAGAAAGTCAGGTGACTTCATTTGGTGAAAGCTCCAAATTCTATGCGGATTTTGCTCTTAACACTGGTAAAATAACATCGCTATTATCCCCAATAGTAAGCCTTTGCCTAAATATGGCGATTATTGCAGTGCTTATGTTTGGCGCTAAGAGGGTGCAGCTTGGTAAAATAGAAATTGGCATAGTAATAGCCTTTATGGAATACTTAATACAGATATTCCTTCAAACCGCTGTTGTTGCAAACCTTGTTTTAATTTATACAAGGGCATATACGTCTGCAATAAGGGTGGAGGAGCTTATGGGTGCAAAGCCCTCTGTTTCCGATAAGCATGGTATAAAAAAGGGCGAATTTACGCCGGTAGAAAATGCGCTACTAATATCATTTGAAGATGTGTGTATTACCTACCCCGATGGTAAACCTGCACTGCAGGATATAAGTTTTTCCCTTAACAAAGGGGAGAACCTTGGCATAATTGGCGGTACTGGAAGCGGGAAGAGCACGCTAGCTTCGCTTATTCTAAGGTTCTATGATACTACAAAAGGTACAGTTAAGTTTTGTGGTGAAGATGTAAAAAACATTCCCATAGAAGAGCTTAGAAAACGCATTTCTTTTGTGCCTCAGCGTGTATCGCTTTTAAAGGGCAGCGTGGAGCAAAACTTAAAGCTTGGAAACGAATATGCAAGCGAAGAAGAAATAAAAGCTGCGCTTAATATCGCCCAGGCGGATTTTGTGTATGAGCTTCCAGGAGGGCTCTCTTACAATATAGAAGAGGGTGGGCGAAATCTATCAGGCGGGCAAAGACAGAGGCTTACCATAGCTAGGGCAATACTAAAGCCCTTTGAAGTATTGATATTGGATGACAGCTTCTCCGCACTTGATTTAAGCACAGAGTCTAAACTCAGGCGTGCGCTTAAAAATAATCTTGGCGACAGAAGCTGCATAGTGGTTT
This sequence comes from Christensenellaceae bacterium, assembly GCA_012518615.1. Taxonomy (GTDB): domain Bacteria; phylum Bacillota; class Clostridia; order Christensenellales; family Aristaeellaceae; genus DTU024. The sequence continues at coordinate 106,859 of JAAYRU010000053.1, read as the reverse complement.
CCCAGCGTATTTCAACCATTATGCACGCGGATAATATTATAGTGCTAGATAACGGTATATGTGTAAGTATGGGTAAGCACGATTATTTGCTTAAGCACTGTAAAATATATGAGGAGCTGTATAACACTCAGACTGCGGGGGCTGAATATGCGTAGAAATCTCATGCGCCTTATGGGCTTTACAAAAAACGCTAAGCTGTCCCTAATTGTGCTAGTGTTTTCAGGTATAGCAGGGTCAGTTTGCTCGCTGCTTGCACCCGTGTTTATAGGAAAAGCTATAGACAGCCTTGCGCTTTATAATGTGGATTTTCCACGCCTTTACCATTTCTTAAAGATACTTGCGGCTCTATATATTTCCTCGGCATTTTTTGAGTGGCTGCTCATGCAATCCGCAAATAATGTTGGCTACCGTACAGCTGAAGCATTAAGACAAGCGGGATATGAAAAGCTGCACATGCTGCCCATTTCAGATATAGACAGAAGCTCAAGAGGGGATTTTACTTCTCGCATAATAATAGATACGCAAAATGTTTCACAGGGGCTTATTCAGGGGCTTCCTAAGATGGTGCAGGGTGTATCTGCGATAATAGGTACCATGATAAGCATGGCTATTATAAGTTTGCCAGTTGCGCTTACAGTTGCGCTGCTTACCCCTCTTTCTGTACTTGTTGCAAGGAAGATAACGCTTTCATCGCATGAACATTATGTAATGCAGGCGGAAGCGCAGGGGGAATTTTCGGGCTTTATAACAGAGCGTATAAGCAATAGGGATATTATAAGCGCTTTCTACGCTCATGAAGGCAATATTAAATCCTTTGACAAGTATAATGAAACGCTAACTAGTAAAACCTATACCGCTCAGCTATATGGGGCGCTTGTAAACCCCAGCACTAGGTTTGTAAACCATATAGTATATGTATCAGTAGGCCTTGTGGGTTCGCTTCTTTCGCTTGCTGGGTTAATATCAATTGGGCAGGTATCATCTTTATTATTTTATACAAACCAGTACACTAAGCCCTTTAATGAAATAAGCGGAGTTATACATCAGCTACAAAGCGCATATGCCGCGGTAGGAAGAGTATTCGCTCTTCTCGATAGGGAAAATGAAAAAGCAGACTATGAAAACCCGCCCGAATATATTTCAGCCATAGGAAATGTGGATTTTCAAGATGTACAATTCAGCTATGAAAAATCAAAACCGCTTATAAGGGATTTTTCGCTTTGCGTAAAGCCCGGAGAGAAGATAGCCATAGTGGGTGAAACAGGCGCCGGTAAAACTACTATTGTAAACCTGCTAATGCGCTTTTATGATATTGACTCTGGGGATATCAAAATAGACGGCAATTCTATATACAGGATAAAACGCTCGCAGCTTCGTGAAATGTTCGCAATGGTGCTGCAGGATAGTTGGCTTTTTACAGGCAGCGTAAGGGAGAATATTGCTTTTGGTAAACCTGATGCCACTATGGAAGAAATAATATCAGCCGCAAAGCGCGCTCATGCTCATGGATTTATATCAAGGCTTCCAAACGGCTATGATACCCAAATTTCAGAAGAAATGGGGCTTAGTGCTGGAGAAATGCAGCTTCTGTGTATCGCAAGGGTGCTTATAAACAATCCGCCTATTTTAATACTAGATGAGGCTACAAGTTCCGTTGATACCCGTACTGAAATGTTGGTAAACAGAGCCTTTGATGATATGATGAAAGGGCGTACTTCCTTTGTAATAGCGCACAGACTTAGCACTATACGCAGCGCCGACAGAATACTTGTAATGCAAGATGGCGCCATAGCAGAGCAAGGTAATCACGATAGCTTAATTAAACAAAAAGGCATATATTTCGATATGTATAATAGCCAGTTTTTACAGGAATAAAGGAGAGTAAATGGCAGAATATTCGCAATCATTGTTAGAACTGCTTGAAAAACGCTGTCCCGGGGAAATACCTATGCATATGCCCGGGCATAAGAGAAATAAAAATTTAGCGCCATATCTAAAGCGCCTTAGCGCAGATATAGATATAACCGAAATAGACGGTTTTGATAACCTTCAAAGGGCAAGTGGAATACTGCTTGAATCCATGAAAAACGCAGCTAAGCTATATGGAAGCTATAGAACATTTTTCATGGTGAACGGCTCCACAGGGGGTATATTATCCGCAGTACATGCACTAACTATGCCGGGGGATACTGCAATAATCGCGCGCAACTGCCATATGTCCGTATTCCATGCGGTTGCGCTCAGACGCCTTAAGGCGCATTATATAGACCCTGAGTATGACCATAACTTTGAGGTTGTGGCTTCAATGTCGCCCTATGCAATTGAAAAAGCGCTTATTAAATACCCGAATACACGCTTAGTAGTTGTAACAAGCCCTACATACGAAGGGGTTATTAGCGATATACCAAAGATAGCTGAAATAGTACATGCACATGGCGCAGTGTTATTAGTTGACGAGGCGCATGGCTCACACCTTGATAGAAGCCCTTATTTTACAGGGGGCGCTATTAATGCGGGCGCTGATATAGTAATACATAGCCTGCATAAAACTATGCCGTCGCTAACACAGACGGCAATAGCGCATGTGGCTACTGCAAAAAAATCACAGCGTTTTGTTGAGGCGCTTGAAACATACCAGAGCACAAGCCCCAGTTATCTTTTGCTTGCATCTATCGATGCTTGTATTAGACTTGTTATAGAAAAAGGCGATGACCTGTTTTTGAACTGGCATAATGCCTTAAACGCCTTTGATGAGAGTGTAGCTTCTCTTAAAAATCTAAGCGTCCTCTGCCATGGGAATGACAGCCTAGATAAACACCCAGGCTTTTTTAGCTTTGATAAAGGCAAATTATTTATTTCAACTCTGGATACTGATTTGTCAGGCCCTGAGCTTATGGATTTACTTAGGGAAAAATATAAAATAGAGGCGGAGATGGCAAGCTCAAAAGCTGTGCTCTGCATGACTGGTCTTGGCGATACTGCATATAATCTAAACCAGCTTGCCTATGCACTTAATGATATAGATGGGCAAATAAAGCTTGCCGCAAGGCGAGATAGCGTAATTAATATGCCCAGCCTTGAAATATCTATGACTATAGCCGAAGCTGAGGAAAGACCTTGGCGCGAAATACCGCTTGCGGAATCTTTAGGGCAGGTTAGCGGCGAATATATTATGGCATATCCACCTGGAGTGCCCTTGTCTATACCCGGCGCTATAATAACTGAGGACACGCTTTCCTGCTTTGAATTAAGGCGGGACAATGGGGTAAAGTTAAAATTCTCCCGCTCAAGGGATAGTTCAAGCGTAGCGGTGCTATAATGTATAAACACTTGCCATATATTTGGATTAGTGCAATAATACATATGAAGACATGAAAGGACCATTTTTATGAAGAGATTATCAGCAGTTTTAATAGCAATTATGCTAATAATAACCCTAGTTTATGCGGAAGAGCCAAGCAAACGCGAGCTTGCGAGGGTTGAAGATACCGTAATATATCAGGCGCAGGCGGATGAAATTATGCCAAGCTTCGTAAGCTATAACTATGTTTCAACCGAAACGGACTATCAAACCGTGGTTGAGTATTTAGTACAGCAGGAAGTAATGCGCCGCAAGATTGCAGATATGAAATTTAATGAGTTTTCTCAGGAAGAGCTTGATGCAATCACCAAGGATGCCGAAGCTGAGCTTAATTCCTACATAGAAAACTATATAAAGCAAAACATATCAGAAGACACGCAGGAAGCAAGGGATAAGGCGCGCACCCAAGCTGAGGAGTTTTTTACAACTCATGGACTAACCCTTGATGTACTTGTTGATAGCATGAAACAAAGGGAAAGCTTTAATAAAATGGCAGAATACCTTCTTGCGGGCTATGCGCCTACAGAGCAGGAAGTTCAACAGGTTTTTGAAACAGTTGGTCAGCAGTATAAAGAGCAATACGAAAACAATATATCGCTTTTTGAGGGTATGACAACATACTACGGTCAGCCCAAATGGTATACGCCAGAGGGTTATAGGGGAATAATACATATATTAATCAAGGTTGATGAAGATATTTTAGAGCAGTATATGGCAATGCAGGCGGCATATGAGGAACAGCAAAATTCCGCCGGCAATGATAGCGCTGAAGAACCTAATAAACAGGATGACAGCGCAGTTGTAACAGAACCTGTAACATTAGAACAGGTTGAAGTTGCAAAACAAGCTGTACTTGATTCTAAAAAAGATATAATAGACACCATCTATGATAGGCTTGCTGATGGAGAAAGCTTTGAAAAGCTTATTGAGGAATTCGGTTCCGACCCCGGTATGTTAAATGCGGACAACCTGCGCGACGGCTATCCTGTGCATAAGGATTCCATAGTGTATGACCCGGCATTTACAACCGCAGCATTTTCCAACCGTATGAATGAAGTTGGCGATGTTAGTGAACCCTCAGTTGGTAGCTTTGGAATACATATTGTAAAATATCAAAGGGATGTTCCGAGTGGTCTTATTATGACCGATGCAATATACTCTCAAATAAGCGAGGCGCTGCTCATACAGAAGGAAACCGAAGTACTTGATAGCGCACTTAGCGGCTGGATGGCTGAAATGAGTATTAGCTATAACGATGCCAATATAGCCCTTGCTACGCAAGAAGCTCATGAGAGAATAAGTAAAGAGCAGTCGGAAGATAAGTCCGAAGCTCCACTTGAAGCTGTACCCATAGAATCTGAAGGAAACTAACATATAGACCGTGCCTAAACGCAGATCACGCAAACGCTCCTACAATGTTAAAATAGGTAAGAGGGGTATTAGACATAAGCGCATAAATAAATCTAGGTTGCTTATTCTGCTATCCTTTGTGCTATTTATTTCCGCAGGTATTATTTTGGTGCGCTATCTAATAATGACGCATAACACCAGAGAACTTCAGCGCAGTCTTAGGGAAGAGTTTCCTGATACTGAAATTACAAAAACCGCTGCGGTAGCTGAAGCTGTGGCGACTGTATCTCCCTCTTTACCAGAGGTATCCTTTGCACCTATACAGGATGATTCTTTTGTGTCCGTAGCTGCTCCTACTCAGGAGCCTGCAATGAGAAGTGAATTTGTTAGCCTTTTCAGTAAAAACCACGACATTATAGGCTGGCTTAAGCTTGAAAGCGTTAAGGAGATAGATTTTCCTGTTACCCAAAGGGACAACAGCTTTTATGTAGACCACGATTTTTATGGTAGGAAAAGTGCCTCCGGAACGGCGTTTTTAGATGCGTCTTGCTCTGTACTTCCAAAGGCGGAGAATATGATAATACATGCCCATAACATGAAGAATGGCACTATGTTTGGTAAGCTATATTATTTGCTTGATGAAAATGTAATCATTAATAGCCCGCTTGCGTCTTTTAAAACCCTTTACGATGATGGAGTATACGTACCCTATGCGGTGAGCGAAGTATCTATAGACCCTGAAAGCGATAGATATGTACCGCTCATAAAAGCGGAATTTAAAAGCCTTCAGGAGCGCAATAAATATATAGAGAATTTAAGAGAGTTCTCTGTATTTGAACTGCCAACTGACATATTATCGCAGGATGAACTTTTAACCCTTATAACCTGCCATGGCAAAGAAAAAAGCGAACGCCTTGTGGTAGGCTATCGCAAGCTTAGGGAAAACGAAACCTCTTATGAGGTTGAAGAAAGTATAAAGAATAATTTGAGAAAAAATTAATGCTTTATATTTACTGAAAAATTGTTTTTACATACGGGACAGGTGATATTAACCGTCCCTATTTGTTTTTTGAGCCTTAGCGTGGTTTTGCAGCTTGGGCATTTGCGGTACCTGTGGGTATCTCTCTCCTTCCAACGGTTTTTAAGCTGAAGAAGCTGCTTTTTTGCGCTGCTCTTGTAGCGCAAGAACTTAACATTTTCTTCCCTGCGCTTTGATATATCCTTTGAAAGCAACCTGTAAAAAATAAACACAAGAAAAATAGGCGTAATAAGCGACAAAGTAGGTATAAAAAGCCCCAGCACAACAAGAATTAGGTACAGCCTTACTGAAAAAATGAACAAGTCATCAGCACCATACCTGCCTTGCATAAATTTTCGTATCCAAAGTACAATTTTATTAATGTATTTATTCATAATATATTCATCTCTTAACAACAGAAACGGCAGTTAAAGCATAGCCACATACCCCAGCAGAAAGGCATTATTCCGCCGAATACCGGGAAACCAAACTGGCTGCTCCTCTGCTCGTATACTACGCTACGGCTTTTAATTTGTGCCTGTATCTGTCTAAATTCAAAGTTATTGGGCTCCATCTGAACCGCCCTATCTATATGCTCCATAGCTGTTATTGTGTTGCCAACACCGTAGTTTGCAAGCGCGCTAAGCGCATACCATCTGGCGCTGCCGTCTTGGTATTGGGAAAGCACGAAAAGCGCTTCGCGGTATCTTCCGTTTAATATATAATGCCTTGCGGTTTCAAGCTGGCTAGCTGAGCCGCTACTGCGCTGAGTATTTTGATAAAAACCACCATAAAAAGGTCCGTAATCTTGGCTTTGTCTGCTATTACCATAGCTGCCTGTGTAACTTGAAGTATTGCCGCTTTTTATCTGCTCATAAGCTACATTTATTTCAGCCATTTTTTTCTGAGCATCGGGATTATTTGGGTTAAGGTCAGGGTGGTATTTCTTGGCAAGCCGCCTGTATGCAGCGGTGATTTCTTTTTCGGAGGCATTGCGCGAAACTCCCAAAACTTCGTAAGGATCTTTGCTCATTGTTTGCCTCCTTTTTGCCTTGAATAATTATATTTAGTCCATACCCCGGAAAAAAGTATGTTTTCCATAAGCTCCTTATTGCGCTTAACAGGCAGTTTATAGAACTTATCTGTGCATTCTGCTAGCAGCGCTGTAAGTATATCCTTGTGCCTTTCAACAGGTATTGCAACAAGCGGGTTGTACTGCTGTTTTTTTAAATCTTGCCTTAAGTCGCAGGCAGCGTCCATAATGTATATGAACCTACCAAGCAAATTGCCGAATATTCTAAGCTCGTCCTCGGCTATGCTGCCAAAAAGAAATACATAAGAAAGCAGCTCTCCAAAACAAGCGGAAGCTACATCAGGATTGAGTACATTATCTTTTTCAATTCTAGATAGCTCATCAAGGCAGCGCTTTATGTTTTCAAGCTTTGAAGGATATTCTTCCTCTAGTTTTTGTATCTGTTTGCTCATGCTTTTTGCTGATAAAAACGCGCCTATATTATGGTCATCCACCCAAGAATCCATAAGCTGGTAGTATGTTAAAAGCACCGACATATCAGCGACATAGTCCATGGTGTCATTTCTAATGCCTTTTACCTGTTTTATAGGGTGCTTGGGGCATTTGCACTCAGTAAACGCGGGTTCTTCTTCATGCAAAGAGCAGAGAACAAGCGCAAGGAAACACATATCGTAGCTTAATGTAATGCGGTAGCGAAGACCAAAGCGGCTATCAAGTGTAGCGCAAAGCCCGCAATAATATGCGCTGTATTGCTCCTCTTGTTCTTCGTTTAGCAAATCCTTGTTTGCTATAATAAATCCGAACATCACTACCCCCTATGCTCAATAAGACATTTTAGCACAGAGGGCGGCATACATCAAACATGCTTTATTAATTTCATTGCCGAATTTAGAGTTACCCCTATCTTGTCTTTTATAACAAGGTCAGCTGAGGAATCCATATAGGTAGCATCGCGGTTTATTATAACGATTTTTCCACGGCATTGCTGCACAAATGCGGCAGCAGGGTATACAGTAAGCGATGTACCGCCTATTATAAGCAGGTCTGCATTTTTTATCTGGTAGAGAGATTCGGCTATGGTTTCTTGATTCAGCGGTTCTTCGTACAACACTACATCGGGTTTAATGGTGCCTCCGCATGTGCATAGAGGTATGTCCTTTTGAGATAGGATATAGTCAAGCTCATATGCCTTTTTGCATTTCATACAATAGTTACGAAGGGTCGAGCCATGTAGCTCAAGCACCTTTTTACTACCCGCCAGCTGATGTAAGCCATCTATATTTTGAGTAACAACAGCGGTAAGCTTACCCATTTCTTCAAGCTTAGCAAGTGCTATATGCGCTTCATTGGGCTTAGCTTCGGGGTGTAGTGTCTTTTCTCTGTAAAATTTAAAGAATTTTGCGGTATTTCGGTTAAAATAGCTCCTGCTGAGTACAGTTTCAGGCGGATCTTCCCATCTGCTTCTGTATAAGCCGTCCTTGCTTCTAAAGTCCGGTATTCCGCTTTCGGTGGATACCCCTGCGCCACCGAAAAATACTATTCTTTTAGCGTCGTCAATCATATTTGCAAGCGTTTTAATATTATCGTCCATATTATCCCTCCTGTAAGCTAATGATACGGAATATCATTAGCTCAGTCAAGTAAAGCACAAAAAAACCGGAACTTTTTTGTTCCGGCTTAGCTTACTTAGTAACGCTTCTTGTTCTGCTTATCAAAACATTCCTTGCAATAAACGGGGCGGTCGCCCTGCGGCTGGAAAGGAACCTGAGTTTTAACTCCACAGCCATCGCATACTACATCGTACATCTTGCGTTCAAAGCGATTGTTGCGTTTGTTCGCTCTACAGGCGGGGCATCTGCCCGGTTCGTTTTGAAAGCCTTTTTCGGCATAGAACTCCTGCTCTGAGGCAGTGAAGGTAAATTCGGCGCCGCAATCACGGCAGGTGAGGGTTTTGTCTGTGTACATTATAGTACCTCCTAAAAAATATCCAAACTGAGACGATGCATTCATGTTTCCCTTGGATACAACGCCGTCAGCCGATGAGGATATCTTTGGAACATGTGAACCCTCGTTTGGTTCGTCGATAATATATCACAATTATCCGATATTGTACAGAAAAAGAAGAAATTTTAATTAATTCTTGTGCTAAGAAGCAAAATATCGTATACTCTATACATATAAGGTGCAATGCAAGGTGATGAGTTGTAATTTTGCGGAATAATCAAAGGAAATAGGGATGTACTTACCGTATTGTTACACCTAAAATGCTGGAATTTCTTAATCGTTTAGGGGTGGATGCCTTTAGGCATAAGTAGCAACATCATCACTGAGCCTAATCAAATATTATGGTTTAATCTTAACACGGAAAAACAAGGGGGACTTATGAAAGCAGTTATTTTTGACCTTGACGGCGTACTAGTTTCGACGGATGAGTATCATTTTCAGGCATGGAAGCAGTTAGCTAATGAGGAAAACATCTATTTTGACAGAAAAATCAATGAACGCCTAAGGGGCGTAAGCCGCATGGACAGCCTTGAAATAATACTTGAGAGAAGCCGTATAAGTTATAGGGCTGAAGAAAAAAAGACATTAGCTAGTAGAAAAAACGGCTACTATATTTCCAATATTGAAAACCTAACGCCTAATGATATGTTGCCGGGTGCACTTGTATCTATAAACAGGCTTAAAGAAGCGGGTAAGCTTATAGCAATAGGCTCATCCAGCAAAAACACTCTTTTAATACTTGAAAAACTTGGTATAAAAGAGTATTTTGATGCAATAGTGGATGGCAATCAAATAAAAAACAGCAAACCGGATCCTGAGGTTTTTTTGCTTGGAGCTGAGAAAATGAATGTTAAGCCGGAAGAGTGTCTTGTAGTTGAAGATGCCGCATCTGGTGTTGAAGCAGGAAAGAGCGCAGGTATGAAAGTGCTAGGGGTAGGTAGCGCAAAAAATCATCCCTTGGCGGACTATAGAGCTAACAGCCTAGCAGGTATAGATATACTGAAATTTGTTTAACCTTATGTAATGCTGAATTTATTCTCGTTGCCATCACGTAGCCGTTTTATATTGCTTCTGTGGCGATAAGTGCCAAGCACAAACATAGTTAATACAAATACTGTATCAGGCCAGAAGGGTCTTGTGAACAAGGATATTGCGCTTGTTACAATTAGCAGGCTTAGGCTTCCAAGCGATATATATCTAAAGGCGATAATAACTAAAAGCGCAACAATCAGCCCTACTATGGTTTCGGGCGTAAATAAATATAACAGCACTGCACAGGAGCTGGCTATGCCTTTGCCGCCTTTAAATTTATAGAATACCGGCCAATTATGACCTATTATAGCGAAAAGACCTGCGACAAGCGCGCCGTTTCTGCCGGCAATAAGGGTTCCAAGCAGTACGGCGACAAGTGCTTTTGAAAAGTCTCCGGCAAATGTAACAACGCCCATGTTAAAACCCATGGTTCTAGATACATTTGTAGCTCCGGTGCTCTTGCTGCCGACTTCCCTTAAATTTACGCCCACTCTGTTTGAAAGTATAATGCCTGTAGATATACAGCCGAGCAGGTAGCCTATTATTGAGCATATTAAGTGCTTTAACATATTAATTATTCCTCCTGTTTGCGCTCTCTTAATGTAAAGCGTATTGGTGTACCTTCAAAGCCGAAGCTTCTCCTGATTTGGTTTTCAAGGTAGCGTTCGTAAGAGAAGTGCATGAGGGTTTCATCGTTTACGAACAATAGAAAGTTTGGTGGAAAGCTTCCAAACTGTGTTGCATAGTATATACGCAACCTTTTTCCGCCAATAAATGGTGCTTGTAAGTTGAGTTGCGCTTCACCTATACAATCGTTAAGAAGCCCTGTGGGGATTAGCTTTCCTGCCTGTGCATATACCTTGTCTATGGTTTCAAATATAGTATGCGTGCGTTGCCCAGTAAGCGCGGATATAAACATTACAGGGCTGTAATTAATAAAGTTTAGCTTCTCTAAAACTTCTTTCTGATAGTTTTCAAGTGTGCCAGTAGCCTTATCAAGCATATCCCATTTGTTTACTACTATAATGCTTGCCTTGCCTTCGTCCTTGGCAATACCGGCGATTTTAGTATCCTGCTGGGTTACACTGTCATTTGCGTCTATCATAATAAGCACTATATCAGCGCGCCTTATAGCGGCAAAGCTACGAATAACGCTGTAGCGCTCTATGCTTGCGTCCTCAATTGAGCGTTTTTTTCGTATACCGGCAGTGTCTATAAGGTTGTAAATTGTACCGTTTTCATGCGCGAAGGGGGTATCTATTGCGTCTCTGGTAGTGCCGGGGATGTCAGATACCATAACCCTATTTTCACCAAGCAATTTGTTTACAAGTGAGGATTTACCTACATTGGGTCTGCCTACTATCGCCACTTGAACGGCGTCGTTACCCTCATCATCGCCACTATACTCAGGGAGCTTAGACACTATTCTATCCAACAAATCCCCAAGCCCTAATAGGTTGGCGCTTGAAATGGGAAGAGGATCGCCAAGCCCTAGGCTGTAGTATTCGTATATGTTGCCCTCCTGCTTATCACTATCAACTTTGTTTGCGACGAGTATTATTGGCTTGTCCGCCTGCCTTAACATATGGGCGATTTCATCGTCCTGATGCATAAGCCCATCTCTAGCGTCTACAAAAAACAGTATTACATCCGCAGTTTCAATCGCAAGCTGCGCCTGAAAGCGCATTTGGCTTAGGAACACATCTTCGCTATGCGTGTCTATACCTCCGGTATCAACCAGTGTAAAGCCGCGACCCGTCCAAGAGGTATCGGCATATATTCTGTCCCTTGTTACGCCGGGCGTATCCTCAACTATTGAAATTCTTCTGCCTATTATGGCATTGAAGAATGTTGATTTACCTACATTTGGTCTGCCTATAATAGCTACTATTGGTAAGCTCTTTATCCTTATCACTCCTTTACATTAAGCGCCTTATACAAGCCCTCACCCGTTGCACTAACTATTTTGCAGGGGAGCTTTAGGCGGTGTTTAAAATCATCAAAGCTTATATTATCTAAAAACAGCTCATTGCTGGAATCCAGCATAGAATCCGCTATAAGTACCATATCTACGTCCATGCCTTTTAATTCATGGAGCAAATCACTTGCAGTAATGAGCCCTGTTACAGTTACGGTTTCCCCAAAGAATCTGTTTTTTATGGGGATTACTGTAGCTGTAACATTTTCAGGCGAATACTTTTCCACCCATTCCTTCATGAGGGGGTATATCATTGTACCACAGGGTATTAATATTTTGTGTTTTGTATTTAGGGTTGTATCGTAATACTCTTTTGAACTTATAAGTTCGTCCTCAAACTGGCGTATCATACCTACGCCATTTTCTATCTGGGGAAAACCATCATAAAATGATGCGGGTGGTATGTTTTCTTCTGCAATACAGTAAAACTCATCTGATGGGTGTACGAAGCTTATATTATGTTCCCGTTTTGCTTTATCCTGAAAACAGCTTGCTATATCCAGCACTTCTTTTGCTTTTGATTTATCGTAAGATTCAATCGGGTACAAGCCCTCTCTAAACTTAGTAAGCCCCACCGGAACAAGCGCAACGCTAAGCGCATTGGGCAATAGCGCGTATAAATCGCTAAGGCTTTGCTTTAATACATCGCCATCATTTACCCCTGGTACAAGCACTATCTGCAAATGATAAGAAATGCCGTTATTTTTAAGCTCTATAAGCCTTTCCATTAGCTTGCCGGCATTTTTGTTCTTCATCATGTTTTGGCGAATAATGGGAGAGGTAGCGTGTACAGAAATATACAGAGGGCTTGCCTTGCGTTTTATTATCCTTTCAAATTCATTATCACTTACATTAGTCAGAGTAATGAAATTACCCATCATAAGTGAGTAACGCCAATCATCATCCTTAATATATAGCGAATGGCGCATTCCCTCTGGCATTTGAGCAACGAAACAGAATATGCAGTTGTTAGCGCAACTATTTGGGGGAGGGAGTGCAGATTGCGTTAGGCGTATGCCAAGGGGCTCATATGAGGGATTGTCTACACTTAAACTTATGTTTTTGCCTTGCCGGCTTATAAGCATATGTACTTTTTCATCCGCAGTTAATGCGTGAAAATCTATAATATCAAGCGCTTCTTCGCCGTTTATTTTAAGTATTACATCTTGAGCTTTTATTCCGCCCTTTGCTGCTGGGCTCAAACGCTCAACTTCCTTTACGCAAAGCAAAAAAATCCCCCCTTCCCTAAAAATATTATGCTTTAAATTGTTTTTACTGTCAAGGTGAGCGAATTACTTGTTGTTCTAAAGCTTGCTGTTGACAGCTTTGTATTTTACGGCTAATATCGGCATATAGCTAGGGAAGGCGGTGGCTCGGTGAAAACATTTCTTCTTGTATGCGATACCATAATTGTTGTTGCCTATGCGCTGCTTTGCAATTTAAGCTTTCCTAATGATATGGTGCATATAGTTTTAGTATTGCTATTTTTTCTAAGCTTTAGGGCGCTATCGCTTGCCATACACGATTTGTTTTCAATAGGTAATTTCTTCTTACTTATTTTCCTGTGGCAGTATAAGCCTTTGCTGCTTGTGCTGCCTTATATATTCTATCTGGTTCTGTATTTTTATCTATACACTAAGGAAGAAAAACTACAGTTTATCACAAAGGACAACACGCGCCTTAAGATAGAAACGCAGCAGAGCCGTCTATACCGATTGCTTCAGGGCAAATTTGAAAGGCAGATAGCCATAAACACAAGGCTAAAGGAAAGGCAGCGTATAGCGCAGGATATACATGACCTTTTAGGTCATAGCGTCACCGCCTCCGTATTGCAGCTTGAGGCAGCAAAATCCATAATGGACGAAGAGCCTGAGCGGGCAAAACAAATGATTACAAATGCAACTCAGTCGCTAAGGGAAGGTATAGATAATATCCGCTCTGTCGTGCATCAAATGCGAGCCGAGGCATCAGATATGCAGGCTGCGGATATTAGTGCTATTATAGATAAGTTCATGCGTGATACCGGTATAATAATCCATTATAAAGCGGATGGAGATATAAATGCGATAGAACCCAACAAATGGGAGGCTATAAGGGGCAATCTGCAAGAAGCGCTTTCAAATGTAATAAAGCACGCAAATGCTTCTCAGGTTTGGGTGGATTTGCAGGTAATGCCCGGTATGCTTCGCCTGCAAGTTAGGGATGACGGAGTAGGCGCTGAAGTATACGAGGAAGGCATGGGCATATCCGGTATGCGCCAGCGCATAGCGCCTTTTGCGGGCTCACTTATAATACGAGGGATACCTCAAAAGGGTACGACGATTATTACACTCATACCAAGGAGGAATAAGGCTTGATTAAGCTTGCAATAGTAGATGATGATGCCCTAATACGGGAATCCCTTTCAATACTAATAGATGGAAAACAGGATATAAAAGTTTGTGCACTTGGAGAAAACGGAGAGGACGCGCTGCGCCTTTGTAAATATTGTGATGTAATGCTGCTTGACCTTAGAATGCCCATAAAATCTGGTCTTGATGTACTGGAGGAAGTATCAAAACACACTAAAGTGTTGGTGCTTACCACATTTGATGAGCAAAGTGAAATATTGCAAAGCTTAAAATACGGCGCGCATGGATATTTGCTTAAATCCGCTACGCCGGAATCTATAATAAATGCAATAGTTGAAATACATAAGGGCAAAAATGTATATGATACCGTTGTTATGGAGCATGTAAGGCGAAATATGCCTGAAAATAGGGAAAAACTTGCAGAGCTTAGCGATAGGGAAGACGAAATAGTTTCCCTCATAGCAGATGGCTATAGCAACAAGCAGATAGCAAAAGAATTATTCCTCTCCGAAGGTACAGTAAAAAACCATGTTACAAGCATTCTCCAAAAAACGGGGCTTGAACATAGAACACAGATAGCTATATATAGACTGAGAGGGGAATTGTAACTTTATAACGAGTTGTATTTATATACTATAAATATTGCCTAGATATATTTTTGTGTATAGATACACTTCAACAGGCAGGAATATGGGTTTATTTTTTGGTCAGAATATTTTTGTTACAAGCTAAATTCAGGTATCGTCCTGCTTGTTTTTTAAAAAATACTCATGTTCTTTCTTCAAATCATTATACAGCTCTATGCTACTCCACTCAAAATTATGCTCGGTGAGCATAGCTTTTAGCGCTACGGGTTTTACGCCGTTTTGCCTAAAAGCGGCTAGGAAATTTTTAAGCAAATCTTGTGTAAAGAAACACAGTACAAGCATTTCATCTGTAAAGCCTTCGCCTGTATATTTATTTTCAGTTTGCGTATCAAAACCTAATAACTCTGAAAGTGGCTTTAATAGCTCGCTTTTATCAACTATGCGTATATCTATGCTCATTTCAGCGCATAATGCGCTTACAAATTCTGCTCTCTCTCCAGTTAAATTGTAACAAAGCAGTCTAGCCTGCATATAATCACCTCCGATTAATGGCATTATAATAAATACTTATTAAATGAGCAAGGAGGAACCGCTATATAGCATATTGCATATATCATGACAAAAGTCATATAAAGTAATGACTTTTTTTACTTTTGGGCTTTATGCTGTGCTGATATAATCAAAGCATGGGAGGAGGTATTTACCATGTTAAAAGCAAAAGGAATTGTTAAACGCTATGATAAAAAACTTGCCGTGAGCGATATAAGCTTTCAGATAAACGACGGTGAGGTGTACGGACTGCTTGGGCCAAATGGCGCCGGAAAAAGCACTACTATTAATGTTATAAGCGGGCTTATAAAAAAAGACGCGGGCGAGATTATTATAGGGGGTAAAAACCTAGATAAAAATCTATTAGAATGCAAGATGATGCTAGGCATAGTTCCGCAGGAACTAGCTATATACAATGACTTAAGCGCAGAACAAAATGTTAGTTTCTTCGGCTCCTTGTATAATTTATCGGGGAAAAAGCTGGAGGAGCAAACCAAGGAAACCTTGGACTATGTAGGTCTTTACGATAGGCGCAAGGAAAAGGTTAAGACATTCTCAGGCGGTATGAAGCGCAGGCTAAACATAGCTTGTGGCTTGGTGCACAGACCTAAGCTGCTTATACTTGACGAACCTACCGTCGGGATAGACCCTCAGTCGAGAAACCATATTATGGAATCCATAATGCGCCTAAACAGCGAGGGCATGACTATACTCTACACCACTCACTACATGGAGGAGGCAGAGCAGCTTTGCAACCGCATTGCCATTATGGATGAGGGGCAAATAGTTGCACAGGGTACTTTGCAGGAGCTAAGGCAGATAATTGAGGAGCATTGGTTTATTAAAATGCGCCTAATTGGTGAGGTTCCTATGGATGAACTAAGGCTGATTGATGGCATAGAACAGATTGATATTAAGGATTTCAATTATCGTTTTTCATGCAAGCAGAAGAAAAACCAACTGAGAGACTTGCTCGATATTCTGATACACCACCATGTAGAAATTAGCGATATGTCTATAGATGAAGCAGACCTTGAGGATATTTTCCTTGCTCTTACAGGTAAGAGCCTAAGGGATTAACAGGAGGGGCAAATGCGTTTTTTTAAGGTAATAAAAAAGGAAATCCTGCACCTTTTACATGATCCGGAAACTGTAACTTTGATGATATTATTTCCGTTTCTGCTTACATGGGTGCTTGGTACGGCGCTTGGCGGAATGATGAACGGAGGCACGTCTGAACTTCCCGAAACAAGCATACCTATAGTTACACAAGGGAGTATGCTATCGGATATGTACATAAAGGAAGCGGGCAATGCGGGCATAGTGTTTGAAAAGATGAGCAAGCAAGAAGCTGAAAGCGGTATGGATGCCCGTAAAATAGGCGAATATGTAACCATAGACAATAATAGCATAACACTACATACAAAAAATCCTAACAACATAAAAGGCTTGCTAGTTCGCACATATTCTGATGTATTTGCACAGCAGTCTAACATAATAATGACTGCTATGAAAGAGGGTAAGCTTAGCAAAGCCTTACAAGGTTCTTCTATGAAAAACTATGTTAAGTCTGAAGGTATACAGGGTAATCCAATGCCCGGCGCAATAGGTTATTACTCAATTGCAATGCTCACAATGATAATGATGTACGGCGCAATACAGACTATTGAAATAATGCATAATGAAAAAGAGGAAAATACCAATTTACGCCTTAAATGCTCGCCCTACAGCATGAACCGTATTTTTTATGCGAAGGTAGGCGTGGCAACTGTTGCCTTAATTGTACAGGCGCTTATACTTATGTTGGCAAATACTTTTGTGTACTCAGTAAGCTATAGAAGCATAATAGCGGTACTTATAGCATTAGCGCCTTTTGCTTTGTTTTGCTGCGGGCTTGGGCTTATTATATATCAGCTATCCGGCGCTAATGTTAAGTCCAGTAGGGGGATAGTTAATTTAGTTATTGTTTTGCTTGTGATGTTTGGTGGAGGCTATATGCCGCCCGAAGCTATGGGCAGAACCATGAGGCAACTTATACCCTATACCCCTGTAGGTATGCTTAACAAAGGGCTGATACAATATATTTACAACAATAATGCCGAACTTCTTAGCAAATCAGCGTTAACAAATTTGGTAGTGGGGCTGGCGATAATATTTGTTTCATACATAATATACCGTAAAAGGGAGGGAATAAGCAGTGCTGCAAATAGTTAAGAATAATATCAGGCAGCTTTTAAGCAAAAAAGGCTCTCTGTTTGTTACATTAATTCTACCAATAGTTTTATTCTGTATGTCGCTTATGTTGTTCAAAACGGATATAACAGAAGCTAAATGGAATGTAGCTGTTGCAGATGAAGATAAGAGCGTTCTTTCCGTAAATCTGTGCGAAAAGCTTGGTGGTGGTCCTAATGTACTAAGCGAAATTAATCGTGAAGAAATTGACGAAGCCCTGGCTGATTCCTTGTACGATTTAGCAGTAATTATACCCTCAGGATTTGAAAAAGAAATATTAAGCGGCGGGGAGCCTCAAATATCTATTCGTTCGCTTAAAGCGCAGGAAGTGAGCATTACTTACGCCAACAGGGCAAATCAATACATAAACGGGCTAATGAGCCTTATGAATATAAAAGATATTAATTCTGCAGAGGAGCTTATAGCGCAAAGCGATAATATGCAGAAATCGGGTCTTAAGTTTAATATGCAAAGCACAAGTGAGGAAAAGGAAAAAGCCGGCATAGCGCAAGGCGGAGGTTTTCTGGTATATGTAATAAGCTTAAGCATGTTTGTAGTAGGGGAACTTATACTATCAGAAAAAAGGCAGGGCACACTTAACCGCATTAGACAAGCCCCTGTAAAAAAGCTGTCTTATGTATTTGCAACATTTATAACCGGTCTTTGCTTCCTTATATTCAATCTGTTTTCAATATTTATAGTAACCAACTTTGTAATACCGGTTGAAGTTCAGCCTATTATGTATTTAATATGGTTATTATACGGTATAGCATGGGTTTTTGTAGCTATGTTCTTTGCGCTTACGGTAGGCTCAAGCCGTGCGTATTCTGCAGTTTCCACAATACTATCCGTAGTATTTGCAATGCTTGGAGGTTCGTATTGGCCCTACTGGCTTATGCCCGATTTTCTACAAAAAATCGCCATGATTACTCCCCAGTTTTGGACAAACACAGCCATATACAAACTTCTTGATAGCAAACCAATAGCCGATATTACTGGTAACTTAGTAGCGCTTGTGGGCTTTGCAATGCTAGGCGCTGCCCTATGTGTATTCGCCCTTAGGCGCAGCAAAAGCGCAGAGGCTTTTGTGTAGGGGATAAGGGAAAGCTAAGGTAATTGTAATGATTGCATAAAAAAACGGGCTGCCATACAAGTGACAGCCCGTTTTTAGTTTCACTCAATCAACAGATTGAGTTAAAATATTACACGATTATTATTCGTAAAGTTTCTTTATTTCTTCATCAGTATAGCCGTGTACTACCTTAAGTATTTCGTCTACATCTTCAAGAAGTATTAGTTTTGAGTCGAGTTTAATATTGTCAGCTTCTTCGCCACGGAGAAGTTTTGCAGCGGTATCGGCAGCGCCATGAGCATAGCCGAGGGTGTCCTGAGCTACGGTTGCGTAAAGGTCGCCATCTATGAGCGCCTGGCAGCCAAGCTCGTTTGCGTCAACAGAGAATACTTTAATGTCCTTCCTGTCAGCAGCATTTCTTGCCTGTATTGCGCCGAGCGCCATGTCGTCGTTCGCGGAGAATATTACTTCGATTTCGGGGTGGCTGATTAGCCATGCTTCAACGATAGGAAGCGCTTCAGATGTGCTCCAGTTGGCGGTTTGGTCGTCTACAACATTTGCGCCAACTGCTTCTAGGTCTTTTATGAAGCCGTCATGCCTGCCGTCAGCGTGGAATGTGCCATCTATACCGCGAAGTATAGCAACATTTGTACCTTCTTTTACTATGCCCTGTTCGATTGCATAGGTGGTGAGTAGGCTTGCCTGCTGTATGGGGTCTGAGTCAATATAGATTGACTCACCGTCATCGTTTATTGAGCCTACAGTGATGATAACCTTAACACCTGCCTCAACAGCCGCCTTTACATTTGCAACGGGTGTGTCAGGGTCATTTTGTGTTAGTACGATTACATCGAATTTGTTCGCGACGCAAGTGTCTATGATGTTGTTAATAGTGTCGTTATTAATTTCACCATCAAACATCGTTACTTCATAGAGGTCAGAGTATTTTTCCTTTGCGTACTTTTCGAAGATATCGCCTATCATAAGGCAATAGGTGTCGTTGTAGCCCTTTACTATGAAGGCTACTCTTTTAAGTTCCGCTTTTTCAGCCGTTACCAGTGTGAGTGAAAGTACCAAAGCGATGCTAAGTAGGATTGTGAGTAGTTTTTTCATGAGTTTACCTCCTTCAATATATTTACATGGCGTTTTTTGCGCCAATGTTTTTAGTTGCGTTTCGCCCCTTTAGTGAGCACGTCTATTACCACTGCCATTACAATTATTATACCGGTTATAATCTGCTGGTAATAGCTAAGTACGCCTTTTAGCGTTAATATGTTCGCTATCATGGCGATTACCATACAACCTACAACCGTGCCCGAGGCGCTGCCAAGCCCGCCTGCAAGCGAAGCGCCGCCTATGATAGTGCCGGTTATAGCGTCAAACTCAAGCCCTACACCTTCAGATGGTTGGGCGGAGTTTAGCCTTGCCATGAACAGCACTCCCGCAACGCCAACGCAAATTGCATGGAAAATATAGCATTTTAGGACAACATTATCAGTGTTTATGCCCGCAGCCTTTGCAGCCTCGCTGTTGCCGCCAACGGCATATATATATCTGCCAAAGCGTGTTCTGCCTAGTAAAAACCATGTGACAATTACAAACAGTATCATAAACAGTATGGGGTAGGGGACTTCACCCAAAAACCTGCCTTGCCCTATCTTTACTATATTGCCTATGTTTTTTATAACCCTTCCCTTTGTGTACATAAGCGCAAGACCCCTTGCTGCTGTGCTGATACCAAGGGTAACTATAAAAGCAGGGGTGTGCAGCTTAGTAATTATAAGCCCTGCGCTGCCGTACATGGCTAAACATACCAGCACGCTTACTATAACCGCAACTATACCGGCGGGTATATCCGCCCACATGTTGTTTTGGGTTAGGTTTTTAAAGGTACCCAGCGCAACGCAGCCAGAAAGCGCCACCATTGAGCCTGCAGATAAGTCCGTATTGCCGGTAATAATAAGCAGCGTTATTCCGCAGCCAATAATTGTAACCACCGATGCCTGCGTTAATACGTTTAGTATATTTATCTTCGACAAAAACACCGGCGACATCAATGAAAAAATTATGATGAACGCTATCATTACCAAAACTATGCCGAATTTTGAGTAAATCTCCGTGAAAGAAACCTTCCTGTTGCTAAGCTGTCTTGTGCTCATTTTTGCCTCCTACCGCCGCCAAGCGCATGATAGCATTGGCGTTTATCTGTTCGTAATTAAGTTCCCCGGCTATTCTGCCTTCCCGTATTACAAGTATCCTATCGCTCATGCCTATAAGCTCCTCCATATCGGAGTCTATAAGCACTATCGCATTTCCATGCTCGCATATTTCCCGCATTAGCTTATATATTTCATATTTGGTGCCAACATCTATACCGCGGGTAGGCTCATCAAGGAACAATATAAGCGGGTTTACAGCAAGCCATTTGCCAAGAACGGTTTTTTGCTGGTTGCCGCCTGAAAGCTTTTCAAGTAGGGTATTTAAGCTAGGCGCTTTTATCTGTAATTCTTCCGCCATGTTTTTTGATAGCTCATCTATGCCTTTGCGGTTGAGCACTGCTTTTTTGTAGACATGCTTTAGCGCAACTAGCGATATATTATCCTTAACTGAGCCAATCAAGTTAAGCCCTTGGCGCCTTCTGTCCTCCGGCACTAACACTATGCCATGGCTTATAGCATCGTCTACTGTTTTAATACTTATCTTTTTGCCGTTTAGGTAGATTTCTCCAGCGTCCTTCGGATCAAGCCCTACTATACTGCGGGCAATTTCAGTCCTCCCCGCGCCAATTAAGCCTGATATGCCAAGTATCTCCCCGCGCCTTAGTTCAAAGCTTATATCGCTGTATACGCCCTGCCTTTGAAAGCCCTCAACGCGCATAATAACATCGCCTATTTCACCTGTGCGCTCGGGGTATACCTCGTCCATCTTGCGGCCTACCATCATTTCAATTATATTAGCCACATTCGTATCACAGGTTCTCTGCGTGCCTATATGTTCGCCGTCACGAAGCACAGTAATATAGTCGCTAATTTCAAATACTTCGTCCATTTTATGGCTTATGTATACAACCGTAATACCGTTTTCTTTGAGCTCCTTAATTTTGTTAAAAAGAAAGCTCACCTCGTTTTCAGTTAGTGAGCTTGTCGGTTCGTCCATAAGTATTATTTTCGCATCTATGCTGATTGCCTTAACTATTTCAAGCATCTGCGCTTCGGCTACGGATAAATTCTTCATTTTAGCGTTCAGGTTAAAGCTAAGCCCGAGGCTCTCTAAATACTTTTCAGCCTCTATGCGCATAGCCTTGCTATCAACCAGCCCTTGCTTTGTGATTTTTTCCCTGCCAAGGTACATATTATCAAGCACTGTCATCTCGGGGATTATGTTCAGCTCCTGATATATCATAGATATGCCTTCCCTAAGGGCATGTGCAGGGTCGGTAGATCTAAAAGGCTTGCCCATGTAGAATACCTCACCGCTGTCCGCCTTATATAGACCGTTTATGATTTTAAGCAGCGTACTCTTGCCCGCTCCGTTTTCACCAACTATTGCGTGTACGCAGCCGCTCTGTATATCAAAGCTTACATCGTTTAGCGCCTGCACGCCGGGGAAGGCTTTACTTATTCCTCTAAATGATAGCAGGGCATTGTTTTTATCGCTCAATTCTTACCTCCATTTACTGCATTAAGTGCAAGCGAAGCTGCTCCAAGCAGCGATGCATCATAGCCGAGCGCTGTTTTTTCTACTGTAAAACCACGCTTTGAAAGCGGGAAACAGCAATCATCAATCGCCCTATCTATGCCGGGCTTTAGAAAGTCGAACTCATACACGCATACGCCGCCGCCAAGCACAGCTTTTTCAAGGTCTAGCAGGTTTTGTGCCATAGAGCATAGCCTGCCAAGGGCGTAGCCGGCTTCATAAAGTAATTCAATCGCAAGGCTGTCTCCTTGCCTTGCAAGTTTTCCTACTTCTTTGCTTGCAAAATTGGCGTCAGGTTTAAGACCTTTTTTCTCTAAATATTTTCGCCCTATCGCAAAGCCGGAGAACTCCGCCTCCATATCGCCATATATGCCGCAGCCGCACCTAAGCTTGCTGCCGTGTACAACGGGTATATGGCCTACTTCTCCCGCCAAGGAGCGGCTGCCCTTATACAGTTTGCCGTCTAAAAACAGCGCGCCGCCGCACCCGAAGCTGAGTGTAATCCATATAAAGCTTGAGATATCCTTACAATTGCCAAAGCGTTTTTCAGCCACTGCGCAGGCGTTTACATCGTTATCGCCATAGCAGGGGAGGGAGAAAACGTCCGAAAGCGTCTTTGCGTATTCCCAGTTTTTAACTCCCGTAGAAAAATTGGCTAGGAATATGCCGTTTTCGCTGTCGCAGGGTCCGGGTATGCTTATACCCACCGCATGGAGTTTCTTTTGAGATTTTGCTATTACATTTTCTGCCGCTATACGTATTTCTTTCATGATAGATTCTTCGGAATAATTGCTGTCTATAAGCGTGCGCTTTTCAGATGCAATAATATTGCCTAAGGAATCAACTATGGCGACCTGTAATTTAGAGCCGCCAAGATCTATCGCCAGTACATGAGAAATACCCGACATAATACCTCCTGCGGATTTTTATTGTTTTCGTTTGGTTCAAATAAATTATACAGTAGAAATACAAAAAATGCAAGTATTAAGCTTTCATATGCTCTTTTCCTGCAAGTGTTTTATATAGCACAGCCATCATTAGGTGGTCAAATATCATATGTATATCCTCAGTTATCTGCATACTGTTTACATCGGCATGTAAATCGATATCCGCAAGCTTCCTCAGCTTTCCGCCGTCAAAGCCGGTGAGTGTAATAAGCGTGTTACCAAGGCTTTTAGCGTACTCTGCAGCACGGAGTACATTTTCACTGTTGCCGCTGCCCGATATTGCTATTACCACATCGCCAGGCTTTAGCCTGCCTTCAAGCTGGAAGCGGAATATCTCTTCAAAAGAAATGTCGTTTGCTATAGCAAGTACGCTCGCTATATTGTCATTAAGGCATAGAAATCTGAACTTTTTTTCTGTATACTCCGATATACCCTTATTAAAATCGTTCTGGAAGTGCGATGCAGTTGCAGCGCTGCCCCCATTGCCGAATATAAATATATTGCTCTCATCTTCAAGCGCTTTACATAGACGGTCAAGCGCCTTTGATATTTTAGCCTTATCAAGCAAATCAATAGTTTTTTTAAGCGTTTCCAAATAATCAGTAATTAGACCTTCGTATTTACTCATAGTATTCTCCTGAAAATTATTAACTGAATAAATTCAATTGCCATCATTATAGCAAAAAAGCGCATGGCAATAAAGTAATCTTTTACAGAGAAATTTACTCATGGTATAATCACCCCCATGGAGGGGATTTTTTGAACTACGATGTACTGGTGGTAGGAGCGGGTCATGCGGGCTGTGAGGCGGCGCTTGCCACAGCTAGGCTTAACTTAAACACGCTGCTAATCACCATGAATATAGATTCCGTCGCTCTGCTTGCCTGCAACCCGTCAATTGGCGGCACTGGCAAAGGGCATTTAGTTAGGGAGATAGACGCCCTCGGTGGCGAAATGGCGCATGTAATAGACGATGTAATACTGCAATGCCGTATGCTTAACAAATCCAAGGGCCCGGCGGTGCACTCGCTAAGGGCGCAGGCGGATAAAAACGCATACCACGGCAGGATGTTAAAGGCGCTTTTTTCTCAGGATAATCTGGATTTATTGCAGGCTGAGGCTGAGGAAATAATCGTCGAAAACGGCAAGGCTAAGGGCATAAAAATAACCAGCGGGGAATGTATTTACGCCCCCTGCGTTATTATTGCGACGGGCGTATACCTTAACAGCCGTATAATAATAGGCGAACATAGCGAATATATAGGTCCTCAGGGTTTCGCTTCCAGTAAACATTTCTCAAAAAGCCTGCTTGACTGCGGTTTTTCGCTGCGCCGCTTTAAAACGGGTACACCCGCAAGGGTAGATTACCGCAGCATAGATTTCAGCAAAATGCAGGCGCAACATGGGGATGAACCAATAGTCCCTTTCTCCTTTTTAACGGATAGGCGGCTAATTAACACCCATTGTTGCTACCTCACATGGACCAACGAAAAAACGCACGATATTATACGCAAAAACCTGCACCTATCGCCCATGTTTTCGGGGGATATAAAGGGTACGGGCGCTAGGTATTGCCCATCCATAGAGGATAAAATCTACCGCTTTGCCGATAAGGACAGGCATCAAATATTTTTAGAGCCTGAAACTAGCTCCGCTATGGAATGGTATGTGCAGGGCATGTCATCAAGCCTGCCAAAAAACGTACAGCAGGATATGTACCACAGTGTTGAGGGTCTAGAAAATGTTAAAATTATCCGCCACGCTTACGCAATAGAGTATGACTGTATAGACCCTACCGACCTTTTCCCAAGCCTTGAAAGCAAGCAGATAAAGGGCCTGTACCTTGCAGGGCAGGTAAACGGTACTTCAGGCTATGAGGAGGCGGGGGCGCAAGGGCTGCTCTGCGGCATAAACGCATCTCTATATTTAAAGGGAGAAAAGCCCTTTATACCTACCAGGGATATGTCATACATAGGTGTCATGTGTGATGACCTTACCAGCAAAGGAACCGACGAACCCTACCGCATGATGACAAGCCGCGCTGAGCACAGGCTACATCTAAGGCAGGATAACGCGGATATAAGGCTTACTAAAATAGCTGAAAGGGTTGGGCTTGCAAGCGAAGAAAGGCTTGAAAGGCTGCATATAAAGACAAGCCAAACGGAAGAACTTATAGATATAATAAAATCCTCCGGCAAGGACGCTATGTTAAGACGCCCCGAAGTTAGCATATATGATGTAATAGAAAATCCAAAGGACTATAAGCGCTATTCTCTTGAGCAGGCGCAGATACAGATAAAATACGAAGGCTATTTAAAGAAAGAGCGGGCGCATGTGCGCTCCACTGCCGCCATGGAAAACCGCAGCCTTCCAAGCGACACGCCCTATCTTTCCATGGATTCACTCCGCATAGAGGCAAGACAGAAGCTTAACAAAATAAAGCCGGTGTCGCTTGGGCAGGCTTCTCGCATACCCGGCGTATCACCGGCAGATATAGCAGTATTATCCGTATGGCTTAGAAAAAACGAGGAAGAAGCTATTCAAGCGAAAGAACAAACTCCTTAAGGCGCTTCATAGCCTCAACTATGTTTTCATCCTTTACGGCATAGCTTAGCCTTAGGCAATTTGGCGCGTAGAAGGAATTGCCCGGCACAGCCGATACCCTATTGTGCGCAAGCAGCAGGTGCGCAAAGTCCATATCGGAACTTATAGGCGTGTCGTGGCATTTTAAGCCAATGCAGGGGCTTATATCAAGCAGCACATAGAATGCGCCCTCAGGCTCAAAGCAGCTTACATTAGGTATATCCTTTATTAAATCCACCATCAGTTTACGCCTTCTATCGAATACCTGTACCATATCATACAGCGGCTTTTGCGTACCGTTTAGCGCTTCAACAGCGGCGTGTTGCGCTATGCTGTTGGGGCAGCCCGCGGCATGGCTCTGGAAAGCGTCCATAGCGGCTATTATCTTCTCGTTGCCGCTGCTGTAGCCAAGGCGCCAGCCTGTCATGGCGTATGCCTTGCTAAATCCGTTTACAATTATGCTGCGCTCCTTAGCGTCATCGCTTATGCTGGCGATGGATACATGATGTGCGTCCCCATACACCATTTTTTCGTATATCTCATCGCTTAGTATAAGCAGGTCTTTATCTTTTGCAAATTCGGCTATTTCAGTTAGTATTTTCTTGCCCCAAACTGCGCCGGTCGGGTTATTGGGGCTGTTTATAAGTATAAGCTTTGTCTTATCCGTATATTTTTCGTAGAAGCTTTCTATATCGGGTACATAGCCCTGCTCCGCCGTGGTATGTATAGGCACGGGTACAGCGGAGCACATAGTAATCATCTCTTGGTAGCTAAGCCAGCAGGGGGCGGGGAGAAGCACCTCATCGCCGGGGTTTAGTATAACCCTTAGCGCTTGGTACAGCGCCTGTTTCGCGCCCATGGATACCAATATATTTTTATTTTCATATAGAAGATTTTTATCTTTAAGCAGCGTATCAACTATAGCCTTTTTTAGCTGCGGTATTCCGCTAACGGGCGTATAGCGAGTGTAGCCGTCATCTATTGCTTTTTTTCCTGCGTCTACAATATGCTCAGGGGTGTTAAAGTCCGGTTCGCCCGCTGTAAGCCCAATAATGTCATGTCCCTTGGCGCGCATCTCCTGCACTAGGGCGTTTAGTTTAAGCGTAGCTGAGGGCTGAATGTTACGGCTTGCCGCCGATGCTTGAAATTCCATAGCTCTTACCTCCAAAAATGCAATACAGACGGAATTATATCACATATTTTGTGGTTTGAGTAGCCCTAAAACACAAATTATGCAAGATTTTAACTTAAAAATTTCATTTATGCTTATCTCAGTTTAAATCAGCTTTATCTTGTGCGCCTTTTCCGATTTGTCTTTGCTTTGCTCAGTCAATATAGCACCGCTATGTTTCCTTCGCCAAGCTTTGCCAAATCAAAAATTCGCTACAATCTATGCGCTGCTTTAAACTGAGATAAGTATAAACTATGCCTTGCAGCCTAATATTCCACTTATATTTTATTATAACCCTTTAATTAATTCTCTGTAAAATGGCAATTTTGCCACCGCCGATGGCGAAATTCGCTTATTGTGATTTTCCACTTCTCTATCTTTTAATGGATGCTTATCGTAAAGTTTAATCATTTATAAATTTTATTAAATCTTTATAATTAACATATTCGACACCACTAAATTGTGGATAAGCTTGTCCAGTGTAAATAATTCTTGGTTTTAGGGCTTTCTCCTCCGCTTCAACAAAAGACAATAAATGCCTTGAAAATGATTTATTAGGTGTCATCGATGTCTTTATTTCAAAAGGATATAGTTTATTCTCTTTTTTTACAATCAAATCTACCTCAACACCTTTAGCAGTTCTCATGTAATAGATATTTGGGGGTTTATTTTGATTTAGCCTTGACTTCAAAACCTCTGAAACAATTAAATTTTCAAAAAGATTTCCTCGTAAGGGATCTCGGTTTACCTGATTTTCTGTTTCTATCCCCAAAAGATAGGACGCTAGCCCAATTTCTGTAAAATAAATTTTTGGTGATTTAATTTGTTGTTTTGTAATATTAGAAAAATATGGCTTTAATCTATAAACTATATACGAGGCTTCGAGTACAGAAAGCCATTCAGATAAAGTCGTTGATGAAACGCCTACATCTCCTGACATAGCAGATAAATTTACCACCTGTCCAACCCTGCCTGCAAGTAAAGTTAAAAACCTTAGGAACTTATCCAGATTTTTAACTTCCAACATTTCTCTCAAATCTTTTTCAACATAAGTATTTAAATAATCGCTATAATAAACGATTGGTTCTCTAGTTCCTTCTCTATAAAGTTCCGGCATGAAACCTTTTAAAAGTAATTTATCAGTAGATAAATCCTCTAATAGTCCTTCTTCTGCAAGTTCATTCATACTTAAGGGAAGTAATGTTAAAATACTGGTTCTACCTGCCAAGGATTGTGCAATTCCTCTTTGCAAACTTGGTTGATGACTACCTGTAAGTATAAAGCGACCATTCTTACCTCTGTCCTCATCGACCATAACTTGCATTACAGAAAGAAGTTCTGGTACTCTTTGAACTTCATCTATAATTAATGGTTCTTTAAATGTTTCAAAAAATCCTTTATAGTCTTCTTTCGCAAACATTCTATTTACAGGATCTTCCAAGTTGACATAATTGTATCCCGGGAAAGATGTTTTTACTAAAGTCGTTTTTCCCGACTGTCTAGGTCCAATTACGGTCACAATTGGCACTTGCTTAGAAAGCCCTATTAATTTGCCGGAAATATTCCTATTTATCATCTGGTCGCCTCCTGACTTTGTTTATACTACCAAATAACGGCATTATTTTCAAGTTCAACTTTGAAATAATGCCTTTAGTGTTGTGTTCTTTCTTATGCTTTCGATTATATGAAAAATCCGGAAACTTATTCATGCGTTACTGTTTGCCGCTATCTTAATTACGACATGAAGCCATGAGATGATAATCTAAAATCTTTTTAGGTACTACGCTTTCATCCTTTAGCATTATTATGGCATACTCCCCTAAGGAGAAGTCATAGAAAAACCGTATTTTTTACACACTTTCAAACTCTTAAAATCCCGTAAAATCAAATTTTCCGAGTGTAGCATTTGTCTGACATCAGGGGTTTTTTAAGTTCAGGTACGACAAATTTGAATTTACGAGTTCAGCCACCTTTTCAATAATCCATATATGGTTTGAATATCCTCTTTACTGCACATTTGTTCGGTTCTGCCACTTGAGTAGTGATGTCCCAAATTATTATCCAAATAAGTATCAGTCAGCGCATAGCGCTTTTACCGCGAGGGCGCATTCAAGCCTTTTTTTAAACATCTCACAGCCTATGGCGTATATGCCGCTTATACTGCCGCTGGCTTCAAAGTTGTTTGCGGCGCAGCCGCCTGCGCAGAAGTATTTAGCCCAGCAGTTCTTACATTCCTCATGGTTTAGCAGGCTGTTCTGTGCAAATTCTTCTACTAAAGAGTGGTTTTTAATGCCCCCGAAAACATCTCCAAGCAAAAAACGCTCATCTCCTACAAAGCGGTGGCAGGGGAATAGCTCTCCCCTTGGAGTAACCGCCATATACTCACAGCCCGTGCCGCAGCCGGATAATAGCTTGTACGCGCAGGGACCTTCATCTAGCGTTATATTATAGTGGTAAAAGCCAAAGGGCTTGCCCTTTTTATTCCTATCAATCATTTCTTTTGCAAGCAGCTCATATTGCTCAAATATTATTGGCAAATCCTCTTCTTTTATGGCGTCCGGGCTGTCAGGGACCGCAACAACAGGCTCCATGCTAAGCTCATTAAAACCAAGGTCTAGCATATGCAAAATGTCACTGAAAAAATCCAGATTATGCCTAGTAAATGTAGCCCTTATATAGTATTCCTTATCTCTTCTTATTTCGGCAAATTTCTGGAATTTAGGCACTATTACATCGTAGCTGCCCTTGCCGTTTGGCGCTTTGCGGAAATAATCGTGCACTTCTCTTCTGCCGTCAAGGCTTAGTACCACATTATCCATGTTGGTATTCAGGTATTCCATAATATCGTCATTTAGCAGTACGCCGTTTGTGGTAAAAGTAAACCTAAAATGTTTTTTGTGTGTTTTTTCTAGGCTTCTGGCGTACTCAACTATACCTTTTACTACATCAATACTTAGCAGCGGTTCGCCGCCGAAAAAATCCACATCTAAATTATATCTGCCCTTGGAGCTTTCTATTAAAAAATCTATAGCCGCCTTGCCTACGCTAAGCGGCATAAGCGGCTGCTTATCGGTAAAGTTTCCCGCTGCCGCAAAACAGTAATTGCAGCACAGGTTACAGCTATGCGCCACATTAAGGCATAGCGCTTTAAGGGGCTTATCCTTCTTATTTGGCGCTTTAATATATGGCAGTATATCAGGGGAATACAGCTTGTCCTCGTCTTTTAATACTTGCAGATTTTCAAAAAAATCACACAGCTCTTCTTCGCTTATTTCTCCATTATTATTATCCAGTAAAAGCCTAATACATTCCTCTTTGCTGTTATATTCAAACAGTTTAATCGCTTCCGCTCCGAATTTATCCGTTAGATGAAGGCTGCCGCTGTTTACATCTAGGGTAAAGAAGCTGCCGAAAAGCTCAAATTGGTGCAACATATATATCTCCTTAAAAAAACCGCCTGTTAAAGGCGGTGCATAAAAGCTTGTTTATCTGTTAGCGTTTTCACAGGGCTGGTTCGCCACGCCGCAGCTTGTCTTACATGCGCTTTGGCAGGAGGTCTGGCATTCTCCGCAGCCGCCGCGCTTTAGGCTGTCCTTTAGTGTGCGTTTGTTAATAGTTTTAATAAGCATTTTAAATCTCCTTCCTATTTTTTACATTGTATAGGCAAGTTTTCCTTATGTCAAGCGCATAAACATGCAATAATAGGTGACAAATTATTTATTGACAAAGAGTTATAATGCATATATTATAGGGTTCATAATAGTTTTTTTATTTGACGAAAGCAGGTTTTTAGGGTATTATCTCAACATAATTAATTTCTAGGTTATTTTCGTCACTATTATTGCATTCCTTTGGGATTTTCGGCTATGCCGATCCGAATATTATTATTTTAGGAGGTTATGTGTAATGAAGAAATTCATGGTACTGCTCACTGTACTAGTGATGCTGCTTGCCTCGGTTCCAGTGATGCACGCTGGTGGAGAATGGGAATTCAAGCGCAAGGTTGACATCATCTGCCCTTGGGGCGTCGGTGGCGGTGCAGACTCCACTATCCGTCCGATGGCGGATGTTCTTAAGGACATCATCGGCCAGCAGGTCGACGTTGTAAACGTAGAAGGTGGAGGAGGCTCTAACGGTGTCGAATTTACCTACAAACAACCGGCAGACGGCTACACCTTTATGCTGGGCACGCAGAGCGTAATCATGCTTGACTTGCAGGGCGTCCTCAGTATGGACTACCGCTATGAGTTTGTCCCCGTTGCCAAGCTCGTTCACTCAATAAGCATTATCGCCGGCTCAAAGAAGGCGATGGCGGAAAAGGGCTACAACAGCTTCTCCGAGATGATTGAATATGCCAAGGCGAACCCCTTCGCCATTACCGTAGGCATGCTCACCGCAACAGGCGCGGACAGCGCAACCCTAAAACAGTCAATCGAAGGCCTTGATGTTCTTGAAATCGCTTTCGCATCAGGCTCTGAGATGAACTCTTCTCTCATGGGCGGCCATATCGACATGATGATTACCGGAACGGACGAAATCCAAGGTCTAATCGAATCCGGCGACATTGTTCCTCTAGTAGCCTGCTCTGAAGTACGCATGAAGCGCTATCCGGACCTTGAGTGCACAGGCGAACTTGGCATCGATTCCTACATAGGCACATGGCGCGGCGTATATGCCAAGAAGGGCACCCCGCAGGAAGCCATAGACGCACTTGGCGCAGCAATCGAAGAAGCCTCAAAAGACCAGCGCTGGGTAGACTTCCTTGTACAGGGCGCGTACGACGAGCGTGTCGGCTTTGAGGATTCCGCAGGTCTGTCCGCACTCATGGAAAAAGAGTATGTAATGTTCTCCAACTACCTCAACGGCGAGGGCGTACTCAGCAAACACTACGACGATATAGTTCTGGAATAATTAAAAAAGACATATCATCAATTATGTTAAGGGAAGGCTCTTCCTTCCCTTAACCTTGTAAAGGAGTTGACTGTTTTGTTTGAATTAATTCTCAACGTCCTGCTCTTCCTATTTCTGGTTTACGCCGCTATATTCAATGTATTAGAGGCGCCAGTTCCTGATAAGGTAGAGAGAAACCCATATGCACTGCAGCCGGGCGTATGGCCTACAGTGCTTATAGTGATGCTGCTCGTGCTTATTGGATTTAATATTGTTAAGATATTAAAAGAGAAAAAAGGCAAGGACGACTTTTGCTTCAGCAGCTTCCTAAAGGGTATACCGGCTTTCTTTAAAGGAAAACTATTTGTAGGTATGCTGCTTGTTGTTATCGCGTCTGTGATACTTGAGCCGCTAGGCTACATGGTTACCTGTTTTTTCCTGCTTTTCACCTATGCTATACTGCTTGGTGACAAGAACATAGTAAGGAACATAATAGTATCGCTGGCTCTAACGCTGTTCCTATACCTGTTCTTTGGCGTACTGCTTAAGGTAAACCTGCCCCGCGGCACGGTTCCGGCACTACGCAACTTCGCTCTCTGGCTCGAAAGCATTCTGCCCTAAGGAGGTAAGATTATGTTTCAAATGTTATTAGACGGTTTGGCTGTAGTTTTCCAGCCCGGAACATTCCTTATGACATTGCTTGCCATAGTAATGGGTACTGTATTTGGCGCACTCCCCGGCGTTAGCGCGACCATGGCGGTCGCACTGGGCTTGCCTTTCACCTACTCTATGGACCCGGTATCGGCAATTGTTTTCCTCGTTGCGATATACTGCTCCTCAATTACCGGCGGCAGCATTGCGGCTATATTATTTAAAATACCGGGCGTTCCTTCAAGCGCACCCACCACCTTTGACGGCTATCCCATGGCGCAAAGGGGCGAGGCCGGCAAGGCGCTAGGCGTTGCGCTTGTCTGCTCTGCCATAGGCGGCTTGGTAAGCGCGCTGGCAATGTTCTTCCTTAGCCCTCAGCTAACGCAGGCGGCGCTGTCTTTCGGACCTAGCGAAATGTTTGCGATTACCTTTATGGGTCTATCCATACTTACAAGCCTAGATGCCGATAATATACTTCGCACCACAATTTCAGGCGTGCTTGGTCTGCTGCTCGCAACTGTAGGTCAGGACCCCATGTACGGCGTGCAGCGCTTAACATTCGGCTCCAACCAGCTTCTAAGCGGTATAGAGATGATACCCGTGCTTATAGGTATTTTCGCTATAACTGAGGTTCTACAGCAGACTGTATCTGATGACCGCCTAACCGCTGAAGACGCTGAAAAAGCAGGCGCTTCATCGCTTGATACAACCATGCCTACAATAAAAGAGTGGCTGAGCATAAAATGGGTTATACTACGCTGCTCAATACTTGGTACCATAGTTGGTATACTTCCCGGAGCGGGCGCTACAATAGCATCATTCCTGTGCTACTCAACAGAGACCAAGCTCTCAAAATACCCCGAGAAATTCGGTACAGGCATTATAGACGGTATTGCAGCGTCTGAAACCGCTAACAACGCGGCTACAGGCGGCGCTATGGTACCTCTGCTAAGCCTTGGTATACCCGGCGGTAACGCAGCTGCGGTTATGATGAGCGCGCTGGTACTAAAGGGCGTACAGTTAGGGCCGCTGCTCCTAATCAACCAGCCGCAGTACCTATCCGCAACATTCGTATCCATGATTATCACCAACATAGTAATGGTATTTGTTGCTATGGCTATAGCGAAAGCTTTTGCGAAAATACTCTCAGTACCCTATTCAATACTGGGTCCCGTAATCATCATGCTTGCCACCATAGGCTCCTATGCCACAAATATGAGCACCATGGATGTTAAGATAATGGCTATAGCCGGCATTATGGGCATACTGTTCAGGGTAATGCATTTCAACTCCGCCGCGCTTATACTGGGTCTAGTGCTCGGCAGCATATGTGAAGGCAACTTCAGCCGCGCATACACCATTTACCGCGCGGATGTCGGCGCCATGTTTATGCGTCCTGTAGCGGGTGTAATAATGGTAGTCTGCATAGTTGCACTTATTTCGCCCTTTGTTGGTCCCGTACTTAAAAAGAAGTTCGGCAAGAACAAAGAAAAGGCGTAATTTAATTTTAAGGCGCAGGGTATACCTGCGCCTTTATACTTTGTATCTTTAAATACTGAAAGGACAGGGGAATGCTCCTAACTATATTATCAGCGCTGATTATCGGGCTTGTCTTTTATAAGCTAAAAGTACCCGGCGGACTTATGATAGGCGCTGTTATAGGCGCTTGTGCCTATAATGTTTTTTCGGGCGATGCGTATATGCCGCCTGAGGCTAAGTTCGTAGCGCAGATAGCTGCCGGCGCGTTTGTAGGCGTCGGCGTAAACAGGGAAGACTTAAAACAGATGAAATCCATATTTAAGATTGCTCTGTTTGTAATATCTTCTTACTTTGTACTAAACGTAATCAGCGGGCTTATAATAAGCCGTGTGGGCGGCATAGACCCGCTAACCGGAATGCTATGTTCCGCTCCCGGCGGGCTTAGCGATATACCCCTAATAGCTGAGGATATGGGGGCGGACAGCAGCAAGGTGCTGGTGTTGCAGTTTGCAAGATATCTTCTAGGGCTGGGTGTATTTCCTACACTAATTAACCTTCTGCCCGAAGAAAATGCTAAAGTAGCTGTTGACAAGCCAACGAATGTTGCTAAAAGAAATTCTAAAAATGCGGACGTGCCAAATACCGTACTTTCGCTGCTCGTTGCTACGGCTTCCGGCTTTCTTGGCAAGTATTCAGGTATGCCGGGCGGTACTATGGCATTTGCGACTGTAGGTACTTTAATATTTAAGATATTATACCCCAAGGCGTGTATAAATATAATAGTGCGCAGGGTGGCGCAGCTTTTATCCGGCGCCTATGTGGGCGCTAAAATCGGCATGGCGCAGCTTATAGACCTTAAAACCCTTGCGCTCCCGGCAGTTATGTTGATTGTATGCTATAGCCTTGCAGCCTTCATTATGGGCACATTCCTTTATAAAAGGGGCGTGTTTACAAGGCGGGAGGCATACCTTGCCGCAACCCCCGCAGGCGCAAGCGATATGGCGCTTATTTCCGAGGATTTAGGCATTAGCAACATAAAAATAATAATTCTGCAGGTCATGCGCATGGTAGTAGTAATAAGTATATTCCCAGTGCTATTAAATGCGATAGCCAAACTTGTTTCCTAAAGCGGGGTCGCCTGCTTTAAAATATCTCATAAAAGAGGAGAGATGACGCATGAAGAGAAGACTAACACTACTATTGGCATTACTACTGGTGTTTTGCCAGCTGACAGGCGTATTTGGCGCGGCAGCAACTACCGCTGAAAAACCGGCGGAAAATGTTGAAACTGTAGCCGAGGAAGCCAAGGCGGAAGAAGCGGCTGGAGAGGAAAAAGCTCCGGCGGAGGAGGAGGCGACGGCGGCGGAAGCTGCTGAGGAGGAAGAAGAACCTGCACCGGAAATAAATACTACTGTTGCAATTATAGCTTGGGCAATGGTTATAGTATTTATGTTCCTAATAATGACCAAGCGACTAAGCCCCTTCACGGCGCTGGTAATCGTTCCGCTTGTATTTGCGCTTATAGGTTCGTTTTTGGGTCTATACTCTGATGCTGCCGTTCAAAAATTTGGCGACAGCGGAGTAGTTGCGCAGATACGCATACTGGGAGATTGGATAAGGCAGGGTGTTGTAAGAGTTGCCCCCACCGGAGTAATGCTTCTGTTTGCTATACTGTACTTCTCCTTCATGCTTGACGCGGGAATGTTCGACCCCATAATTAGAAAGCTTATCACTTTCGCGAAGGGCGACCCGATTAAGATTACAGTTGCCGCAGCGCTGCTCGCGGCTGTCGTATCGCTAAACGGCGACGGCACGACAACTACGCTTATAGTATGTACGGCGTTTGTGCCTATCTATAAGGCGCTTAAGATGAGCCTTATGAACCTTGCGGTAACGACCGTTCTTATGAACACCATAATGAACCTGCTGCCTTGGGGCGGACCTTCCGCTAGGGTTATATCCGTATTGCCGGAGCTTAGCGATGCTGAGGTGTTAAACGCGCTTGCCCCCGGTATGATTGTATCGGTAATCTATATGATTGGCGTTGCGTTCTACATGGGCAGCAAGGAGAAAAAACGCCTTGGCGTAAAAGAAGTTACTGCTGCCGATATTGACCGCATAATGGCGGCTGAAAGCGAAGAAAAAGAAGCGCTCAAGCGCCCGCAGCTTTTCTGGGTAAACCTAGTTTTGACAATCGCGCTGGTAACGCTGCTTATGACGCAGCTGCTGCCCTCGCTGTCAATATTTATGATAGGCTCAGTGCTTGCGCTTATGATTAACTACCCCAAACTAAAAGACCAGAAAGACCGCATACAGGATAACGCGGGCGATGCCCTGCAGGTTGTAATACTGGTGTTTGGCGCGGGCGCGTTTACCGGTCTGTTTGAAAACTCCGGCATGTCAACGGAGCTTGCTCACAGCTTAGTTAGCATAATTCCGGAGAGCTGGGGTTCCTGGTGGGGTCTCATTACAGCAGTGCTGTCTGCGCCCGGAACATTCTTCCTGAGCAACGACGCATTCTACTATGGCGTTCTGCCGGTGCTTGCAAAGGTTGGCGTACGCTACGGATACACATCGCTGCAACTTGGCGTTGCCTCATTGCTTGGTCAGGCGTTCCACTTGCTATCACCGCTGGTTGCCTTCATCTACCTGCTAATCCGTTTAACCGAGCAGGACCTTGGCGAATGGCAGCGTGCGAGCGCCAAATGGGCTTTGGGTATATTCATAATCTTTATTGCCATTGCGGCAATTACAGGCGCTGTACCGCTCTATATAGCGCCCGCAGCATAACCTAATAAATTAAGTCTTATACAGGGCTATGCCCTGTATAAGCTTAAATGTAACTCAATATTCCAAAGGAGGGAGAACACATGTTACTTAAACAACCGGCAATCGCGGGCACGCTGGAATCCAGCGATGTCCAGGTTACCATCACCCCGCAGGACGGGGGAGTGAAGGTTGAGGTTGATTCCACCGTTAAAGCGCAGTACGGTAGGCATATCGAAGAATGCGTAAGAGAAACGCTGGGCAACCTTAACATCGACAATGCACTTGTAAAAGTGGTAGACCAAGGCGCGCTTGAATGCACCATTAAAGCAAGGGTGGAATGCGCGGCTTTCAGGTCTGCTCAGGTGGAGGATAATTATCCGTGGGGAGGCGCAATAAAATGAGTAATGAAAGAAGGCTAAAACGCTTACGTAGGACTATGATGTTTTTAAGCGCTCAAAGGCCTGGGCTTATAAAGGACGCCTATATTTACGGCGCGGATAGCCTTATGATAGACCTTGAGGACGCGGTTGCGGAAAACCAAAAGGATTCAGCCAGATTTTCGCTGTACAACGCGCTTAAAACTGTTGACTACCGCGGTACGGAAGTTATAGTCCGCATAAATGCACTGGACACTCCGCATTGGCAGGAGGATATAAGGGTTGTTGTCGCGGGCGGCGCTGACGGTCTGCGTATCGCTAAATGCGAAACCAAACAGGATGTATTTACCATAGTTGAAGCGATAGAAAAGGCCGAGGAAGAGTTCGGCAGGGAACCCGGTTCCACGCTTATCATGGCGGCGCTTGAATCGCCCCTGGCTATATTAAATGCATATGAAATCTGTACAGCCTGTCCCGAGAGGATGATAGGCGTTGCCATATCCGGCGGGGACTACCGCAAAACCATGGGCACTAAATACTACCCCGATGGCTATGAAATATTCGCCGGAAGGGCAAACATGCTGGTTGCAGCCCGTGCAGCAGGCGTACAGTGCTTTGACACCGTTTTCACCAACCTAGACGATGAAGAAGGTTTCCGCAAGGAAGTTCAGCTTATAAAAGAGATGGGCTTTGACGGCAAATCGCTCATCAGCCCAAGGCAGATAGCCATAGTACACGAGATATTCGCTCCCACTGAAAAAGAAATCAGGGACGCGGAGAAGATTGTGCGCGCATGGCGCGAAAATGAAGCCAAAGGCGTCGGCGTATTCACCGTTGACGGTAAGATGATAGATATCGCATTTATTCCAGGCGCCGAGAGAGTAATCGAAATGGCGAAGGCTTCAGGAATATATGAGGGGGATCTGTAATATGAAAAATGCAGTAAATAGAGAAATACCTGATGAACTTTTGGTGAACGGACGAGAAGTTTTCCAAGGTAGCAATTATAGGGACGGAATCAGATATCAGAAAGCCGCGCCTAAGGTAAGAATGCGTACATCGCAGCTGGATAGCAAGGTACTTCCATCTATAGTGGATGCTATCAAGGCGGTAGAATTTAAGGACGGCATGACAGTATCCTTCCACCACCATTTCAGAAATGGCGACTATATCGTAAACATGGTAATGGAAGAGATAGTAAAAATGGGCTTTAAGGACATCACCATAGCTGCGTCCTCACTTGGCACATCGCATGACCCTATTGCTGAATACATTGAGCAGGGCATAGTAACCGGCATACAGACAAGCGGTATCCGCGGCAAGATGGGCGAAGTTGTATCATTCGGCAAGCTTAAAACGCCGGCGATACTGCGCAGCCACGGCGGCAGGGTGCGCGCCATAGAGCAGGGAGAGGTGCATATAGACGTCGCCTTTATAGGCGCTCCCACAAGCGACTGCTACGGCAACGCCAGCGGCAAGGGCGGCAAGTCCGACTGCGGCGTGCTCGCCTACGCGGATGTAGACGCGAAATACGCCGACAATGTAGTTGTAATAACCGATACGCTTGTTGATTTCCCGAACTTCCCGGCATCAATAGAGGCAGTAGATGTAGACTATGTAGTAGTGGTAGATGAAATAGGCGACGCCAGCAAGATTGCAAGCGCAGCTGCCAGGTTCAGCCGCGACCCGAGGGATCTGCTCATGGCGGAATACTGCGCCAAGGTTATAGAGGCCACGCCTTACTTTAAGCAGGGCTTCTCATTCCAGACGGGCGCTGGCGGACCCAGCCTTGCGGCAAACCGCTATCTGGAGCCTATACTGCGTAAGCATAACATCACAATGAGCTGGATTTGCGGCGGAATAAGCGCGCCTGCGGTAGACCTGCTTAACAAAGGTCTGTGCGAATGCATAGTTGACACGCAGGACTTTGATACCGTTGGCGTTGCATCCGTGCACACAAATCCCAAGCATTTTGAGATTAGCACATCGCAGTACGCAAGCCCTTCAAACAAGAGCGCCTTTGTAAACAAGCTGGACTATGTAATACTAGCCGCGCTTGAAATAGACGTCGATTTTAACGTAAACGTTATTACCGGCTCTGACGGCGTACTTCGCGGCGCGCCAGGCGGACACCCGGACACCGCTGCAGGGGCAAAGTGCTGCATAATAGTAACACCGCTTCTAAGGGGCAGGATGGCAACCGTATGCGACAGCGTTGTAACAGTTACCACTCCCGGCGAGTGCGTGGATATTCTGGTAACTGATTATGGCATTGCCGTAAACCCCAAGAGACCCGACCTGCTTGAAGCGCTGCAAAAAACCAAACTACCTCTAACCACAATAGAGGAGCTTAGGGATATTGCCTATTCAATAGTTGGAGCGCCCGACCCGCTGCCCTTCAAGGACCGTGTAGTAGCGATACTTGAAGCAAGGGACGGCACCATACTTGACGTAGTGCGTGAAATTGAACCCCTAAAATAAAACATAAAAATCGGGGCTGTCGATAAACGACAGCTCCTTTTTTTGGCGCTATTTTTCGTTATTTTTCGCCTTGGCGCTATTCTTCGCCAATATCCCCCTTAAAATTCTGTTTTCTGTGCCTGCGCACTGCTTGGCTTAGCAGGTACTCTATCTGACCGTTTACCGAGCGGAATTCGTCCTCCGCCCATGCGGCGATATTATCGTAAAGCTCTTGGCTGAGCCTTAACGGCACCTGTTTCTTAGACATTTTAGTATAGCGTGCCTGAATTTACTATGGGCTGAACTTCTTTATTGCCGCAGAGCACCACCATTAGGTTTGATACCATTGCGGCCTTGCGCTCGTCGTCCAGATCCACGATATCATCTTCTTTAAGCCTTTCAAGCGCCATCTGCACCATGCCTACCGCGCCTTCTACGATAAGCTTGCGTGCGTCTACTATTGCGCTTGCCTGCTGCCTTTGCAGCATTGCGCTGGCGATTTCGGGGGCGTAGGCGAGGTTGGTTATGCGCGCTTCCATTATCTCTATGCCGGCTTCTTCAACCTTGCGCTGTATTTCGTTTTTAATGCGCTCTGCCACTATGCGGCTTGAGCCTCTAAGGCTGCCTTCGTCCGGTATGCCATCGCCCGTGGTATCTATATCAGGGGCGGAATCGTAGGGGTATATGCGTACTATGTCGCGAAGCGCGGTATCTGTCTGTAGCGATAGGTATTCCTTGTAGTTATCAACGTTGAATACTGCCTTTGCGGTATCAACCACTCTCCATATTACTGCTATGCCTATTTCTACAGGCGTGCCAAGGTGGTCATTAACCTTTTGTTTGGCGTTGTTTAGAGTCATCGCTTTGAGCGATATTTTTTTGCCGGTAAGCTCTATGGAGGTGGCTTCGTTTACTTTTATCTTTGTTTTTACATCGCCGCTTTGGTCCAGCTTGGTATTTGCCGCTGGGTTTACCGCTACGCTGAATGGGTTTACGAAGTAGAAACCGGGTTCTCTGAGTGTGCCTGTGTATTTGCCGAAAACTGTCAGCACCAGCGCTTCCTGCGGCTTTATAACCTTAAGACCGAAAAAGGGAATTATACCTACAACAAGGTATACTATGCCTATTACAAGCGGTATTGTGCCGAGGTTGTTTTCGGCTTCCAGAAGATTTGCGCCGAATATTACTAGACCTATTGCTGCAATGTACGCGATTATGCTGAGCATTAGCGCCGGATAACCGCTTATTGCATTTAGCTTTTTTTCTTTCATAATATTGTCCTCCTTGTTTGATGGTATAATGATATCAAACTGATATCAAAATGTCAACAGTTAATTTTGTTTTTTCTGTATTTTTTTTGGCAAGCGTGCTATACTTATATTATCAAATAAAGGGGTGTAAAAATGGACGCAAAAATACTGGTTGGCCAACATTTAGTAGGCGGCTTTGATGGCTTTACCATGCCTGAGAATATAAAACAGGCGGTAAAAGAACATAAAATAGGCAATTTTATAATATTTAGGCATAATGTTAAAGATAGCGTGCAACTAAGCGCGCTATGCAAGGAACTTAAAGAAGTAGTGCGGGGCGAAACGGGCTACACTCCATTTATATTTATAGACCAAGAGGGCGGGGTGGTAACACGCCTTAAGGAGGACGCAAGCATTACCCCAAGCGCAATGGCAGTGTCATCCACCGGAGACCCCCAAAATGCCTATACAGCGGGGCTAATATGCGCTAGAGAGCTTAACGCAATAGGCGTAAACTTTAACTTAGCGCCCGTGTTTGATATAAACTCCAACGAGGATAACCCCGTTATAGGCGTTAGAAGCTATGGAGATACTCCCGAAATAGTGTCTAAATACGCCTGCAATATGGCAAAAGGTTTAATAGACGGCGGCGTATATGCCTGCGCTAAACATTTCCCGGGGCATGGGGATACCAATGTAGACTCTCACCTTGGTTTACCTCGCATAGATAAAACAATGGAAGAGCTTATGGCTTTTGAGCTTGTGCCATTTATAAACGCAAGCAAAAATGGCATAAGCGGTATAATGTCTTCGCATATACTTTTCCCAAAAATAGAGGAGGATAATATACCCGCAACGCTATCATATAGAATAATGACAGAGCTTTTAAGAAATGTTATAGGCTTTAAGGGGCTTACGCTTTCAGACTGTATGCAGATGGCGGCGATTGCAAAGTTTTATGGAACAGTGCAGGGTATGCTTATGGCGCTAAAGGCAGGGGTGGATATAATATTTGCATCTCACGATACTGGTCTATGTGTTAAGGCGTCAGAGCTTATGCTGGAGAGCCTAAAAACAGGTGATATAGATAGAAAACAGTTTGATACTTCAACAAACCGTATACTTGAGTATAAGAAAGCTATGGAGAAATTACCACGCCAAAGCATCGATATAGTAGGCAGCATTGAGCATAGGGAAAAGGTTGCGGATATTTACGCAGCGTCTATCGCCCGCACAGGGGCTGAAATACCGAAACTTGGAGATAATCCCTACTTTGTATCCTGCCGCCCATTTGTTACTACACTTGTTGCAAACCCCGCGATAGGCGAAAACAGCCTTGCAGAGGATATGCAAAAAATATTTGGCGGCGATTATAGCCTTATGTCAAACAGCCCCGATAGTGCGGAGATAGAAACGCTTGTAAATAAAGCCAAGGGGCATAGCGTTGTTGTAGTTGGCAGCTATAACGCCCATATATATAAGGGGCAGGAGCAGCTTATACATGCCATGCACGCCCTTAATATACCTATGATAGTTATAGCGCTTAGAAACCCTTATGATGTAATGTACCTGCCAAAGGGTGTATGCGGCATAGCGGCGTATTCTTATAACGACAGCACAGTTAAAGCGCTGGTTGATATACTTAAAGGAAATAAAAAAGCCACAGGTAAAATACCGCTTAAAATGAAGGAGTAAATATGAAAATAGCAATAGCAAATGACCATGCGGCGCTTGAGCTTAAAAATGAGCTGCTTGTATACCTTGATAGCATAGGTGTTGAGTATGTAAACTTCGGTACAGATAGCAAAGACAGCGTAGACTACCCTATATATGCTTATAAAGCTGCAAATGCTGTAATAAGCGGGCAGTGCGATAGGGGAATACTGATATGCGGAACAGGCATAGGTATGAGCCTTGCTGCAAATAAAGTAAAGGGCATACGCTGCGCGCTTTGCTGCGAGCCTTACTCCGCCGCCATGGCAGTTACGCATAATAACGCAAATATGCTTGCTATGGGCGCAAGGGTAATAGGCGCTGAACTTGCAAAAACCGTAGTTAAAGCGTACTTAGAAAGCGATTTCCAAGGCGGAAGGCACTCAAGAAGGCTTGAGCTTATAGAAAGAATCGAAAAAGGACAGGAAATATAAAAGTAGCAAACTGTTTTTGCTTGCTACTTATTGTACGCACTATTTTTATTGTATTAGCAATATTA
Organism: Christensenellaceae bacterium; assembly: GCA_012518615.1. Lineage (GTDB taxonomy): Bacteria > Bacillota > Clostridia > Christensenellales > Aristaeellaceae > DTU024. Next base: position 63,807 of record JAAYRU010000053.1, on the reverse strand, counting down.
GAAAATTATAATTGATGCTTTACCCTGTCGTGCTCTTCAGCCCTTTTGCCGTTGTTGAAACGGTCTAGCGTGCCTACAAGATAGCCAGTTATGCGGCGAATCCTGTCAAAAGGCTTGGTTTGAAAAGTGTAGTCGATGTCAACAAAGTCCCCGTCTATATGTATATCCATATGGATAGGCTCTTTCCCGTAGTTCTGTTTTGCTCTTTCAATATATTGGTTGATTTCTTCCTGCGCCATAGTGCCGTTGCTTACCTGTACGCTACATGCCATGATTTTTTACCTCCTTTGTGTGTAATAGAATTATACCACATGTTGTGGTTCTGAAACAAGCAAAACACAAAATGTACAATTTTTGACAAGAAAATGCTCTCGTTGTATTATATCTTGGTTAGTTAAGGAGGTAATTATGTTAGAGTACAAGTTCGATGTGCAGCTCCTAATTGAAGGAGATAATTTAGACGAAAATGCAATTTCAAGGACGATTTCCCAAATCCCCGGGGATTGCCTTTTGTGCGTTGGTGATGATGAGATGTTAAAAGTACACTACCACACAAATGAGCCTTGGCATGTTTTAGAGGCATGCTCATGCTTTGGCGATATATGCGATATTGTAGTTGAAAACATGCAGCGCCAAGCTGAGGGTCTAAACGGCTAATCGAAAGGAAATACTATGCAAGTATTATTTTCCGCAATAATGGGGATAGTGCAGGGCTTGTCGGAGTTTTTGCCTATTTCATCAAGCGGTCATCTGTTACTAGCTGAAAGGCTACTAAGCCTAGTAGGTTATGATGTATCCTCATCTAAAAGCCTTATGATTATGCTGCACATGGGCACTCTGCTTGCGGTGGCAGCAGTGTTTATTAAGGATTGGCTAAATATGCTGCGCCACCCTATTAAGGATAGGACGCTGCTTCTACTATTCCTAGCATCGCTGCCTGCGCTTTTTGCTGTACTGCTCTTGGGGGATTTTATAGACTCCACTTTTACTGGCTGGTTTTTAGGACCCGCATTTTTAATAACTGCGCTGTTTTTAGTTTTGGCGGAGTATATAAGCCGCAAAAACAAAAAGCCAAGCGATGAGGTAGACCTTAAAAACGCTGGCGCTATGGGATTATTCCAAGCGGTTGCGCTATTGCCGGGGGTTAGCAGGTCTGGCTCAACGCTGCTAGGCGGTTTAATATCAGGGCTTTCAAGAAGGACAGCTGCTAAATTCTCTTTTCTAATGAGCGCGCCTGCTATACTTGGCTCATTCTTAGTTGAACTTAAAGATGTATTTGAAAGCGGCAACACCGCTACGCTTTTCAGCTTTGATATACTTGTAGGTACTGCCTTTGCGGCGGTTTCAGGCTTTTTTGCCATACGCTATATGCTGCGCCTTATAGAAAAAATAAGCTTTAACAAGTTTGCTATATATGTTGCGATAGTCGGCATAATTACTATTATTTTTCAGTTAACGGGTTTTGCGGGCTTCCCGCCCATAATGCAGTAAGGAGGATATATTGATTACCCTGCCTATTTCAAGCCCCATACTTGGGTTACTATTTTTATTTGCATTTGCTATTTGCTTCATACTTTTTTATAGGTTCAGCAACTTCCTGCCGCTGGATAGGGGGAGGGAGCTCGCCTTTGACGGCGATGCCTCAAAGGGCAAGAGGACAAGCGCGGGTATATTATTCGTGCTACCTGTGTGCATACTATCTGTAGTGTTTTTTAGGCTTTCAATTGAAAGCTACCTTTATTTATTGCTTATCATTATGGAAATGTTAGCAGGTTATCTGGATGACAACTCCAAAAAACCTTGGGGGGAGCTTAAAAAAGGGCTAATAGACCTTTTTATTGCCTGCCTTGGAGCATATGTATTTATATATTTTAACAATACACCTTTTATGTTCCCCGTGCTTGGCTTTAGCTTAACTCTGCCGCCAATAATAGTATTTGTTTTTGCCGTTGCGCTTATATGGGGAAGCATAAATGTAACAAATATATGTGATGGGGTAGATGGCTTAAGCTCCAGCCTAGTAAGCATGTGCCTTGTTTTCTTTTTTGCTGCTTCCAATAAAATGTATACCATGGAGGATTTTAGTCCTGTAACAACGCTCTTCCTTGCGGGTGTGCTTGCGTATTCCTGCTTTAACGCTTCCCCAAGTACGCATTTAATGGGGGATGCGGGTTCTAGGGCGCTAGGCGTGCTTATAGCAATAACAGCGCTTAAAAGCGGAGCGCCGCTTCTGTACATACCCTTTGCGATTTCTATTATACTTGATGGAATATCAAGCTTGCTTAAACTAACTGTGCTTAGGGTAACTAAATACAAGTCATTCATGCGCAATATACGCACACCGCTTCACGACCATGTGCGCGATAATATGGGTTTTTCAGACACTCAAACTGTGCTTCGCTTTTCAGTTTTACAGCTTGTAATATCCATTTTCTTCTATATGCTTATATAATATTATACCGCAAAAACAACCCACAAAAAACGGGCTGCCACACGACAGCCCGTTAATTTTTAGCTATTAATCTATTATAGCCTCTTTATCTATTATTATTTCGCTTTCATCTGTCCAGCTTTTTACTGCGTTTTCGTAGGTTTCATCCTGCTTTTTCTTGAGCAGGTCAGCTTTTATATCCTCTTGTACTTTTGCTAGCTCTATTGCGCCCTCTTTTACATCGGCGGAATAGTACACTATATAGAAGCCATACATGCCTTTGGCGGGCATGGATACATCGCCTATGTTTTTAAGCCCCATAGCGGCGTCCATGAATGCGATGTCAAAATCGTCGAAGCCTTTTCTTACAGCATAGCCTTCTTGCGGCATACCGGTGTCCTCATTGTATTCTTGAGCCAGCGTATCAAAATCCTCACCTTCTACAAGGCGGTCGTATATGCCCTGAGCTTTTTCATTTATTGCTGCATAGCCTTTTTCAAGCGCGGTTTCAAGGTCATCCTCAGCTTGGGATTTTTCGTCCTCAGCAGTTTCAAGCGCTTTTTTAAGCTCCGCCTTTTTGTCGTTAAGCTCCTGAATTTCTTCAGGGGATAGCCCTTCTTCTTTAAGCGCTTCTTCGTTTGCGTTATATGCGCTTTCAGCTTGGGTGAAAGCGTTTTCCTTGTCGGATAGTACACCCCTTGCGGTGTCTATTTCAGTTTGGTTTTCTTCAAGGAATTTTACTAGTATTTGCTTTACCATGCGGTAGCCTGCGGGGGCATAATAGTTAGTTTGCCTGTTCATAAGAGCTCTGCCGTATTCGTTGGGGTTTTCTTTTGCAAGAGCCTCGTCACGGGCGACGAAGGAATCATACTCCGCCTTTATTTCTTCGGCAGTTACGCTTACATCCTTTATGGCTTCCTGCCTTAGTTTATCCATTATTAATGTGTTTTTAAACCTATCATTTTCTTCTTCCTTGCTGTAGCCTTCGGCTATTGCTTTTTCTTCAAGGGCTTTTTCAAGCTCATCGCCTTCAAGCTCAGTTTCCGCAAAGAAGCGCGATTTCATACCGTTTTTAATATTGTTCCAGCTGTTTTCAGTGTCTTTTTCAAGCTGCTTTATATCTTCTTCGCTAAGCACATCAAGCTGCAATTTGGCTGCCTTCTGCTTAAGCACGGTATTTCTAACAATATCGTCTATGGTGGTATCCCTTATTTCCTCCTCGCTAACAGCGGGGGCTTGCATACCATAGCTTTGGTAAAACACCTCAAGCTTTTTTTGCATCTCAATGTTGGCGTTAAGCTCTTCCATGAAAGCTTTTTTGTTCATCTCCTCACCATTAACGGTGATTACAATGCGCGCGCCGTCAACCTCGGGGTCTTTAACAACCAGCGTACAGCCGCTGAGCATAACACAGACTAAGATTAGGCTGATAAGCCTTAGTTTTTTCATAATAAGCACTACCTTTCCTATCATCACGGCAATTGCCGACAACGAAAAATATTATACATTATTAGGGCGTTTTCGTCTAGCGTTGCGGCTTATTAAATGCTTTGCTATAATATATGGGTGATTGGAAAGGGGTAAGATGATACAGTATTTTTGCAGGCGCTGTCAGCGCCCGGGACCTACACCTACCTGCGCCGCTTGCGGCAAGAGCATACCTGCAAGCAGCGTATGTAATGTATGGGAAATGAGAGCTCTCCCTATTATGCAGAGGGAGAATATATTTTTTGTTTTCAGGCTTATGCTATCCGTTGTACTGCTTGTGTTTTTAGCTATGCTAGCTATAGAATTTATATTCAGCTCAGGCGTAGATTCCATAAGCATATTTTTAACAAGCTCCGGCGTATTGCCGCAGCTTTTATACCTGTTTTTTGGCGGAGTAGTTTTTTGCTTGATAATATTGCTTCTCCAAGGCGATGAAACCGTTCAATGCCTTATAGAGCCAAAGGGTGTGCTTAAACGCACGTGGATAAAGCCAAGCCGCCTAAAATGCGCAACCCGACTTATACGCTTTGATAAGCATAACATATTATTGAATGCGGAAAATATACCCTTTTTGCTTGCCCATGAGGAATACTTAGCCTTTCCCGATGTAAAGCGTTATGCGCTTTATCCCCGCAGCCAAAGGGTAAAACTGTACCGCCCTTACGCGTTTTTATTTATGTATTTCAAAGTGCCAAGGGATAGCTGGGATGAAGCTGCGGATATGATAGCTTCAAAGCTTAAGAAACTCGGATGATTTTTTGCATTTTGCCGAATAATCTTTTATAATTATCCGGTTGAATACTCAAGGGGGATGTGGTGACAATCTTACTTCTATGTATATTATTCGGCTATACCGCAAAGTTAAAAACTGAAGGAGCAATTCTATGATTATAACATTAACCTTAAACACAGCGCTTGATAAAACCCTTGTTATGGATGAACTACATGTAGGCAAGGTAAACAGGGTAAAATCCATAAGGCGAGATGCTGGCGGCAAGGGGCTGCTTGTATCAAAAACGCTAAGCGCTCTAGGTTCTGAAAGCGTTGCGCTTGGTATAGTTGGCGGCAGCATAGGGCATTTTATACTATCCCAGTTGGATGAGCTTGGTATAGCAAATGACCTTGTTGAAGTAAACATGGAAACCCGCACCAACCTTAAAATAATAGATAATAAAAACGGAACCTACACCGAAATAAATGAACCAGGCGCGCTGCTGCATAATATGGTTATAGAAGAGGTGTTCTATACCCTTCAAAGCCATGTAAGGCAAGGGGATAGCGTTGTGCTTGCGGGCTCTCTGCCCGAGGGCTGCAGGGAAGATATTTACGCTGATATGATATCCCACTGCAAAGCTGAGGGCGCTAAAGTGTACCTAGATACAGAGGGCGAGCCCCTGCGCCTTGGCATAGCTAGGAAGCCTTTCATGATAAAGCCCAACAAGTTTGAGCTTGCAAGCCTCTGCTCCTGCGACCCGGAAGACGATATAGCCCTGCTTGCCGAAGCTAAACGCCTTGTAAGTACGGGTATAGAGTATGTGCTGCTATCGCTTGGCGCACTTGGGGCAATTTTTGTATCAAAAGATTTTACTTTAAGGGCAAGGGGTTTAAGCGTGCCTGTTGTAGGAAGGTCCGGCGCGGGCGATGCTATGACAGCTGCCATGGTAATGTCAATGGAAAAAGGGCTTTCTCCCGAGGAATGTCTGCGCTTCGCGGTTGCAAGCGCAAGCGCTAAAATAATGGTTGCGGGTACCCAGCCGCCCGAGATAGAAACCGTTGAGGAATTATTGCCCAAGGTAGTGATTACAGATATGAAAGGGCTGTAATAGCCAAAACTGTAAAAATATTGCTTAAATATTGACATAGATTTATAAAGAGTTTATACTCAAGCAAGTAAGATAAATGATTATCGTGTATGTTATTTGAAAGGAGATCAATATGTATAATACTAACTTAAAGCGTGTACTTAGCCTATTGCTTGTATTATGCTTTTTCGTGTCTGTGCCTTTTGTGTATTCAGAAAGCAAAGTGAAGTGCCCATCAGATCAGCATGATTGGGGGGAAGGGTGGAAAACTACCACTCCTGCAACTTGTGCTAAAGAGGGTACAGAAACACGAATATGTACTAAATGTGATGAAGAGGAAACAAGACCTATTCCCAAATTACCCCATCAATGGACCACAAGCGAAAATGATGGTTGGCAAATAAGTCTTACTAATTGTGAGGAAGGCGGCAGTAGAACTCGCGCATGTTTAAACTGTTCAGAGAAACAAACTGAACCTATAGCCCCTCGTCCGCACAATTATGAATTTAAAGGTTATAGTGCAACGAATCCACCTAGATGTAAGGTTAAAGGTGATGCAATATATGAGTGTACAATCTGTCATCATAAAAAAACGGAAGAAGTAGAGCTAGAGCATGAATGGGGTAATTGGATAATTGACCCTGAACCTACATGTAAAAAACCAGGTTCTAAGTATCGCTTGTGTGTGAGACCTGGTTGCAATGGAAAAGATGGTCCTTATGATGTTGCACCATACGGTGGACCAAATCAGGCACAAGGACATAGTTTCGGACCTTGGGAAGATGATCCCGATCACCCGCCTACATGTCAGCAAAAAGGTAGGAAAATTCGTAAGTGCACTATATGCGGTAGAACTGAAAGCAGAGAAACAGAATTTGGAAAACATGTAGCAAAAACAGGCACTACAAAGGGTAAGGGGGGTAAAAAGCTTTCTTTCTCTTGGTATGCAAAACCCGAACCTTCTCTAGAGAGAAAGGGTAGAAAAGTTCAGATATGCAAATACTGTAATAAAGTAATGAAAAGCCAAGAATACGCACCTGACAACTACCACTATGATATACCTGTATACGGTTTTGGTCCCATGGCGGGAAGCGTAAGCACTGCGCTTGCAGGCTCTATGGAAAGGCTTATACCAGTAGACCTTGCTACCCCTGGCGAAAAGTATTATGCGCTTGTATCTCAGGATAATAAACTTATAGGGCAGATAATAGTAGGCGTAACAGAAGGCTCTCTATCTGTAAACTACCGCACTAGCGACCCCGCGACTGTAGTTAAACAGGCTATGTTCTACTTCTACCCGAGCGCCGCAAGTATGACATTGCAGGATTTGAACGACCCCACAAAGGCGTATCAGTTTGGGCAGGCTCTACCTGTAGGCGGGCTTACAAGCTGTGTAATATCCCCAAGGCTTATAGTCAACTACGATTCTGACAATCCCGGCAACCGTGTGTTCAATGAGGCGGGGCTATATATAGATGGAACGAGCAACAACTCTATGGTACTTCAGGAGATGACAAGCCAGCTTATATACGGCTTTGCTCCCGCTCCCGCGCCTGAAGCTCCCGCTCCCGAGGCGGAACCTGCAGCTGTTGAGGCAGCTCCCGCTGCGCCCGCAGCGGACTCTGGTCAGGATGTAGTACCGGCTGCGCCTCCCCAGCAGGTAGTACCTGTAATACCCGGAAACTAATTTCAAAAAAACTTCGCCCCTTATGGGGCGTTTTTTTGTGTAAATAGGTATTGCTGTGGTATAATCCTTTAGCCGAAAGGTAAAATACAGGAGGTATAGATGTTAATATTAGAAAACATTTCATGGTCAGTACCGGAAAAAAATAATATACTGCATGATATAAACCTAAAAATCCCGCATGGCAAGCTTACTGTTGTAACAGGCCCTAATGGCGGCGGCAAAACTTCGCTTGCTAAGGCTATTGCGGGTCTACTGCCCAGTGTAACAGGCAAAATAACATTTAAGGGTAAGGATATTTCTAACTTAAATGTAACCGAAAGGGCAAGAGAGGGCATTAGCTTTGCTTTCCAGCAGCCTGTGCGCTTTAAGGGTATTACTGTTCGTAGAATGCTAAACCTTGCGGCGGGCAGGGAGCTTAGCTTTGAAGAAATATGCGACCTGCTTGGCAAGGTGGGTTTATGTACTATGGATTATATAGACAGGGAAATTGATTCCAGCCTTTCAGGTGGAGAAATAAAGCGCGTTGAAATAGCAACAGTACTTGCGCGCGGAACCACTTTTAATATATTTGATGAGCCTGAAGCGGGTATAGATATATGGTCTTTTAATGGACTGGTAAATGTGTTTAAGCAGCTAAAAGGCACAAGCAGCCTTATGATAATATCCCACCAGGAGAGGATACTTGAAATCGCCGACGATATAATAGTAATTGCAGATGGTATGCTTAGAACAAGCGGCACACGCGATGAAGTGCTGCCCTCGCTGCTTGAGGGCGAAATATTGGGGCTATGCCCCGTAGGAGCGAAAGCTGTATGACAAATTTAAACGATGTTACAAAAAAGCTGCTTAGAGCCGTATCAGGCTATGAAGATAAAGAATTTGAAGGCGCCTACAACATAAGGCAGGATGGAGAATGCGCTGGAAGAAAATGCACTGATAATATTAAAATTATCGCTAGAAAAGACGGCAAATCCGGTATAGAAATACATATAAAACCCGGCACAAAGGGAGAGAGCGTATATATACCCGCATGTGTGAGCCGCGGCAATATAAAGGATATTACATATAACGACTTTTTTATAGGAGAAGGCGCAGATGTCACAATAATTGCAGGCTGCGGCGTGCATAACGAAAGCGATAGTGAGGCATCTCACCATGGCATACACCGCTTTGTTATGGAAAAAGGCGCAAAGGCAAGCTATATAGAAAAACACATTGGCACAGGCAGCAGCGATAGGAATAAGCGTATAGACCCCATTACAGAGCTAGAGCTTAAAGAGGATTCCTACCTGTTTATGGATACCGTGCAGCTTGGCGGTGTAGATTCTACAGACAGAAAAACCATAGCTACAGTAGCCAAGGGCGCAAAGCTGGTTGTACATGAAAGGCTTATGACTGATGGTGAAGATACAGCCGTGACAGATTTTGTTGTAAATTTAAAAGGCGAGAACAGCACCGCAGAGATTATATCCCGCTCTGTTGCAAGGGGAAAATCAAAGCAGAAATTTATATCCCGCCTAATAGGCGAAAATGTATGCGTTGGACATAGCGAGTGCGATTCGCTTATAGCTGATGAAGCTACAGTATTTGCAGAGCCTGCGCTTGAAGCTATATCACCCGATGCCGAGCTTATACACGAAGCCGCCATAGGCAAAATAGCGGGGGAACAGCTACTTAAGCTGTGCACTTTGGGGCTAACTCAGGAAGAAGCTGAAAGGGTTATAATAGACGGCTTTTTAAGCTGATATACTCATTTGATTGAAATCTAAAAAAGCCGCACAGTTCATTGTACGGCTTTTTGGTTTTTTAATTTTGTTTATTAGTTTCCACATTCTATTGATATTTCGTTAAATAGACCAAGCAGCTTGTCAACGCTTAAATCGCATTTGGCGCTACCTGCGGCGTCAAGTACTATATCGCCATCGTGCATCATAAGTAATCTATCCCCGTATTCAACCGCGTAGCGCAGGTTATGCGTTACCATTATAGTTGTAAGCTTCCTTTCCCTAACAAGCTTTTCAGTTAGCTGCATAATTACATCTGATGTCTTAGGGTCTAGCGCGGCGGTGTGTTCGTCAAGGATTAGAAAGTCTATATCCGTCATGGTTGCCATAATAAGCGCAAGCGCCTGTCTTTGTCCGCCGGATAGGCTTCCGCAGCGCTTGGACAGCATATTTTCAAGACCTAGCCCTAATTGGCTTAGCATAGCTTTGTATGTATCTATGCGCTTTTTATCTGCATATGGGGTTAGGTTCATGTGCTTGTTTTTGGCGTCAAACAAACACAGGTTTTGAAGCACAGTTAAATTGGCGCAACTTCCAAGTGCGGGGTTTTGGTATATCCTGCCTATGCGTTTGTTGCGTATATGTTCTTTAGTGTATGTAATATCGCTGCCGTCTATAAGTATTTTGCCCTTTTCAACGCCTATAGAGCCGCATATTATGTTTAGCATACTCGTTTTACCGGAGCCGTTGCTGCCTACAACCGATACAAAGCTCTCTTCCTCTATTGAGAGGGAAAAATCTTCAAACAGGCAAAGCTCGCGAACCGTGCCGGGGTTATAGGTTTTGTGTATGTTTTTAAGCTCAAGCATGTTTTTTATTCCCTCCCTTTTTTAGGCTTTCTATACCTAGTATGCCAAGGAATAATAAGGCGGTTACAAGCTTCATATCGCCGGGCTTTAAGCCAAGCACTATCGCAAGCGTGTAGCATAGCTTATATATTATAGCCCCTATAAGTACGGCGAGGGTAGAATAATCCCTCTTTGCGCTGCGAAATAGCGTTGTGCCTATTATTACAGATGCAAGCCCTAAAACTAGAGTACCTGTACCCATGCTTGCCTCAAACAGGCGCTGCTGCTGGCATAGTATGCCGCCGCTTAGCGCAACTAATGAGTTTGCTATTACAAGACCCCATATTTTAACATTGCCCTTGTCCCTTGCAAGGGAAGTTACTACCTGTTCATTGTCTCCGGTTGCTCTAAGCAAAAGCCCAAAGCGGGTGCTGAAAAACGCGTCAAGCAGCAGTTTTATAAAAAGCGCAATAACAAGCGATACTATAAGCGAGCTGGTGCCTTCTGGTAGAGAATTAGCTAGCGAATTGTTTCTAAAAAGCGTAACGGCGTTTCGGGGTATGGTAAGAAGTGAGTTGCCGTCTGCTATACGAAGGTTTATAGAATATAGCCCTGTCATAACAATAACGCCGGAGAATAAATCCCTAACCTTTAGTTTTACATTTATAAGCCCCGTCGCAAGCCCCGCCAGTGCGCCGGCTAGCATAGCCCCTAAAAGGCATATTACGGGGTTTATACCCCTAAGGAGCATGGCTGTAGAAACCACGCCCCCTAGGGGAAAAGTGCCGTCAACGCTTAAATCGGGAAAGTCAAGTATGCTGTATGTTATGTATATCCCAAGGGCTAGTACGCCGTATATAAGCCCCTGCTCTATGCTTGACGGCACTGAATTTACAAATGCCTGCAAAATATCCATGAAATTCTCCTAGTCTACTATGGTTGCCCTTTGTAGCAGTTCTTCAGGTACAGTTATCCCAAGCTCTTCAAGCTTAGCGGAGTTAATATACAGCTTGTTGTCTAGTATTATTTTATAGGGAATGGTGTTTGCGTCTTCGCCATTTAATACCATAGCTGCCATATCGCCTGTGTGGTTACCAAGGGCTATATAGTCTAGCCCCTCTGCTGCCACGCAGCCTACTATAACCTGTTCCACTTCGCTGCCGAATACGGGTATTTTAGCTGCGTCCGCCTGCTCAAGCAGCACATCTAGGTATTGCACTACTGTATTATCAAGCACCATGCTTATGCAATCGCACTTGGATATTAGCCCCGGTACTGCAAGCGCTATCTCGCTGCCGTTTGAAACGGTGGTAACTACAACATCAAAGCCGTATTTTGGAGCAAGCTCCTCATACATTTTTACCTGTACTGCGCTATTCGCTTCGCCCACTGTGTACATAAGCCCAAGGGTTTTGGCTTCGGGGAGGAGCGCTCTCATCATAATGAGCTGGTCTTCAATTGGCAGCGTGTCGCTTGTGCCTGTTACTTTGCCTATGTTTTTGCCGTTTTCATCAGCCAGTCCTGCGGCGCTAGGGTCTGATACGGCGCAGTAAATTACCGGTATTTTGTCATCAAAGGTGTTGGCGCATATAGCAGCCATGGGTGTAGCTATTGCGCATACAAGGTCATAATTTGCGGCAAGGAAACTGTCTGCAATCTGCGATGCCAGCCCCATATCCGATTGGGCGTTTTGTACCTCTATTGTGATGTTTTTGCCTTCTATAAAGCCGTGTTCCGCAAGCCCCTCAATAAAGCCTTCCCTGCAGTTGTCAAGTGAGCCGTGCACTGCAAACTGCGCTATACCTATGCGGTAGTTTTCTTCTGCTGATACACTTGTAATTAATGCGATTAGTAAGATTATTGCTACAAAAAACCTATATTTTTTCATGATATTTTCCTTCCTTTTTTTAAAATAATTTAATATTTACTTTAGGGAAACCTTTCCACATACAAGCTCTGATAAGCATGATTACCTCCCTTAAACAAATCCGCCCCGGCAATTTTGCCGAGGCGGAGAAAAATCTACGCGGTACCACTCAACTTTAGGCTTACGCCCACTCTCTCCATATGCTAACACATATGCCGCCATGCTAACGGGTGCGGATCCCGTGCTGCCATACTATGCTTCCTGCAGCCCCTCAGGAGCCCATTCAACCGGTATCGCCACGCCGCCTTGCACCATATAGCGGCTCTCTTTAGAGACTTAAGACCGGAATACTATCCTCCCTCAACGGTGTAACTGAATGATACAATTTGATCGCGTGCTTTGTCAATTCTTTTTTGTTTTTAGTTTGTATTTTGTGTGTGCATTGCACAAAGCGCGATATACTCTATACTTATAAAGTGTTATGGTAAATATTCTTTATTGATGGTATAATGCACTCAAAGAAAGGAGCGTATGCATCTATGGAAGCCGGTGCCTTAGGCATCCACATATTTTTACAGGCGCTGCTGTTTATACTATCAGGGCTTACACAAGCGGCAAACATTGCCTTAAACACATTAAATATAAGCAAGCTTAAGAGGGACGCTATGGCGGAGGACAGGGTTTCCCAACGCTTAGGCGAGGAAATAGATAAGCTGCGTAATGTACCTAGCCCGCTTGAGGTGGCGCTGGCGTTTATGTTTTCATTGCTATCAGCTTCGTTTACAATAAGCTATGGCGCTATGCTCTCAAACGCTATTTGCGGTGCGTGGGGGGCGAATGTATCACCAAGGCTAATTAGCGCTGTTTCTTATATTATAGTGCTTTTTGTTCTTTGCTTTATATTTATGCTTTTTTCAATAGCGTTGCCTAAGAAAATAGTGCGCACAAAGGCTGAGGATACGGCGAAATCTCTTTTGGTCTTTATTAGACTTATAAACGCTTTGTTTAACCCAATGGCAAACCTATTGTCAAACCTATCTTCTGGTATATCCCGCTCAGCAGGTGTAGACCCTGATGCGGATGTAGAGCAGGTAACTGAGGATGAAATACGCATGATGGTAGATGCCGGCGAAGAAAAGGGCGCGATAGAGGAATTAGAGCGCGACCTTATTGAAAATATATTCGAGTTTAACAACATGACGGCAGAAGAGTGCATGACACACCGCACCGATATGCAGAGCATATACATAGACGATACTGAGGAAAACATACTTGAGAGCATAAAAACGACGGGCTTTTCGCGTTTCCCCGTATATCAGGACGATTTAGACCATATAATAGGTGTAATCACTACCCGCGATTATCTGATTAATTTAACTAGAGAAAAGCCTAAGAAGCTTAGAAACTTACTGCGCCCCGTGCGCTTTGTGCCTGAAACCGTGCGCGCTGATGTGCTTTTCCGCAGTATGCAGGAGGATAAGATACATATGGCGGTTGTGGTGGATGAATACGGCGGCACAAGCGGCATAATAACCATGGAAGACTTGCTTGAAGAAATCGTAGGCAATATATACGATGAGTATGATATTCAAGAGCAGATGGATATTATCGAAAAAGGAAAGGGCGTATGGGGGGTATCCGGCGGTACGGATATAGAGCAGTTTAACAAGGTTACAGGCTTTGAACTGCCAATTGACGAAGAATATGACACCATAGCGGGCTTTATATTGGATAACCTTGGAGCTGTGCCGGAAGACGGTAGCAGACCGAGGGTAGAGCTTGAAGGGCTTATATTTCAAGTTGAAAAGGTATGTGACAGGCGCATAGAATGGGTGGAGGTAAGACATATTGAAATATGATGTAATTATAGTAGGCGCGGGTCCTGCAGGCTGCTCCGCGGCGCTTACCGCAAGGCAGCGCAACCTTAAAACGCTTGTTTTGTATAATGCGGAGGGTGCTATGGAAAAGGCACACCGTGTTGATAATTATCCCGGAATGCCAAATGTTAGCGGCAAGGAATTTGTTAAAATTACAAGGGAGCAACTGGTAGAGGCAGGCGCTGAGCTTAGAAAAGGTCTGGTTCAAAAGATAATGCCTGTGGGCGGAAGCTTTTCCTGCCTTGTTGAAAACGATATATATGAGGCAAGCAGCATAATACTAGCCTGCGGCACTGCAAGGGTTAAAACCCTTAAAAACGAGGAAGAGCTCCTTGGACAGGGCGTAAGCTACTGCGCTACCTGCGACGGTATGTTTTACAGAGGTAAAACTGTAATCGTGGTAGGTGCAGGCGGTGAATCCGTAGAAGAAGCGAACTATCTGGCTGAATTAGCTACGGTTAAATATTGCCCTGAAAGAAAGCATGATATTTCCGGGCTTAATGATAGTATAACTGTAATAGACGACAAACCTCTATCAATAGAAAAAAGTGCTGAGGGTATGAAGCTTGTATGCGATAAGTCGGAGCATGTGGCAGATGGAATATTCGTAATCCGTCCCGCGATTGCGCCTACACAGCTTTTGCCTGAGCTTGAAGTAAAAGATGGAAGCGTATATGTAGATAAGGATATGGCAACCAATGTCAAAGGCGTGTTTGCAGCGGGAGACATGGTAGGACAGCCCCTTCAGGTTGCAAAGGCAACAGGGGAAGGGAATATAGCCGCGCTATCTGCCGCCAAATACATAAAGCAGGCAGAAAATGATTAGAAAACTTAGGGTATTACTTTTTGTATTATTGCTTGCTTGCAGTATTATATCTGTATACGCTGAAAGTGGCGGGCTTAATATAAGCTTTAAGGAAATTAGCGAGGAATACAAAAAAGAAGACACCCTTATATACGATTATTATTGTAAATATCCCTTTATAGAGGGCGACAGCCCCGTTGCTGAAAGCATAAACTATTATTTTGTAGGTGCTATAAACGAGATGACGGATTTGCTGCTTCCCATGTATGCGGAAGATCCTGATATGGCAAAAAGCGCGGATAACTATATACACCAAGTATACGAGATATGCTGTAATAACGGGCGCTTCTTTTCAACAAGGATGTTGCAGGAGCAAAAGCTTGACGGTATAGTCAAAAAAAGCGTGTATTCGCAGGTGTTTGATGTATCCGGTGAATATGCAGGCGAAACCCTTACATTAAGGGGTGTACTTACAGAGGTTGGGGATAGCTCAGAGCAAATAGCAGCTCTTGTGCTAAGAGATATATGGAGTAAAATAGAGCCTGAAATAAGCAAGCCTAACTCCCCTTGGCATGAAGATTTGTGCTTTGAGACATTCTCGCTTGATTTTTACCCCGAGGAGCATTACTATGCAGATGAAGATTCAAATGCCGTGTTCTACCTGCAACCTAATATATTTAGAAATGACGGCGAAATAGTTACATTTATTTATAGCCGCCAAGATATAGAAAATTTAATAAAGGAGGAAGAAACACTATGATGGATGCATTAGTAAAGGCAGCCCCTGAAAAGGGCTTAAAACTCATGCAAGTTGAAAAACCAAAATGTGGTCCAAACGATGTACTTATAAAAATCAACAAGACTGCCATATGTGGAACCGACCTGCATATATATAACTGGGACGCTTGGAGCCAAAAGCATATAAAACCGCCGCTTGTTATAGGGCATGAATATGTGGGCAGGATTGCGCAGGTGGGCGAAAATGCAAACGGCTTTAAGATAGGCGATAAGGTTTCAGGGGAAGGGCATATAGTATGCGGTCATTGCCGCAACTGCCGCGCGGGTAATGGTCAGTGGTGCCATGCAACCGAAGGAGTAGGCGTGCAGCGCAGCGGTGCGTTTGCGGAATATCTGTGTATACCCGCATCAAACTGCATACCTATTTCGGAGAAACTGCCGGATGATATTGTATCTTTCTTCGACGCCTTTGGTAACGCCACGCATACCGCCCTTATGTTTGATGTGGTGGGTGAGGATGTACTTATAACGGGCGCCGGTCCCATTGGTATTATGGCTGCTGCCATATGCAATAAAAATGGCGCAAGAAATGTAATAATAACCGATATTAATGACTATCGTCTTGAGCTTGCTAAAAAGCTTGGCGCTACTGCAACAGTAAATGTTACAAGAGATTCACTTGAAAAAGTAATGAAAGAACACCATATGGTGGAGGGTTTTGATGTAGGGCTTGAGATGTCAGGCGCAGCATCAGCGCTAAACCAAATGATAAGCAATATGCGAAACGGCGGAGCGATTGCGCTACTCGGTCTTTTTGGCGACAAACAGCCAACGCTTGACATGGATGAAATAATACTTAAAGGCCTTACCGTAAAAGGCATATATGGCAGGCGTATGTATGAAACATGGTATAAGATGGGCGCTATGGTTGAGGCGGGGCTTGATTTGAGCCCGCTTATTACACATCGTTTCCATTATACTGAATTTCAAAAAGCCTTTGATATTATGAACACAGGCAACAGCGGAAAGATTATACTAGATTGGAGCAAATAATATGAAAAAAGCGCTTAATTATTATAATGAAATACTTGAAGAGATAAAAAAATCCGGCACAGAGAAGGATGAGCGGATAATAACCACGCCGCAAAAATCAAGGATAGATACAACCAAAACAGATAATGTGCTTAATATGTGCGCGAATAACTACCTTGGTTTGTCTGACAATAAAAAGCTAATTCAAGCCGCTAAAGACAGCTACGATAAATGGGGCTTTGGGCTTTCCAGCGTGCGCTTTATATGCGGCACGCAGAGTGTACATAAGGAGCTTGAAAATAGGCTCGCTCATTTCTTAGGAATGGATGATGTAATACTGTATTCCTCATGCTTTGACGCAAATGGAGGTCTTTTTGAAACCATACTGGGCGAGGAAGATGCTGTTTTCTCTGATGAGCTCAACCATGCTTCAATAATAGATGGTGTAAGGCTATGCAAGGCAAGGCGCTATCGTTATAAAAATAGTGATATGGCTATGCTTGAAGAACAGCTTAAAGAAGCGCAGGATGCCCGTATACGCTTAATTGCCACTGACGGCGTGTTCTCCATGGACGGCTATATTGCAAAGTTGCCAGAAATATGCGACCTTGCGGATAAATACGATGCCCTTGTAATGGTTGATGATAGCCATGCAACAGGCTTCATGGGCAAAAATGGCAGAGGTACTCACGAACATTGCGGCGTTATGGGAAGGGTGGATATTATAACCAGTACATTCGGTAAGGCGCTTGGCGGTGCGTCAGGCGGCTTTACAGCTGCAAGGCAGCCTATTGTAGACCTTCTAAGGCAAAGGTCAAGACCGTATTTGTTCAGCAACTCAGTTGCCCCTGCAATATGCTCAGCCACACTTGCAACGCTTGATTTACTTGAAGAAAACACCAACCTTCAGGACAAGGTGCACGAAAACACTCGCTACTTTAAGGAAAAACTTCAAAGCCTAGGCTTTGATGTGCTTCCCGGCGAGCACCCGATAACCGCGGTAATGCTATATAATGCGCATGTAGCGCAGGAATTTGCCGAAAGAATGCTTAATGAAGGCGTGTATGTGGTAAGTTTTTCCTTCCCTGTTGTGCCAAAGGAAAAGGCGCGCATAAGGGTGCAGATAAGCGCTGGTCACTCAAAAGAGGATTTAGATTTTGCCGTAAGCTGCTTTGAAAAAGTAAAGAAAGACATGAACATATAAAGAAAGGTCAACCATGACAGATAATAATATTAAAACCAAACCAATACTATATTCAGGCGTTCAGCCGTCAGGCGCAATTACTATCGGCAACTATATAGGCGCAATACGCAATTTTGTGCTTCTAAAGAATAGCTATCGCTGCCTGTTTTCCATAGTAGATTTGCATGCCTTAACAGTAAGACGGGAGCCTGCATTACTTAGGCGAAGGACTGTCGAGCTTGCCGCGCTATATATTGCCTGTGGGCTGGATCCTGAAGAAAACATAATATATTGCCAGAGCCATGTGCCGGAACATGCTGAGCTTTGTTGGATTCTAAGCTGTTATACCTATATGGGAGAGCTTAGCCGTATGACGCAGTTTAAGGCGAAAAGCGAAACAAATAGTGATAATATAAACGCGGGGCTATTTACATATCCCGTGCTCATGGCGGCGGATATATTATTGTATCAGTCGCAGCTTGTGCCCGTTGGCGCAGACCAAAAACAGCACCTTGAAATAACAAGGGATATTGCTCAAAGGGTTAACGCACTATATGGCGATGTTTTTGTAGTGCCTGAAATATACATGCCAAAAGAATCCGCGAAAATAATGAGCCTGAGTGACCCTGCAAGAAAGATGAGCAAGTCCGACCCTGAGGAAAGCTATATTTCGCTGCTCGATTCTCCGGACAACATACGCCGCAAGCTAAAACGCGCGGTAACGGATAGCGATACAAATATAGCCTATGATCCTGAAAATAAACCCGGCGTAAGCAACCTTATCACTATATATTCCGCGCTTTCAGGCAATAGTATAGAAGAAACGGTTGAGCATTTTAATGGCAAAGGCTATGGCGACCTTAAAAAAGAAGTAACAGAGCTTGTTATAGAGAGTTTAAAACCCATACAGGATAGATATAACGAGCTTATAAAGGACAAACAATATCTAAACGGCATACTTAAAAACAATGCCGAGCGTGCAGGTAATATTGCAAAAAGAACGCTGAAAAAGGTGTATAAAAAAGTAGGGCTTTATCAGCTGTAAGGAGATAGCTATGGATAATATGCCATTTAAGCTGAACAACGGAGAAGATAAAAAGTTAATAATATGGGATTGCCCTGTTCCTGCAAGGGCGGTAATGCTTATAATACATGGTATGTCAGAACATATTTGGCGTTATACAAGGCTTGCAAAGGCACTCAACAAATCAGGCATAATTGTTGCGGGCTTTAACCTAGCGGGGCATGGAGAAGAGCTATCCAAGGAAAACATAGGCATATTCGGTCCTGACGGCTGGAATAATATGATTGCTGATGTATCAAACGCCTATGATATACTTAAAAGCAAATATCCCGATATACCTCTTATTATGCTTGGGCACAGCATGGGAAGCTTTCTTTTAAGGTGTTATATTATGCGCTTTGAGGATAAATTGCCCGATATGCTTGTTTTAAGTGGTACCGGTTTTTATGGTAAAACAATTGTAAGGCTTGGGAGCTTGGTAGCGGGGCTTATGTCTATATTCACGGGAAAGGATAAGCCCTCTAAGCTTATTTCAAGTTTAGTTTTTCCAAAGGATAAGAAGGCGAAAACCGCCTTTGATTGGCTTAGCCGTGATGCATTTGAAGTGGAGCGTTATATCAAAGACCCTCTTTGCGGCTTTCCGTTATCTTCTGGTGCGTATAAGGATTTTTTCGGCGGTCTTATGGCTCTTACAAATGAAGGTTTAAATAAGGCTGCAAAGCCTAATATGCCTGTGCTGTTTATATCAGGCGAAATGGACCCTATAGGCAAGGGCGATGGAGTTAAAAAGGTAGCGAATAATTTTATTAAATCAGGCTACAAAAATGTGCATGTTAAGCTCTATCCTGAAGCACGCCATGAGCTGTTCAATGAATTAAACAGGGATAGCGTAACGGAAGAACTTACTATGTGGATAGATGATAACATAGAAAAGCTTAGCGAAGCTGCGCAGTAATAATATGATTATTGGCATAGGCGTTGATATGTGCAGCATATCACGCATGGAAAAGCTTACTGATAATAATCGTTTTGTGGAGCGTATATTTACTATAGATGAAAGAGCCTACGCTGAAAGCCGTGGGGTGTTTAAGGCTTCGTCATTCGCAGCTATGTTTGCAGCTAAGGAAGCCTTTATGAAGGCTATAGGCACGGGCATAGGTCCCGTGCCCTTTAATGATATAAAGATAATGCACAATGAGCTTGGCAAGCCTTATTATGTTTTACTGGGTAAAGCAGAAGATATGCAAAAGCAAATTGGAGTGAAAAGTACGCATTTAAGCATATCCCATGAGGGGGATATAGCTATCGCATTTGTAGTGCTGGAGGGTTAAAGTGAATTTTAGTATAAGCCCTGAATATATGAGAGCCTGGGAGCAGTATGCTTTTTCAAAGGGTGTGTCAAGTCTTTACCTTATGGAAAAAGCTGCGCGCGCCTCATTTGAAGCGATTAAAGGTATTATAGCTTATCCTCTTAAAGGTAAGCGCATACTTTTAGTATGCGGCAGCGGAAATAATGGGGGAGATGGTATTGCGCTTGCGAGGATGTTGGCGTATGAAAGCGCGGAAACCCATGTATATATAATTAAAGAACCCCGTACAGAAGATGCAAAATATAATACAAAAAAGCTAAAAAATACCAGTGCTACAATAATTGATAGCCCTAAATTTAATGATTATGATTTAATTGTTGACGCAATATTCGGAACAGGTCTAAGAGGCGGGGTAGAGGGTGAAGCGGCTCAAATAATAAATAGCATAAACACAAGCGGTGTAAAAGTGTTATCACTAGATATACCCTCAGGTATAGACGGGAATACTGGATATGCGGAGGGAGCTTTTATTAGAGCAAACTATACTATAAGCTTTCAAAAAGCCAAACATGGTCTCTTTTTTTCAAAGGAAGGTGCAGCGGGTAAAATAATAGTTGCTGATATAGATTTACCCAGCATATACATGCCGCAAATTACAAACTTACAGGACAGTGCGTTTATTATGCGACAGGAGGATTTTCTAAGCCTGCTTCCAAAGCGTAATCCATATAGCTATAAAGGGGATTTTGGCAGAGTGATGCTTTATGTAGGCAGCTTTGGAATGGCGGGTGCAGCGTCTATGGCAGCTCTAGCCTGCATAAAATCAGGTGCGGGGCTTGTATATGTATTATGCGAAGATAAAGTAGCTGAAATACTGCAAAACAGCGTACCAAATGCAATGTGCGTGCGTGAAAAACCCAAAAATATTAGCCTTTTTGCCCTAGGCTGCGGCATAGAAGAAAACGCTACTACTTGGGAAACCATACTTGAATTATTTGATGATACTATACCATCAGTATGGGACGCGGGCGCGCTTAATCTGCTGGCTAAAAATCCTATTAAATTAGGCGAAAGGGCTATAATTACCCCGCATATAGGCGAAGCTGCAAGGCTGCTTAATTGCAGTAATGAAGATATTCAAAAGGATATGTTTTCAGCCGCCCAAGAGCTGTATTTGCGTTTTGGCGCAAATGTATTGCTTAAGGGAAATAGTATGCTCATGTATGATGGCAAGGATTTTGCTATTCAACCTGGTGGCGTACCTGCGCTTGCAAAAGGCGGCAGTGGCGATGCGCTGCTTGGAATACTATCAGCTATATATGCTCAGCAAAAAGGTGAAAAGCCTTTGCTTGCTATGCAGCTTGCTTCTTATTGGCTTAACCTATCGGGCAGATATGTACAAAAAAAGCAGGGCAGTTATTCTCCTTCAACTATAGATATTGTAAATTATCTTGGCATGGCGCTAAGCAGAGTATAAAAAAACAGCGCGTGGTGTGCGCTGTTTTTTGAAGTATAATGATTACAGCAGTTTAAAGCGTTGCCAAATGCTTTGGTACTCGCTTTCATATTCGCCTATATCTTGGATAAATTCCGCGTCTTTCAGCAGCTCATCAGGTATATTAATTATAGGGCTGTTTTTAAACTCGTCAGACATAAGTTCAAGCGCGGCGGCATTTGGCGACATATAGTACTGCAGCTCTGCTATGCGTGCGCCTATTTTAGGCTCAAGCAGGTAGTTGAGCAATTTATGTGCGTTTTCAGGATGAGGAGCTTCTTTTGAAATTACCAAGCCATCTATTCCAAAGCCCAGACCTTCCTTTGGGTATACAACCTTAAGGTCTGGTCTTTCATTAAGCGCTATCATTGCAAATGAAGAGAAGATATAGCCAACTGAGCATTCGCCAGATATAAGGTCAAAATGCGGGCTGTCGTAGTTGAAAGAGCGTATATTGGGGCGCAGCTTTGCTAGTTTTTCTTCGGCTTGCTTTAATATTTCTTCGTCGGTAGTATTAAATGAATGCCCTAGCGTTTTTAGGGTAATGCCTATTATGTTACGGGCATCGTCTATCATAACGATGGAGTCGTTAAGCCTTTCATCCCAAAGGTCCTCATAGCCGGTGATTTCAAAGTCAACAACTGCGGGGTCGTATAGTATAACCGGCGTACCTGCTGTGTAGGGTACAGTATACTCGTTGTTTTCGTCGTAGTATTTGTTTAAGTACCCTTCGCCTATGTTTTTATAATTGGGCAGTAAATCCTTGTTGAGTTTATACAACAAATCATCCTTGCGGAGAGTGTTAAGGGCATAATCGCTTGCGAGTATTAAATCGTACTCGCCTGGGGTGCCTTGAACCTTTAATAGCATTTCTTCGTTGGCATTAAAAGTGGAATAGTTTACCTTAATACCGGTGTCATTGGTAAATTCTTCAAGCGTTTGTGCGTCTATATACCCTTCCCAAGAGAATATATTCAGCAC
The DNA here is from genome assembly GCA_012518615.1 of Christensenellaceae bacterium. Classification (GTDB taxonomy): domain Bacteria; phylum Bacillota; class Clostridia; order Christensenellales; family Aristaeellaceae; genus DTU024. The sequence continues at coordinate 41,515 of JAAYRU010000053.1, read as the reverse complement.
TTTTTCTTCCTCAGCATTTACTAATCCTAGAGTAAATACCATTGAAATAAGCAATATAATGCTTAAAACTTTTCTGTATTGTTTCATGTTGTCCTCCTTTTATACTGATACTATATGAAACGAGGCGGCTCTTGCCAGCCTGTTCATCACTGCAAGCCCTAGGCCGTTTTCAGGGAGTGTTTCGGTGAATATGCGCTTTGCATTACGCTCATCCATCTGCCTTAGCAGGTAGAAAAGCCTATGCGCCGCTTCCTGCGCGTTTTTTCCCATGCTTTCAACCGGAAGACCTTCATAAAAATGTAAGTTTTCTTCCATAGCGAGTATGTAGTCACCGCTTTGAATGTTATCCCTAATGTAGCGGGCTATTGCCTCAGGTTTGCCTTTTATAAGGCACATCGGCGCCTTTGGGGCATAATGCCTGTGCCGCATACCGGGGGATGGAGCATGTGCGTTTTGCGGTATATCCATCATAACTCCGGTAGACACTTCACATTCACCAAGTACCATGCTTATTTCTTCCGGAGTAACTGCGCCGGGTCTATATATGCATGGTATATTAGATGTCATATCTATTACAGTGGATTCTAGCCCGACCTCACTTGAACCGCCATCCAATATATAGTTTACCCTGCCATTTAAATCGTCAAACACATGCTTGGCTGTGGTTGGGCTTGGTTTCCCTGAGCGGTTTGCGCTTGGAGCTGCAATAGGGCAGCTGGAGTATTCAATAAGCTTAAGCGCCACAGGGTGCCTTGGCATACGCACGGCAACTGTCTTCAGCTTAGCGGTTGTTATATCCGGTACTATGGATTTTTTATTTAGCAACATAGTAAGAGGTCCGGGCCAATATAGCTTGGCAAGCGTTTTAGCGTTGGCGGTAAAATCGCAAAGCGTTTCAGCCTGTGAAATACTGTTTACATGTAGTATAAGCGGGTTATCCGCCGGACGCTGCTTGGCGGAAAAGATGCTCGCCACTGCGGTTTTGTCTAGTCCATTTGCACCGAGCCCATATACGGTTTCAGTGGGAAAGGCGACAAGACCGCCATCTCTAATGCAATCAGCTGCTTTTCTTATGTTTGCATCAGTGCAGGCGAGCAGGCTAGTTAGCATAATACATCACCTAAATAATAATAAGGATACCCCAAAGTGCCGTTGCTTCTGTTTTTTCACCCGCTATGTTAAGCAGGGTGGTGCCCTGCGAATAGTTTTTGCCTTCCTCTCAAAGGAGGCTCGACAGCCACTACCCGACCCGGGCTCCGATTAGTGTGATGTGGGTAAAAACAACAAGCTGACGTACACTCCAGGAATACCCTTCTGAGATAATTATAATAAACTGTAAATAAGCTGTCAAGCGTACAGCTTGATTAGCTACAGCATTATAATATGTATTTCTTTAAGCCCTTGGGGGCAGCAGCCATTTCCTCGTGCTTTTCAAGATACTTTTCTTCGGTATTGCCAAGCATAGCATATGCGGCAATCTTGCTTTCCTCAACGCCGGGTTGGTTATAGGCGTCAATATCAAGCAGTTCGCCAAGGTATGCGGTTACCATCTCGAAGAAATATATAAGCTGTCCTATGCTGTGGGCGTTTACTTCGGGAATGCGTATGGTCTGGCTTACGCGGCCGCTCCTAAGCAGCGCGTATTGAGTGCCAAGGTACTCAGCGTTTATAAGCTCGTTAAGCGTTTTGCCGCCAAGGAAGGATACATTGGGATATTCGTAGCAGCCTTCAGGAATATCAACGGTATCACGGAATTTGCCAACATTTATAAAGGTTACAACCTTATCATACGGACCTTCTGTATATAGCTGCAGCTGGCTATGCTGGTCTGTAACGCCAAGCGATTTAACCGGAGTTTGCCCGACATTTACTGCCATACCCTTGCGGGTAACATTTTTACCTAGGCTCTCTGCCCATAGCTGGCAGAACCAATCCGCCATGTATTTAAGGCTGTCGGCATAAGGCATAACAACATGTACATTTATACCTTTTTCTTCAGTTAACAGGTATTGTATAGTGGCTTCAAGCAGAGCCATATTTTCCCATAGGAGCGGGCTTTTTAGCCTATTATCCATAGCTTTTGCGCCTTCAAGCATGGCTCTAATATCAATGCCACATACTGCTGCGGGAAGTAAACCTACGGGGCAAAGCTCGGAGAACCTGCCACCTACGCTTTCGGGTATGTAGAAGAGTTTAAAATTATGCTCAAGCGCAAGGCGTATGAGGTTGCCTTTTTCCTTGCTTGTTGTTGCGACTATGTGCTTTACCCAATCATCGCCTAGCGCTTTCTTAAGCGCAGTTGAAATGATTAGGTATTGGCTCATCGTTTCGGCTGTTGCGCCGGATTTTGTGATTACATTAAAGCAAGTCTTTTTAACATCAATAACATCCAGTAGCGCTTTCATACGCTCAGGGTCGATATTATCCTCTACATAGAACTTAGGACCACCGCGCTTTTCCTTGGGGAGTTCATTATAACGCATATGGTTTAGCGCTTGCTGCACAGCGATGGGACCTAGCGCGCTTCCACCAATACCAAGCACTACAAATGCATCAAATTCGCTTCTGATATAATCAGCAGCAACTTCGATATCGTCTAGAATATCGTCCTGATTGTAGGGAAGTTCTGTCCAGCCAAGCCAGCCCTTGCCGCGGTTTGCGTTTATGGCATCGTATGCTGCCTTAGCCCTGTCTGCCATGCCGTCAATCTGGTCTACCGTTAGCCCATAAGGATAGCCAACCACATCAGCCATAAGGTTGTTGATGTCTAAAGTAATGGGGGATTTGTCCATTCTCATATAAATTCCTCCTTGTTTTTAGAGATTATAGCACAATTTCTTACAGATTAAAACATGTTGACAATCCCAAGTGTAAAACCTATAATGTTTCCAGCGCGGGAGGGCGTTATATGTAGGTTTTTCGCTATAGTCTTTCCCGCTATGCCCGTGTTGTATTAGCTTAAAGCTTAAAGTCTGGGCGGAGTATAATCGTCCCGTGCAGCTGTGCAGGGATTGTTTTTTTAGGGAGGATAGATGATACAGGCGCCAAAAGGTACAAAAGACATATTACCCGAGGATTCCTATCTCTGGCAGTGGATAGAAGAAACAATGCGCAACGAAGCTGCGCTTGCGGGGTATAGTGAAATAAGAACCCCTGTTTTTGAGCATACGGAGCTTTTCCAAAGGGGCGTTGGCGGCACTACCGACATAGTCCAAAAGGAAATGTATACCTTTTTAGATAAGGGAGAGCGCTCAATAACGCTAAAGCCTGAAGGCACAGCCGGCGTTGTCAGGGCGCTTATAGAAAACAGACTATATGCAAATGCCCAGCCAACTAAGGTATATTATTTAAACTGTCCGGTATTCCGCTATGAAAACCCCCAATCGGGCAGACTTAGAGAGCACCACCAGTTCGGCATGGAGTGCTTCGGCGCACCGCAACCAACTGCAGAGGCCGAGCTTATAGTGCTTCTTATTAATTTATTAAACAAGCTTGGGCTTAGCGGTTTATCTGTAAACATAAACTCCATAGGCTGTAAAAAATGCCGTCCTAATTACTATAAAAAACTTTTGGAATATCTAAAAGAACATAGTGATGAGCTTTGCCCGCTTTGCAATGAGCGTATGGAGCGCAACCCTTTGCGAGTGCTCGACTGTAAAGAAGAAAAATGCGGGAGAATAGCAAAAAACGCTCCACTTATTCTTGAATATCTATGTGATGATTGCAGCGAACATTTTGCCTTTTTTAAGCAGCTTCTTCAAAGCAGTAGCGTGCCTTTTAAGGTGGATCCATTCATAGTGCGTGGTCTTGATTACTATACTAAGACTGTGTTTGAAATAATAATGCAGACGGATAGAGAAGGTCTTGCCCTGTGCGGCGGCGGCAGGTATGATTACCTTGTTGAGGAACTTGGCGGTCCTGATATGTGCGGCGTAGGCTTTGGTCTTGGTATGGAGCGCATACTAATGGAGCTTAAAAACAAAAATGTTCCGTTTCCCGAAGCCCCAAAACCTACTGTATATGTAGTAAATATCTCTAAAGAGGATTTGCCCTCAGCATTCAGCATAACAAGGGAGCTTAGAAACAGCGGCATTTCTGCTGATTGCGACCATCTATCTAGAAGTATGAGAGCGCAGTTCAAGTTTGCCAATAAGCTTAATGTAGACTATGTACTCATGGTAGGGGGAGATGAAGCTGAGCGGGGTGCCGCAAGGCTAAGGAATATGGCAACGGGCGAAGAAAAAGAGATTTTATTATCAGACATTTCAGAATATATACTAAACGGAGGAGAAAAATAATATGGCGACTTATAACCAGAGCTGGGCGCGCAGCTGCATGTGTGGGGAAGTATCAAAGGAAAGTGTAAATAAAAACATCAGCCTGCTTGGTTGGGTACAGCGTGTGCGCAATATAGGCGGTATTATATTTCTATGGCTTAGGGATAGGTCGGGCATGGTTCAGGTGGTGTTTAACCAAGAAAATCTGTCCGAAGATATATATGCCATGGCTGAAAGCCTCCGGAGCGAATATGTTATTGGCGTTCGTGGCGAAGTAGCGCTTAGAGATGAAAGCGCCATAAACCCCGAAATGGAAACTGGCGAAATAGAGGTAAATGTCAGCGAACTCGTTATTTTCAATGCCGCTCAAACACCGCCAATATATATAGAGGATGACGCTAAGGATAACGAAGCGGTTAGGCTTAAATATAGGTATTTAGACTTAAGAAAGCCTTCTGTGCAGAAAACATTGTTTATGCGGGCTAAGATTATTAGCGCCATACGAAATTATATGGACAGCCAAGGCTTTATAGAGGTTGAAACGCCTATACTAACCAAATCCACTCCAGAGGGTGCGAGGGATTTCCTTGTGCCAAGTCGTATACATCCGGGTGAGTGCTACGCGCTGCCCCAAAGCCCGCAGATTTATAAGCAGCTTTTAATGGTTGGCGGTTTTGATAGGTATTACCAGATAGCTAAATGCTTTAGGGATGAGGACTCCAGAGCCGACAGGCAGCCTGAATTTACTCAGCTTGATATGGAGATGTCTTTTGTTGAGCCAAGGGATGTACAAACCGTTATAGAAGGCGCTTTTAACAGCATATTTACGAAGGTGCTGGGTACGCCGCTTTCATTGCCACTACCACGCATAACATGGAAAGAAGCTTTGGAGCGCTATGGCAGCGATAAGCCTGATACCCGCTTTGAAATGTATATACAAGATGTATCAGATACGGTTAAAGAATGCGGCTTTTCAGTGTTTGAAAGCGCGGTAAGCGCCGGTAACATGGTATGCGGAATTACAGCTAAAGGTCAGGCGGATAATCTATCTCGCAAGCAGATAGACGCCCTTACAGATTACGCAAAAACCTATCATGTAAAAGGGCTTGCTTGGTACGCTATAAATAGCGACGGCACAATTCGTTCATCCTTCGCAAAGTTTATGAGCGATGAATCGCTAAATAGGCTTATAAGCGATATGGATTGTAAGTCTGGTGATATTATGTTTTTCATAGCGGATAAGCGCATAACAGCTCTAACTGCTATGGGGCAACTAAGGCTTAAGCTTGGTAAAGACCTTGACCTAATAGATACAACTAGAAACGATTTGTTTTGGGTTACAGAGTTTCCTCTCTTTGAATATAGCGAGGAAGACCAGCGTTATGTGGCGGCTCACCACCCCTTTACCATGCCCATGGACGAGGATTTTGACTTAATTGACACAAATCCGCACATCATGCGCGCAAAATCCTATGACCTTGTTATGAACGGCATTGAAATGGGCTCAGGCTCCGTTAGGATACATTCATCCGACATACAGGAGAGGATGTTCAACATGCTTGGCTTTACAAAGGAAGAGGCGTGGAAGCGCTTCGGCTTCCTGCTTGAAGCCTTCAAATACGGCACGCCCCCTCATGGCGGCTTCGCTTTTGGTATAGACAGGCTTATAATGGCGCTAAGCGGAAAAGAAAGCCTTAGAGATGTAATAGCGTTTCCTAAAGCGCAAAACGCCTCATGCCCCATGATGGCAACTCCAAGCAGCGTGCCTGAAGAACAGCTAAAACAGCTGCATATTAAATTTGAGCTTGACTAGTATAATTGCAATGAAATTTGAATTTTGCTATAATCTTTCTATATAAAGAGGAGGTGTGAAGGGTGGCGAAAAATAAAGAAAATCTGCCTATCCATTCTGAAGATACAAATATAGACGGCGGCACTATAACCTATGCGCCTGAAGTAATAGCCATAATAGCAGGCGTTGCTACAAGCGAAATCGAAGGCATTGCAGGCATGTGCGCCAGCGGCGGCTTTGGAGAAATTTTAGGCAAGAACAAAAATATCACCCGTGGTGTAAAGGTGGAAGTTGGTACTGAAGAGGTATCTGTAGACCTTTATACCATAATAGAGTACGGACAGCCCATTCAAAAAGTGGCGCAAGAAGTACAGGAAAATGTAAGGAAAAACATAGAAGCCATGACAGGGCTTCATGTGGTTAGGGTTGATGTATATGTACAGGGCGTAAGCTTTGAAAAGGAAAAGCGCGAGGTGCAAAAGAGCCTTAGCTCTGCAGAAGTTCCGTCCCTTCCAAACACAGATAATGAAGTGGCTTCTGATAATTGTGCGAAAGAAGCCAAAGAAAGCGAAGATACCCTAGCTGAACCTTTAGGTGAAGATAGCCCTAAAGTAGAAGACGAAGAGTAATATGCAGACTAGCAATAGGAACCGTTTTTTGCATATAGTTGGCGCCCTGCTGCTAACGCTTTTAGGCTTGTTTACGGTGTTCTGTGCGCTGCATCCCGATTTTTTCTTCGCTAAAGAGATAGAATATCTATTCTGGAAGCGTATAGTTACCCTTTGTGCAGGCTTGTACCAGGTAGCGTTTTCGCTCTGTTTATTGTTATCACCGTTTCGTAAGGAAGAGGATGCTGAAAACTATTTAATAAAAAAGACTGAAAGTGGCGAACTCCGTATATCCCAAAGAGCAATTGAAAATATTGTGCAAAAATGCGTACAGTTGCAGGAAGGGCTTAGTTTAGGCTCAATAGAAACTGCGTTCAAGAGGGACGAGGTAGAAGTTTCCCTCAACATTACCGTATCTGAAAATCTATCCATACCTGAAACAGTAGATAATTTGCAAAAAAACCTGCTTGCACAGCTTAAATCCTCCGCAGGTATAGAAAGTGCAAAGCTTATTGTGTCTGTATCTGAAACTGTAAACGGGGCTGATTAGTACTGCTTCCGTGTTGCAGTATAAAAATAAAAGGAGTGTAGCAAAATGAATGAAGATAAGAAATGCCCTTTTGAAAAAGTAAAGCCTGGCACACCTGCAGGAGTGGCGTTCTATACGGTTCTATTCTTTTTAGCGGGTATACTACTAGTAAGCCTTGGTTTTTGGAAAGCTGTTTTCGTGCTATGCCTTACCTTGGTGGGTTATTATGTTGGCTCAACACCGGATGTAGTATCAAGCTTAGGCAGCTTTTTTGATAAGGTATTACCCGAGCAGAACAAAAAGATAGTAGTTAGTGAAGAAGAAAAGGCGCAGGTTGAAAGCATGAGGCAGGACTTAGCGGAAAAAACGGAAGAAGCTCCTGATAATGCGCCTGAAGATAGCGAAAACGAAGAATAATCGATGTTGTTTGTGTTTATAACCTCTAAAGAGGTATGTTTGCATGTCTAAACACGCAGCAAGGCGAGCTGCCGTGCAGCTTGTGTATGAAAATATAATAGGCGGAGAAGGTGGAGATGATACTCTCTTTGGGCTTATTGAGTACCCTAAAGACGATGAAGATATAGGCTTTGTTTATGAGCTTTTTGATGGGGCAACCAACCACTCTAATGAGCTTGATGGTATAATTTCAGAATATAGTCCTAAAAGGGAGCTATCCCGTATACCCGTATTTGTGCGCGCCACTCTCAGAATAGCGCTTTATGAAATAATATATCATTCGGATACTTCGGTTCCCGTTGCGATAAATGAAGCTGTAGAAATCATAAAGCGCTATTCTGAGCCTTCTGAAGCTGTATTTGTAAACGGCTTGCTTGGTGCTTATTCTAAGGCTTGTAGCGCTGATGGCGGATAACAAAGCGTTTATTGGTATTGATACAAGCTGTTATACTACCTCCGTTGCAGCGGTTGATGTAGCAGGCAATATCATCACCTCTGAAAGAATGGGGCTTGAAGTTAAAAAAGGTTCAAGGGGGTTGCGCCAGAGCGAGGGCGTATTTGCCCATGTTAGAAATTTTCCCATAATCTTTGCTAGAGCTATGGAAAAGCTGGAGGGCTATAAATTAAGCGCAGTTTGTGTGTCCTCAAGCCCTGTTGATGGCAAAGAATCATATATGCCCGTGTTTATTGCGGGGAAAAGCTTTGCAGAGAGTATAGCACAATCACTTGATATTCCTTGCTACTACACAACCCACCAGATGGGGCATTTAAGGGCAGCGCTTTTTGGAAATGAGCATATTAAAGAGCCTTTCGTTGCCCTGCACCTATCAGGCGGCACATCGGATTTTATGCTATATGAAAAAGGTAAATTTAATCTATTTGCAAAATCTCTGGATTTGCATTTCGGTCAACTAGTCGATAGGGTGGGTGTAGCCATGGGGCTACCTTTCCCTAGTGGGGTACAGCTTGAGAAATTGGCACTGGGCATAAAGGCTGAGGGTAAATACCCCGCAACTGTAAGAGAGGATGGTCCCTGCCTATCAGGCGCAGAAAAACAGGCTATGGACGATATTGCCCGTGGCGATATAGCGCACAGCCAAATAGCAGCAGAAATTTATGATTGCCTATACCGCAGCATAATAAAAACCTTGAATGGTTTTAATAGCGGAGAATTGCCTGTACTGGTGTTTGGCGGTGTTGCGTCTTCAGGAATATTAAGGAACCTTCTTAATAAATCCGGGGAATATTCGTTCAATTTTGCAGACGCTGCCTTGTCAGGCGATAATGCGGTAGGCGTAGCACTAATCGCAATGGAAAAATATTTGTATAGAGGGGATAGCGATGGCTAATATACTCAGCGGAAAAGAACTATCTGAAAAATTATTGCTTCAGCAGGCTCAAGAAGTAGCGCAGCTCAAGCAAAAAGGTATAGTACCGGGTTTAGTTGTAATATTGGTGGGGGAAGACCCTGCTAGTCAAATATATGTACGCAATAAAATGCGAGCATGTGAAAAAGTGGGCATATATTCTAAAACAATACGCCTTGAGAAAGATACAAGCCAAGATAAGCTTATCGAAATAATCGATAGGCTAAATATAGATGAAAAAATAAACGGCATATTGGTACAGCTTCCGCTCCCAAAGCATATAGATGTGCAGAAGGTGCTAATGCGTATTTTGCCGGAAAAGGATGTTGATGGCTTCCATATAGCTAATGCAGGTAGGCTGTTTACAGGTCAAAAGAGTATGCTGCCCTGCACGCCAAAGGGCATAATGCATATGCTTGATGATGCCAAGATAGTGCTTGAAGGCAAAAACGCCGTTGTAATAGGCAGGTCAAATATAGTAGGTAAGCCGATTGCAATGCTGCTTCTAAACCGCAACTGCACTGTAACCATATGCCATTCCCGCACTAATAATCTGTCTGACTATACTAAGAATGCAGATATACTTGTAGCTGCTGTAGGCAAAGCTAAGTTTGTAACAGCAGATATGGTTAAAAAGGGCGCAGTGGTTATAGATGTGGGGATAAACCGTGTAGACGGAAAAGTAGTTGGCGATGTTGATTTTGAACCCGTAAGCGAAGTTGTAGGCTACATTACTCCTGTGCCCGGAGGTGTAGGCAAGATGACTATAAGTATGTTAATACAAAACACAATAGAGGCTGCCAAAGCGTGAATACACTTTCAGTAAGCGCATTAAATGAATATGTAAGGAGAACCCTAGCTAGCGACCCTATGCTCCATTCTATAAGGCTAGAGGGAGAGGTAAGCAATTTTAAGCAGCACTCCTCAGGGCATTGGTATTTTTCCCTTAAGGACGAGAAATCCCGTATAGCCTGCGTTATGTTTAGGCAGTTTAATATGCTTGCAAAAACAGTACCTATGGACGGCATGAGGGTTATTTTAACGGGTTCCGTTGGGCTATATACTGCAGCTGGTAGCTATCAATTTTACGCAGAAGGTATAGAAAAAAGCGGTACAGGAGCGCTTTACGAACAGTTCCTTAAACTTAAGGAGAAGCTAGAAAAAGAAGGATTATTCGACCCTGCAAGGAAAAAGACATTGCCCATGCTGCCAAAGGCTGTGGGTATAATAACTTCCGAAACAGGAGCCGTGCTTCACGATATATACAATGTGGTAAATAAACGCTTCCCGGGTATGACACTACTTCTTAGACCCTCATCAGTGCAAGGGGATACTGCTGCAGCGGAGCTAAAAAGCGCAATAGAGGATTTTGAAAAAAGTGGGCTTGTTGATGTAATAATAATAGGTAGGGGCGGCGGCTCTATGGAGGATTTATGGCCTTTTAATGATGAGGCTCTGGTGCGTGCGATTGCGGATTGCAGCGTGCCGGTTATTTCTGCCGTAGGGCATGATACCGATTTTACACTCTGCGATTTTGTCGCTGATGTACGCGCAGCAACACCGTCTCAAGCTGCTGAATTTGCCGTGCCTGATAAACTATCTTTAAAATCTGGAATTATGGAGCAGCAAAGGCGTTTGTTTAATGCTGCTCAATATCTAATACAGAGGAAGGATAGCAATGTGCAGCAACTTAAAGCTAGGCTCATTCGTCAATCGCCTGAGCATAAGCTTACTAACCTAAAAAATGTGATTAATGCAGACTTATTAAGGCTTAATATGTCCGTTCAAAAACATATGCTAGAATGCAAGGCTCAGCTTGATTCTGCAAGCAAGCATTTAAACGCTGTAAGCCCTATGGAAACGCTAAAAAGGGGCTATACCATAGTGCGTAAAGGGGATAAGCTTGTGCGCTCATATAAAGATGCACAGGGGGAAATGAGCATTACTTTCTATGATGGAATTGTAAAAGTAAAGGAGGATAAAAGTGTCTGATATCAGCTTTGAAAAGGGTATGGAAAAGCTTCAAAATCTAATAACTAAGCTTGAACAACCCGATGTTAAACTTGAGGATATGCTTACAACATTCGAAGAAGGAATGCGGCTTATAAAAGAGCTGCAAGAAAAAATCGGCGATGCGGAAACTAAGCTTAAATTACTCAATAAAGATTTGGAGATAGATATAAGCGATGCAGTGGAATCATAGATACACATATTATCAAAACATTATAGAGCCGGCGCTTGATAGCGCAATACCGCTTGTTATATCCCCTTGGGAGGAAGGGCAAATCCCTCTAAGGCTTGCTGAGGCTATGCGATATAGCCTGCTTTCAAAAGGTAAGCGCATAAGGCCGGTGTTGTTGCTTGCGGCACTTGAAGCTGCGGGTGGCGATGTAAAGTGCGGAATACCCTTTGCAGTTGCAATAGAGATGATACATGCGTATTCTCTTATACATGATGATTTGCCTGCCATGGATAACGATATGTTAAGGCGCGGTCAGCCTACAAACCACTGTAAGTTTGGAGAATGGACGGCAATACTAGCGGGCGACGCGCTTTTAACTGAGGCTTTTCATATAATGGCGCAGTCGGATAATCCTCATGCGCTTAAAGTAATAAAGGAAATGGCGAAAAGAGCCGGTGCCTACGGTATGGTTGCTGGGCAAACAGCGGATTTAAGTTTTGAAGGCAAAGTAGCAGATGAAAATATGCTAAGCTACATACACAGGCACAAAACTTCTGATTTATTTATAGCATCCATGAGGGCGGGCTTTATGCTTGCAGGAAGCGATGATAGTATAGTTGAAGCTGCTGAAAATTATGCAAAAATGTTTGGCTTGGCATTCCAAATTACTGATGATTTACTCGATGTAATTGGCTCAAGCGAAGAAATGGGAAAAGAAGTAGGTAAGGATGAGGATAAACTCACTTGGACTAATCTTAAAGGAATTGAGCAAGCTAAAATAGACGCAGAAACTGCGGTACAAAAAGCGGTTGACTATGCTCAAAGTTTTGATTTTAAGGATAATGCATTTTTCACACCGCTTGCACAAAGCCTATTACAGCGTGTAAAATAGTGTTTAAACTATAGACTGGAGAAATTAAAGTGGATGTATTTCATGAAGAGGTAGTAGTAAAAAACAACACGTCATTGCAGAGCGCAATGTATATTATGTCGATTATTATAATGGTTTTATGCGGTGCTTATGCGCTCATAATGATTAACCCGCTTATATTTATTATATCTAGCGAAGGTTTTTCGGCTGCGATTATTCCCGATATAGTAATATTTTTAATGTCCATTGCTAGCTGTGTACTAATTTTTCTTAATAAAGATAAAATTAAAACAGAATATGAATACACCTTCACAAACGGCATTTTAGACTTTGCCAAGGTGTTCAATAATCGCAAACGCAAGAATTTAGGCTCAATGAATGTACGCAATGTGGAAGCCTGCGGTCTTGTTTCATCGGGCTCATTTAAGCGATTTAGCGGTATGCAGGGAGTTAAAATTACTAACTGGTTCCTAAACCGTGATTCGGAGCTTTTCTATTTTTACTTTGTAAAAGGCAACGAAAAGCAAATGATAGTTATTGAGCCTAGCGAACACTTAAGAAATATGATAATTAAATTCGCAGGGCAAGGTAAATATCAGGTGAATTAATGTACTGCTACCTCGATAACAGCGCAACTACCCCAGTGCTGGATAGTGTAAAGGCTGTGGTGGAGCAATATTTTGATTGTGGGTTTTATAACCCCTCATCTTTGTATGCGCCTTCAGTTAAGGTGAGCGCACATATTGAAGAATGCCGCCAATATGTAATGGATTTACTAGGCGCTAAAAGGCTTATATTTACTTCTGGAGGCACAGAAAGCAATAATATTGCAATTCTGGGCTATCTTTCACACCAAAGAAAAAAAGGCACTGTGCTTTACAGTGCTGTTGAACACCCTGCGGTAATAAATGCCTGTTTACAGGCGCAAAAGCAGGGCTTTAATGTTGAAGAAATAAAAGTAAATAGTTTTGGAATAGTAGACCTTGAGCTTTTAGAAAAACAGCTAAAAAGCGATGTACAGCTTATATGTGTTATGCATGTAAACAACGAAACAGGCGCTATACAGCCTATAAGCGATATAGCAAAGCTAAGGGATAAGTATTGCAGCGATGCTTTTTTCCATGTAGACGGCGTGCAGGGCTTTATGCGTGAGGATATAAATTTAAGAACATATGGGGTAGACAGCTATACTCTTTCAGGGCATAAAATAAATGCGTTTAAGGGCGTTGGAGCGTTAGCTCTTGGTGAAAGAAATACAGCATATCCGCTAGTTTTTGGTGGTGGGCAGGAATATGATATTCGCCCCGGCACTGAAAACACACTTGGCATAGCTGCGCTGTATGAGGCGGTAAAACACTTTCCTAAAGAAAACAATATGAGGGAAAATAAAATACGGCTTTATAATAATATAAAAAAGCTTGTTCCAACTGCCAAAGTAAATGGTCCTGAACCTGAAAGCCCTTATGCGGCGGATAACATACTAAACCTATCCTTTGCTCCTGTAAGGGCAGAAACCATGCTCCATGCACTTGAAAGCGATGAAATATATGTAGGCAACGGCTCTGCATGTTCATCAAGAAAAAACGACATAAGCCATGTATTAAAGGCTATGGGTATAGAAAAAGAGCAGGCAACATGTGCCATACGCTTTAGCCTTAGCCCCTTTAATACCGCAGAGCAGATGGATTTTACAGCTGAGCGCTGCCTTAAACACTATAATATACTTAAAAAATTCACAAGAAGATGAGGGATGACATGCGTAAAATAATAATGGTAAGATACGGAGAAATATACCTAAAGGGGCTGAATCGTCCCTATTTTTTAAAGTTGCTGTTGCAAAGGGTTAAAGAAGCGCTTGTAGAATATGATGTAAGCGTATGGCTTAGCGATAGTAGGATATATGTTTCTGGCTTTGAAGATGCCTACCTAATAATAAATGCTGTTTGTAAGGTGTTTGGCGTGCATTCTGCTTGTGAAGCAGTGGAGATGAGCAAAGAGGATTTTGCTGATATTGAAAGCCAAGCGGCAGAGATGATGAAGCCTTTTAGCGGCACATTTAAGGTAAACGCAAGGCGTGCTGATAAAAAATATAATTTAAATTCCCCCCAAATAAATGCAAAACTGGGTGCTGCAATACTTAGAAATTGCCCTAATCTTAAAGTAGATGTAAAAGAACCGGACAATACTTTGCATGTAGAGATACGAGATAAAGCTTATCTATATGTAAAGGTACATGAAGCTGTTGGGGGTATGCCTTCAGGTAGCAACGGAAAAGCTATGCTGCTTCTATCCGCCGGTATAGACAGCCCCGTTGCAGGTTACCTTGTTGCAAGGCGAGGCGTGTCGCTATGTGCGGTGCATTTTTATTCCTTTCCCTATACGGGGGAGCGCTCAAAAGAAAAGGTGTTGTCGCTTGCTAAAATACTGTCCTCATATTCTGGTAAAATGAAGGTATATATAGTGCCATTTACTAAAATACAGATGGAGATACACGAAAAATGCCCCGATAACTACACCACCCTTATTATGCGCAGGTTTATGATGAGGATTGCGGATAGGCTTGCCTCATCATGCGGAGCGCAGGCTATAATAACAGGCGAATCCATAGGGCAAGTAGCAAGCCAAACTATGGAAGCGCTTTGCTGTACGGATATAGTGGTTGAAAAACCAGTTTTTCGTCCGCTTATAGGTTTTGACAAGGAACATATTATAAACATAGCTAAAGAAATAGATAGCTATGAAACCTCATGCCTGCCCTATGAGGATTGTTGCACTGTTTTCACCCCAAAGCATCCTGTAACAAAACCTCGCATAGACAGAGCGGAGCAGGCAGAACAATACCTTGATGCTGAAAACCTTATAGAAGAAGCAATATCAGATGTTGAAGTTATAGAGATATAAATTGTTGCGTGTCAACATGAAACACTTGACAACAATACTGATATGATGTATATTCCATCTGTCAAGTGAAAACACTTGACAGTATGGAGGTAAAATTGTCCGTAGTAGATACAAGGTTAAACCGCAAGGTGGAGTATGGTATGCTCGCCTCGTTTTATGTGTCATTGCTTACGGATAGACAGCTAAGCGTAATAAGGCTATACTGCAATGAAGACCTCTCATACGGGGAAATAGCGGAGCAGCTTGGCATATCAAGGCAGGGGGTAAGTTCTACTCTTTTGCGCTCGTTTGACAAATTAGACCAGCTTGAAAAAGACTTAGGGCTTGCCAAAACTTTTTATAAATTAACTGAGCTTAGCTCAGTTTTAAGTGAAATTAAATCAGACGACCCTTATATTACAAGGGTTAAACTGATAATAGGCTCTATGATATCTGCAGAGGAGGAAAAACATGGCATTTGAATCGCTTACTGAAAAGCTGCAAAATACATTCAAAAAGCTTACTGGAAAAGGTAAGCTTAACGAGCAGAACATAAAAGAAGCCATGCGGGAGGTGCGCTTTTCACTTCTGGAGGCGGATGTAAACTACAAAGTAGTTAAGGATTTTGTTAAGCGTGTAACAGATAGGAGCATAGGTTCTGAAATACTTTCATCTCTAAATGCAGGTCAGCAGGTAATAAAAATAGTAAACGAAGAACTGATAGAGCTAATGGGCGGAGCAAATGCGAAGCTTACATGGTCTTCTTCAGTTCCAACTATATATATGCTATGCGGGCTTCAAGGCGCAGGTAAAACTACCATGGCAGCAAAGCTTGCGGGGCATCTTATAAAGCAGGGCAAAAAGCCCATGCTGGTAGCCTGCGATATTTACAGACCCGCCGCAATTAAGCAACTGCAAGTTGTGGGCGAAAAAGTAGGCGCTACCGTTTACGAAAAAGGCACGCAGGACCCTGTAATAACCGCAAAGGAAGCTATAAAAGAAGCGCGCTACTGGGGCAACGATGTTATGATTATAGATACTGCAGGCAGGCTGCATGTAGATGAACAGCTTATGCAGGAGCTTAAAAACATAAAGGAAGCTGTGCGCCCGCAGGAGATAATGCTTGTTATAGACGCTATGACAGGGCAGGACGCTGTAAATGTCGCTAGCTCCTTTAATGAACAGCTTGGCATAGATGGCGTAATTATTACTAAGCTCGATAGCGATACCCGCGGCGGCGCTGCGCTTTCAGTAAGGGCAGTAACGGGTAAGCCAATTAAGTTTGTAGGTACGGGCGAAAAGCTTAGCGATATTGAAGCTTTCCATCCTGACAGAATGGCATCACGCATACTTGGCATGGGCGATGTGCTTACTCTAATAGAAAAGACCACGCAGGCGGTAGATTTAGAGGAGATAGAAAAGCTTGAGCGTACCAAATCCCCCGCTGATATGACGCTTGAGGACTTTTTAGACCAAATGCAGCAAATCAAAAAGATGGGACCGCTTCAAAATATACTAGGCATGTTGCCGGGTGCTAACAAGCTAAAGGGCGTTGAAATAGATGATGATGCTCTTAAAAAGCCGGAAGCTATTATCCGCTCCATGACACCTGCTGAGCGCCGCAGACCTTCAATACTAAATGCAAGCCGTAGAAAGCGCATTGCAATGGGAGCGGGCGTAACTGTGCAGGATGTAAACCAACTTATGCGCCAGTTTACGCAGATGCAGAGCATGATGAAGCAGATGTCGGGCAAGCGCGGAAGACGCGCCATGCGCAATATGAAGCTCCCGTTTTAATATTTTAATCAGGGGTTTTTCCACATAGTGGTTTACCATATTTAAATTTTTTTTAAGGAGGAATTTTCCTAAATGGCAGTTAAAATCAGACTAAAGAGAATGGGCATGAAAAAACGCCCCTTTTACCGTGTTGTTGTAGCGGACGAGCGCTCTCCAAGAGATGGCCGTTTCATAGAGGAGATTGGTATATATGACCCAATGAAGCAGCCTGCAGAAATCCGTATAGACAATGAAAAAGCCCGCAAATGGCTCGATAACGGTGCCCAGCCTACAGATACTGTAAAGGTTCTACTAAGGAAAGTAGGCGTACTTGAAACGCCTGAAAGCTTTAAGAAAGCCAAAGTTGAAGTAACTGAGGTTTCCGAAGCTCAAGAAAAAGTTGAGTCTGTAGTAGAAGAAGCTCCGGCTGAAGAAGAAGCAGCAGAGCCTGAAGCGGCAGAAGAAACACCTGAAAGCGAAGATGAAAGCGCTGAGGAAGCAGAATAATGTCGGAGCGCAATGTAAAAAAGCTCGTAGAATTTATGGCAAAATCGCTTGTTACAAAGCCCGAAGAAGTAACCATACAGGAAACGGAGAGTTCAGAGGGCATTATATTAGAGCTTAGGGTTGCCACAGAGGATATGGGCAAGGTAATAGGCAAGCAGGGGCGTATTGCTAAAGCTATACGCACTGTTGTCAAAGCATCGACAGGCAGGGATGATAAACCCGTTTTTGTTGAGATAGTTGACTAATACTTATCTCAGATAAAATCAGCTTTATCTTGCGCGCCTTTTCCGATTTGTCTTTGCTTGGCTCAGTCAATATAGCGCCGCTATGTTTCCATCGCCAAGCTTTGCCAAATCAAAAAATTCGCTGCAATCTATGCGCTGCTTTAAACTGAGATAAGTATAAGACGCAGTGAGCGTCTTTTTTATAAAGGAAATGCAAAACGAATTTTTACTTGTAGCTGAAATTACAAAGCCATCTGGGGTAGAAGGCGAAGTCAAGGCTAAAGTACATATGGACAACCCTAGCGATATACTGCCTTATAAGAGTTTTTACTATCTGAATAGCAGCAAAGAGTATATACCTATAGAAGTTAAAAACTCAAGGCTGTATAAGGGCTTTGCCTACTTTAAGCTTGAAGATGTTTGCGATAGGGATAAGGCGGAGAAGCTTAGGGGAACTCTTCTGTATATAAGCCGTAAGGACGCTCAGCCCCTACCTGATGGCAGGTTTTATATAGTAGATATTATAGGCTGCACTATATCTGACGAAAATGGCGAAATACTAGGTTCAGTTACAGATGTATTGCAGCCCGGCGCAAATGATGTTTTTGTGCTAAAACAGGGGAAGCATAATATACTAATGCCTGTACTGCCTCATCTAATTACAAAATGGGAAGTAGATGAGGGGCGTATAGTAGTAGACGGACAGGTGTTTCGTGAGGTGTCAGTATTTGAAGATTAATGTGCTTACTATATTTCCCGAAATGTTTTTGCCGCTTCAAGAGAGTATATTAAAGCGTGCTCAATCTGAGGGCTTAATAGAGCTTAATATAATAAATATAAGGGATTATTCCGACAGCAAACATAAAAACACCGATGACTATCCCTTTGGCGGAGGAGCCGGAATGCTTATGATGGTGCAGCCCATAGTAGACGCCCTTCGCAGCATAGAAGGAGAGGCTAAGCGCATATATATGAGCCCTCAAGGTGTTAAGCTTAAGCAGAATATACTAAAAGAACTATCCAAAGAAGATGAACTAACCCTTATTTGCGGGCACTATGAAGGGATAGACGAGAGGGTAATACAGCACTATGTGGATATGGAAATATCCATAGGTGATTATATTTTAACCGGCGGAGAGCTACCCGCCATGGTGCTTATAGACGGTATATCCCGCCTTATAGAGGGGGTGCTTGGGAGCGAAGAAAGCGCAGAAGAAGAAAGCTTTTCTTTTGATGGCTTGCTTGAGTACCCGCAGTATACCAGACCTAGAGAGTTTGAGGGCATTGAAGTGCCGGAAGTGCTACTAAACGGCAACCACGCTGAAATAGAAGCATGGAGGCGCAGGGAAGCTATAAGAAACACCGCTCTTAAACGCCCTGAGCTCATTAGTACCGCTAAAATTACGCAGGAGGAAAGGCTGTGGGCGGAGCGCATAATGAGGGGAGAAGAAACATGAGTATCCGCAAATATTTAGAACAGCAGGAATATGAATTGCTTTCTGAATTTGCTGCTAAAAGCGCTGCCACTAAAGGCAGGGATAACCCCATATCGCCAGATAGTACACGCACGGAATACCAGAGGGATAGGGATAGAATACTTCACTGCAAGAGCTTTAGGCGCTTGCAGTTTAAAACGCAGGTATTCTTATCCCCTGAAGGTGACCATTACAGGACAAGGCTTACCCATACGCTTGAGGTATCCCAAATAGCAAGGAGCATATCAAGGGCGCTTAGATTAAACGAAGATCTTACCGAAGCCATAGCCTTAGGGCACGATTTAGGGCATACCCCCTTTGGACATATAGGGGAGAGGACACTAAGCCGTCTACTCAATAAAAACTTTAGCCATAACGAGCAGAGCTTAAGGGTTGTTGAAGTGCTTGAATACTACGGTGATGGACTCAACCTTACATGGGAAACAAGGGACGGCATATTAAACCATTCAAGCGGCGGCAGGGCGGCTACTATGGAAGGGCGCTGTGTTGCGCTTGCGGATAGGATAGCCTACATAAACCACGATATTGATGATTCTATCCGAGCGGGTATTCTAACTGAAGATGACCTACCTAAAGATTGTATAGCAGTACTTGGGAATAGCCATGGTGATAGGATAGACACCATGATAAAGGATACTGTTGAAAATAGTATCGGAAAGCCTGAAATACTTATGTCGCCAAGTGTGCAGAAAGCTACAGATAGCCTTAGAGAATTTTTGTTCAGCAATGTGTATCAGGATTGTTGGCGAACAGAAGAAGAAAAGAAATGCGATTTTGTAATAGAAAATCTATTTAATCACTTCATAAATTGCCCATACGAAATGCCAGAGGAATATAAAAAGATATTTCAAAATGAGGGCGTAGAGCGCGCTGTTACGGATTATATATCTTCCATGACGGACAGGTTTGCAATGCGCACATTTAGGCGAATTTTTGAACCCGATCCTTTTAATGTTATATAGAAGTAGGAAAAAGACACCCACATGGCGAATAATACAAAGGGTGATGTAATGAAAGTTCGTTTTCCAAGGCAATGGATAGATGACCTGTTCAGCCGGGTAGATATAGTACAGCTTGTTTCAGAATATGTCCCCCTTAATAAAAGAGGGGCAAACTATTGGGCGCTATGTCCGTTCCACAATGAAAAAACCCCTTCTTTTACCGTAAGCCGAGAGCAAAACCTGTATTATTGCTTTGGCTGTGGCAAAGGCGGCGGGGCGGTTCAGTTTGTTATGGAAATGGAGAAACTCACTTTCACTGAAGCCCTTGAATATCTTGCGGGCAAATGTCAATTGGCTCTGCCTGCAAATATGTCATATGAGGACGAACAGGCTTCTTCTCTAAGAGAAAGGCTTTATGAATTAAACCAAGAAGCTGCAAGATATTACCATAATTTGCTTTGGACGGATACAGGCGCTGCTGTGCTTAAATATTTTAAAAGCCGCGGTATAGATGATAGCATTATACGCAAGTTCGGCCTTGGAGCGTCAAGCGATAGCTGGGACAATATTTCAGCCGCCATGCAAGAAAAAGGCTACACAATGGAGGAACTTGTACAAGCTGGAATTGTAGCTCAAAAGGAAAATCACAGCTACGATGTTTTTAGAGGTAGGGCTATGTTCCCTATACTAAATATGTATGGTAAAGTGCTTGGTTTTGGCGGAAGGATAATAGGCGATGGACAGCCTAAATACCTAAATACTGCCGATACCGTTATATTTAACAAGCGCTATGGAGTATATGGTGCAAATCTGCTGCGAAAACAAAGAAGGCTTGAGAGAATATTACTCGTTGAGGGCTATATGGATGTTATATCCCTATCTCAAGCGGGTATACAAGGAGTAGTTGCTACTCTTGGAACTGCGCTCACTTCTGAGCAGGCGCGTTTCATGAAACGCTTTTCAGAGGAAATACAAATTGCGTATGATGGTGACGAGGCGGGGCAGAGGGCAACTGAGCGAGCGATAGAAATCCTACGAGGGGAAGGGCTTACTGCAAAGGTGTTACGCTTTCCTGATGAACTAGACCCTGATTCTTTTATAAGGGAAAGAGGAGTCGAAGCGTTTAATGAATTACAGCCATTAACGGACATAGCGTTCACATTAAACAGGATAAAATCCAAAACTGATATTTCAACGCAGGATGGAAGGTTATCCTATGCTAACAAGGCGGCAGAGGTATTGGCTCTTATACAAAGCCCATTAGAGCTTGAAACATATCTTAAAAAGCTCTGTCTTGAAACTGGTTTTAGCGCAGAAGCCTTAATGGCACAGATAAAAATCGCAGGTAGCCAATTAAAGGTGAAATATAGAAGTATTGCAAGGGGAGAGTACAGGCGCAGCACAGCGCAGACTAAGCCTAAGTATGCCTTATCCGCAGAGGAAGAATTGCTATCTATACTGGCAACAAAGCTGCTGCCCGAAGGCTTTTTATCCGCTGAGGATTTTATAAGCCCTCTTTGCAAGACAATAGCACTAGAACTTCTAGACAATAAGTATCCCGCAATAATAATATCAGAGCTTGATGAAGAAGATGAAAGAAACTGGGCAGCAAGGCTTTTTTCAAAGGAGCATAAGTATAATGAAGAAAGCGCCATGTCCGCTGCAGAATCATGTATTAGCGTACTTAAAAGAACGAGGCTTGAAAAAAAGATAGATGAACTTAATGAGCGTCTTAAATCCAGCGAAGATGATAATAGGCAAAGCCTTATTACTCAGTTGCAGGAAGCCACAATGCAGCTGACCGAGATAAAGAGCAAATAGTTTTAGGAGGAGAATATGTCAAAGAAACAGCTGACAAAAAAACAACAGGAAGATGCGGTATTTACCCTATATGAATCAGCCAAGGAGAAAGGCGTTATATCCTATGAGGAGATTTTCGAAGCGCTTGCAAAGATAGAGCTTGACCCCGAGGAATTTGAAAATGTGCTTGAAACGCTCGAAAACCTAGGTGTTCAGGTAACCCGTAGTGCAGAGGATGGCAAGGAAGAAAATGCGGAAGAAGATTTGAATGAAATAGATTTGTCCGTTCCCGAGGCAGTAAATATAGACGACCCTGTCCGCATGTACCTAAAGGAAATAGGTAAGGTGCCGCTCTTAACCGCAGAGGAAGAAGTTGAAATTGCTAAGCGCATAGAGGCGGGGGATGAGAGCGCAAAAAATGAGTTGGCGGAAGCTAATTTGCGCCTTGTTGTATCCATAGCCAAGCGCTATGTAGGCAGAGGGATGCTGTTTCTTGACCTTATACAGGAGGGAAACCTCGGGCTAATGAAGGCGGTTGAAAAATTCGACTACCACAAAGGCTATAAGTTTTCTACCTATGCCACTTGGTGGATAAGACAGTCTATAACTAGGGCAATTGCAGACCAAGCAAGGACTATTCGTATACCTGTGCATATGGTTGAAACCATAAACAAACTAACCCGTATTTCAAGGCAGCTTTTGCAGGAATACGGAAGGGACCCTACTCCTGAAGAAATTGCAAACGCAATGGGTATAACAGAGCAAAAGGTAAGGGATATTATGAAGATAGCACAGGAACCTGTTTCACTTGAAACGCCCATAGGCGAAGAGGAAGACAGCCACCTTGGCGATTTTATACCCGATGAGGATGCTCCTGCCCCCGCTGAAGCCGCTTCAAGCGCGCTTATGAAGGAATTGCTATGGGAAGTGTTAGATACGCTTACCCCAAGGGAGGCTAAAGTATTAAGGCTAAGGTTCGGGCTTGATGATGGTAACCCCCGCACGCTTGAAGAAGTAGGCAAGGTATTTGAAGTTACAAGGGAGCGTATCCGCCAGATAGAGGCTAAGGCACTTCGTAAATTAAGGCATCCCAGTAGAAGCAAAAAGCTAAAGGACTTTCTTGATTGATATCTCCTAACGCTAGAATAATAAGACTAGATGAAAGATTAAGCGCTGTTGCTCAGCTTTTTGAAAGAGGCTGTATAGGAGCGGACATAGGGGCTGACCATGGTTTGCTGCCTGCATACCTGTTGCAGAATGATATTTGCAAGTGTATGTATGTTAGTGATATAAGCGAAGCTGCTTTATCTAAGGCAAAGGAGCTTATAATAAGCCTTGATTTACAGGACAGGGTAAGCTTTATACATGCAGATGGTTTTAACGGTATACCAAGTGATGTGAATTGCGTATCTATATGTGGGCTTGGTGGGGAAACTATTGCAAATATCATCCAAAATACGCCTGAAACAAAGCCAAAGCTTATACTTTCTGCACATACCAAATTGTCACATCTAAGGCGAAGTATAAATGATATAGGCTATTCAATACATAGGGAGATTGTTACCCGTGCCGCAGGAAGATATTATGTGATAATTGAGGCGTTTAGCGGAAAACAAATATTGAGCGACAGGCAGTATGAATTGGGTTTTAATACACAGTTTAACAGCAAGGAGGATAAGCTAAAATATTATAACTGGCGCCTTAATATAGAAAAAAAGAAAAACTTGGCACACAATGTCACACTTGAATGGATAAAAGAGGAGCTAGAAAATGAAACAAGCAAGAGTTGAAGATATATATAATATACTAAACGATATGGCGCCTTTTGAAACTGCTGAGGATTTTGACAATGTAGGCCTACTTGTTGGGGATAAAGAGCAGATAGTCAACAATGTACTTGTTGCGCTTGATTTAAGTGATGATACTATAGAATATGCGCTTAAAATCAATGCACAACTTGTTGTAGCTCATCACCCGCTTATGTTTTCGCCTATACATAGTATAACTATGGATAGCTACGAAGGCAGGCTAATTATTAAGCTAATAAAGAACAATATTTCTTTTATAGCCGCACATACCAATATGGACAAATCTCCATATAGCGCAAGCTGGCAATTAGCGAAGTTGCTTTCGCTTAAAAACACATCTATGGTTGATGAATATATATTTGTGGGAGATTTACCTGAGCCCCTTTCTGCTAATGAACTATGCCTACAACTTGAGAAAACACTATCCCAAAAGGTAGTATTAAGGGGCGACGAAAAGCATATGATTAAAAGGCTTGCCATTACAGGCGGCTCATATAGCGAAGGTTTTTATAGCGCAATAGATGCTGGCGCAGAGGCTTATTTGACCGGGGAGTTGCGTCACCACCACATACTTGAGGCAAACTCACTAGGGCTGGTGCTTTTTGAGGGCGGTCATTTTGAAACCGAGTACCCAATGGTACCAAATCTTACTGAGTGTTTACAAAAAGATGTAAATGCATTAGAATTAAATGTACGTGTGTTTTCTTCAAGGCTAAGTTAGTTTTGAGGAACATGGAAGGGAGGAGGCCATCAGTGAACCATATGGAACGCTTGTGGGATTATCAGGAAGCGGATGTAGCAGCGGATAATGTCAATAAAGAAATTGCTCGCTCGCCTAAGCGTCTGCGCCTGTTAAAACTGCGCGACAATATAAAAAAACAACAACGGTTTCTAAAAACGCTTGAAAATGAAGTGCTTGCCATGCTTGACCGCATCGAAATAATTAAAGAAGCTATAGGCATGAATGAAGACCAGCTTAAACAGCTGCAGACAAAAATTCAAGCAGAGCCGGCACAGGATAGCAGTGAAGCCGGCGCATATATATCCGAGGTACAGCGCATAGTTAAGGATTTAAATTCCTTCGACCAGGAAACAAAAAAAATACGCCAAGAAGCGGCGGATAGGGAGAAAAAACAGAGGGATGTAAAGCGCCTTGCTGTTAAAATAAAGCTTGAATTTGACGAACTGCGTGATGAATACAATATAGAGTATCAAACCATGTCGGGCGAGCTTAAACGCCTGCGCGCTATAGCCTCTGAAAAAGCAAAGCTAGTGGATAAGGAAGACATGGAGCGCTACAATGCAATTAAAAAACACAGTACGCCGCCCATGGCAAAGCTTGTAGACGATAAACTATGCGGCGGATGTAATATGTCATTCCCTTCGTCTGTGCTAATAGACATAAGGGCAGGCAAATATGTAGAATGTGAAACCTGCGGGAGGATGATAATACTTTAAGTAATACTGAGGCAGCAAAATGGTCGCATGCATTGCATGAGGAAAGTCCGAGCACCGAAGGGCAGAGTGCCAGATAACATCTGGTGGAGGCGACTCCAAGGAGAGTGCAACAGAAATATACCGCCGAATTTATTCGGTAAGGGTGGAAAGGTGCGGTAAGAGCGCACCGGCGGCATGGCGACTTGTCCGTCCTGTAAACCCCACTTGGTGCAAGATAACAAAAAGCGTAGGCTGCCCGTCCAGCTTTTAACAATCGCTTGAGCGCATTGGCGACAATGCGCCTAGACAGATGACCATTCACGACAGAACTCGGCTTACTGCTGCGCTCAATATATAATAAAGGCGATTAGCTATTTAAACTGGTCTTTAAATGCTTTTCGTCTTTTATATTGGTAAATTGTCTGACGAATTCTATTAATTATATCCCCGCCAAAGAAAAGGAATAGATTAGCTAAGCTAAATAGTATTGCAACCTTATGCTGCCAAGACATGAAGATAAATGATGATAGGTAGAACATAGCGTTGATTGCTGCAAGCCAGCTCATCTTAATTGGAAATAAGAAAAATAGCATAACCTGAAAATGCGGAAACTCTATTGCAAAGGCGAAAAATAATGAAAGGTTAAGGTATGTATTTGGCGCATAGCCAGTAATAAATGCAGATATTATAGTGCCAATAGCACCTAGCGCATAGTATACAAGAAAACGCCTAGCGCCCCATTTTGTTTCAAGCGCAGTTCCTATAAAATAATAAAAATACAGCGAAAGCAACACTGCAAATGGTCTACCGCTAATGGAGACAATAAGAAATGTAAAAAGTCTCCATATTTCGCCTGCAAGCACGCTATCTCTTATAAGGGATAGGCGGGCGGATAGAAACGCCATGGGGAAAAATAAATCCAATAAATATACGCCGCCCATGGCAATTATTATGTATTTAAAAAACGGTCTTATGGGGTATTTATATAAGCTGCGTTCTAGCTTGTTAATCCATTTCATGGCAAAACCTCCTTTAACTTAAGTGTATAGTACCATAAAATGTAAACGATTTACAATAAATTAGGAAAATGGAATTCTAATTGATTAGTTCGGCAAAAGTAATGAAGAAATCCGGACAGTACCAACTGCCGCAGCCGTAAAGCTTTTCATTGTCAACCATCAATTGAAGCGATATGCCGTTATTCATTTCAAGCAGCAGTATATTATTTCCACCGCTTGAAGCGCCAAGGTAGCTTGCTCTGCTTAATATATGCATGAGAGTGTCTATGCTATCGCTATCTGTTATAGTGCCAACGCCTGAAAGCTTAAGCGCTGTAGGTTTTGCGTTACCAAGGGTGGATAAAAGGTTTTCGTTTCCTACTATTGCATTGCTACCGTAAGATACTCTTTGGAAAACGGGGTAAGTATTGTCTAGCTTTGCGGCGACCGCTGCTCCTTCCATGTTTTTGAGCGCATATACATTTGTACCTTCAGATACTATATTGCTTATAATGTTTATATTAGAATCAACCAGTGCGGGTTCATCTGTAAACAGACTTACTTCACCAATATTTCTAGATAACAGGCTTTCTGATAGAGAAGATGGGCTTGTAAGCATACGGTAGTACTTTCCTTCAGCTTGTATAAGGGGGAAGTTTGCGCTTGAGCCGCTAGCCCATATACCGCCAACCCTTCCTTTTGATACATTGTCTGATAGCTTTATGCTGCCCTTAGATACCGCTAAAGCCTGTGTTGTCATGGCATTGTTGTCAGGTCCCGCGGCAACTGTCTTTATCTGCCTTTGTTTTTCTCTTTCATTTTTTATAATACTATATCCGCCGAAAAATATAAGAGCAAAAGCACAGGCAAAGGCTATAACGCGCCTTGCATTTATTCTTGATTTTGGCTTTGCGTTTTGCATATTTGCCTTGCTTACTATTTCTGTCCAAGAAGTTGTAGATGGTTCTATTTTTTCAAACATCTCATCTGCAATCTCGTTTAGCTTATCAAGTTTTTTCATCAATCATCATCACCTTCTCCTAATAGTTTCTTAAGCTGCTTTCTACCCCGTGAAAGCCTGCTTGCTATGGTGCCGGAAGTGGAGCCCAGCATGGTTGCTATTTCATCTATAGTATAATTTTGGTAGTAGTAGAGCAAGAAAGTTTCTTTCATGTCAGGCGATAGGCTGTGTACAGCCTGTAAAAGCGCTTGTTTTTCAAGCCTATCTTCTATGGAGTTATTTTCATCAGGGTACATTTCAAGCTTTTCAGTGCCTATAAATACACGTTTTACCCAACCGCTTCGCCAAATATCCCGGCACAGGTTAAGCGCAACCTTTAGCAGCCATGCTTTTTCCTTGCCTTCTTCAAGGGTTGGTTTATTAACAATAAGCCTTAAGAAGGTTTCCTGCATAACATCTTCTGCGCGTCCTAAATCGCCAAGGTAAAAGTAGCTCATTCTGAGTACATCCTTTGAATAGCGTATATACAGCGTTTCTGCAAAAGAATTATAGTCTTCTATAGACGCCTCACTCACCATCCCTTCAAACAATAAACGGATTAGAAGGCTCTTTCCTTGCATCGGATGATAATTTCTTTTGTGTGCCTAATATAAACCTATCTTCATTTAGCACTGCTCTTTTATGCGTGCCTTTTCCTATAAGACCCGTTTCGTCGTAGGCTTCTATATCAAAAGAGTAAACTCTGCCTTCAATATTTGTAACTTTGCTAAAAGCAAATACGCGCATTGTTTCAGGCGTTGCAGATATATGCGTTATAGATATTTCGGTTCCAACGCTCGTTTCTTCTGTCTTTAAAAGCGGCACAAGGCTTTCAGCCGCGGCTTTTTCCATAAGCGCTATCATAACGGGGGTTGCAAGCACCTTAACGCTTCCGGAGCCTATATTTACTGCGAGGTGTTTTTCTTCAACTGTTAATTCCGCCTTGCCAATGATAATGTCCATAGTTTCCTCCTTGTTATTTGCTGGTAAATAATACAAATTCGCACATCTGCATATAATTATATGGCATCCTAAGAATTATTCAAGCTAATTTATACAATTGCTCAGTTTAATTGTGTAAGTTTTACTAATGTATGCTATAATTGTAGTATCAATGTAGGAGGTGCGAAATGTCTTTTCAATTAGTACACACAAATTTCAATGTGCTTGATCTGAAAAAATCAATGAACTTCTATCAAGATATGCTGGGTTTAAAGGAAGTTAAACGGATTGTCGCCCCTGACGATAGCTTTATAATCGTCTATTTAGCGGATGAAAAAAACCTGTGTCAGCTGGAACTTACATGGCTCAGGGATAGGGAAGAGCCCTATAACCTCGGCGAAAAAGAATTCCATATCGCTTTTACTACTTCTGACTTTGATGCCGCGTACAAAAAACATAAGGAAAGCGGCGTAATATGCTATGAAAACCCCGCTATGGGAATATATTTCATAGAAGATCCTGATGGTTACTGGGTAGAGGTAATGCCTGAATAGGCATTATCTTATATTTTTTATTAAAAAGTATAGCATAGGCTATAAAACGAAAGGTGATATATGCGAAAAACAAAAATAATGTGCACATTAGGTCCCGCTTCGTCTAATAGGGATGTAATAAGGGAGCTTGCGCTTGCCGGTATGAACATGGCACGCTTTAATTTCTCACACGGCACTCATAAAACTCATTTAGAGCTGTTTAAAGAGTTGCTGTATGTGCGCAATGAGCTTGATCTTCCTATAGGTGCGCTGCTTGATACAAAAGGCCCTGAAATACGTATAGGTTGCTTTAAAAAAGGTAAGATTACCCTTAAAGAGGGGGATTCTTTTACGCTCACCACAAGGGATGTAATGGGCGATAAAAGTATAGTATCCGTTAGCTATCCCGACCTGCCTAAGGACCTTGGCGATAAAAGCAGGATACTGTTGGATGATGGTGTTTTAGAGCTCGCCATAATAAGCAAAACAGATACCGACGTAGTATGTGAAGTTGTATCAGGCGGCGAACTTAGCGATAGGAAGGGTATAAACCTGCCCGGAACACATATATCAATGCCATATATAAGCGAGCAGGATAGGGAGGACATACTATTTGGAATGCGCACCGGTTTTGATTATATTGCTGCTTCATTCGTACGCTCAAAGGAAGACCTTATTGAAGTAAGAAAGCTTCTAGATGAAAATGGCGGCGAACATGTACGAATAATGGCAAAGATAGAAAACCCGGATGGCGTAAATAATATAAAAGAAATAATTAAACATAGTGATGCAATAATGATAGCCAGAGGCGATATGGGCGTTGAAATTCCGCTTGAAGATGTGCCTATATTGCAGAAGTATATCATAAAAGAAGCGCTGGCTGCCGGGAAACCAGTGGTAACAGCTACGCAGATGCTGGACAGCATGGTAAGAAATCCCCGCCCAACTAGGGCTGAGGCTACCGACGTTGCAAACGCTATATACGACGGCACCAGCGTTACAATGCTATCAGGCGAAACTGCAAACGGTAAGTATCCTGTTGAGGCGGTTCGTACAATGGCGCGCATAGCTGAAAGGGCGGAAATGGATATAGACTATGTCCGGCGTTTCTATGAGGATCATGCTGAAAAAGGCTTATCAAATAATGTTGCTGATGCCATTTCCCATGCAACCTGCCTTATAGCCTATAATCTTAATGCTAAAGCTATTATAACAGTAACCACTTCAGGCTCAACTGCACGCATGATTAGCAGGTTCAGACCCGAAATGCCAGTTATCGCCTGCACTCCAAGTTCGGAAACGCGCAGGCAACTTTCATTATCTTGGGGCGTTAAAGCTATAATGGTAGGGGAGGAAAGGGTTACAGAAATCCTGTTCAACGAAGCTGTAAACGCCGCTAGAAGAGCAGGATATGTTGAGGACGGAGATACAGTTGTACTTACTGCGGGCGTTCCGCTTGCAACCGCCGGAACCACTAACCTAATTAAAGTAGTGCGTGTTGGCGAATAGCTATAGAGAAGGTGTTTTAGTGCAAGATTATTCAAATTATGTTTCTCCGTTTTCTGCAAGGTATGCAAGCCCGCAGATGCAGTACCTGTTTTCTCAAAGGTACCGCAGCATAATTTGGAGACAATTATGGCTTATACTTGCGGAAAGCGAAAAAGAACTCGGGCTCAATATTTCTGATGAACAAATAGCCGAAATGAAGGCGAACATCGAGAATATCGATTTTGATGCTATAAGTTCCTACGAAAAAGAACTCCGCCATGATGTTATGGCGCATGTCTATGCCTTTGGCGATGTTGCGCCAAAGGCAAGACCTATAATTCATCTTGGAGCCACAAGCTGCTATGTGGGCGATAATTCCGATATTATAATACTAAGAGATGCGCTTGACATACTGCTTAAACGCTTGGTTGATATTGCAAAAAACCTCGCTAAATTTGCGGACAAGTACAAAGCTATGCCAACGCTAGGATATACCCATTTCCAGCCTGCACAGCCTACCACCGTAGGCAAGAGAGCCTGTCTTTGGCTTCAGGATGTTTTGATAGATATAATTGAAACTGATAGGGTTAAAAACAGCCTATTTCCGCTTGGCTGCAAGGGAACAACAGGTACGCAAGCTTCATTCCTTGAGCTTTTTGATGGCGATTTTGAAAAGGTAAAGGCACTTGATGATATGTGCGCTAAAAAAATGGGTTTTGAAAGGGCTATTCCTGTTTCTGGACAGACATATACAAGAAAACAGGATAGCTTGGTGCTTAACCTCTTATCGCAAATAGCGCAAACAGCACAGAAATTCAGCAACGATATGCGCCTATTGCAACATCTTAAAGAAATAGAAGAGCCTTTTGGCAAAAAACAGATAGGTTCATCCGCTATGCCTTATAAACGAAATCCTATGCGCGCGGAACGCATGGCGGCGCTTTCAAGGTTTATTATTTCAAATGCACAAAACGCTGCGTTTACCGCTGCAGAGCAATGGCTTGAGCGTACGCTGGACGATAGCGCTAACCGCAGGTTTTCGTTGTCTGAGGGCTGTCTTGCGACAGATAGCCTACTTATTCTTTTCAGCAATGTAAGTTCCGCATTGGTTGTCTATCCTGCGGTTATAGAAAAACACCTTAAAGAAGAACTGCCCTTTATGATGGTGGAAAATATACTTATGGAGGCAGTTAAACGCGGCGGCGATAGGCAAAGCCTGCATGAAAAACTGCGTAAATACAGTATGCTGGCAGGCAAAAGTGTAAAGGAAGAGGGAAAACCAAACGATTTAATAGAGCGTATTCTTTCTGATGAGGATTTTTCCTTTATCAAAGATGATATAGACTCCATTACTGACACAAAGCTATATATAGGCTGTGCTGAAAAGCAGGTCGAAGAATTTCTGTCGGGCGAAGTTAAAACTGTGCTGGCTAACTTTGAGGATATGGAAGGCATTTCTGCTGAACTTAAGGTATAAATTACATTTTTCTTGCTTAAATATGTAGCAAGTCCAAATAATATCTAAAATCTATTTACATATATTTATGAGTTAATGCCCTGAGATGGCTGGTTTTTGCATATGCAGGGCTTGACTGTATACGAAAAAAGGGTAAAATTGTGGTGAGAGAATATCCTTATTAATTATTTATATTTTGAAAGGAGAGTTTATGGAATTCTCAAATAATATTATTGTGTCCTATATAGAAGAGGACAATGAGCAGCATAGCCTTTTTCATGTAAGACCTCTGCTTGATATGAATGGTCCTATATCAGAGGATGCTATTTCATCGTTTAAGGATACAGGTTATTTGCGTATAGCTCCGGATAAAAAGGAGCAATATAGCTTTAAGGAGCGTATGCGATCGCTCGGAAAATTTTGTGTAATTAATTTGTTCGGCGTTGAAGAAGGGGCAGGGAAGATTAGACCTAACCGCAATTATGCCCCTCAATTTGGAGAGGTACATCAATTTATTATTTATTCTGATGTGGTGCAGCCGCTTCCAAAGGATTTGGTTTATGAAGTTGTAACCGGCGGAGTAGAGGGAAAACCTATTGCCCAAAGCGCGACGCCTACATGTTACCTAAGAAACGGCGGGAGGATACAAGGTCCATATAACGCTGCTGACGGTAGCCTTTCAAATAATCTTGTTGCAATACGTCCCGATAGCCCATCTCTATTTGCGGTAACGCTTCCAAACGGACAGGAGCGGCTATTCTACTGGCCAGGAAGTGAGCAGACTTCTTCTGTTGAGCGTGTACGCCTTATGGAGAAAACTTTAGATAATTCTAAAGAAGATGCGGGCGATAAAAGCGAAACAGCTAAAGCTACCAGTAAAAAAATCAATACGGAAAGAACCGGCTTTGTAAGTGCTAGGCGCATAAAGGAAAATATTAAAGGCGGTATGAGCTATAAGCCTGTTGCTACACCGCTAGATACACTAAGGCGGGTTATTCCGTCTATAGTTAATAGCGAAACTATGCTCCAAGATGCTGTAAGCTATTTGCTTAGCATTCCGCAATTTAAAAACAGCATTAATAAAAGGCTCAAATCAAGCGATAAAGAAAGTCCTCTTATTACCGCCTTTAATGAACAGCTAAACAGCCTTGAAGCTGAAAGGCTAAGGCTTATTATGGAGATAGAAAAGGCTAAGGAAGATGAAAAAGCTTATGCCGAGCGCGTATTAGACGAAATAACTTCACAGGAAAAGGATAAGCTTGATAATATACAAAAACAGATAACAGAAACAGAGCAGTCCTTAAGCGCTATTAAAAATGAGCAGGCAAAGCTTATAGATATGCGTAACAGTATAGCAGGTGAAATTTCACTACTAAATAATACGCCTCTTGTGTTAAGGCGTGAGGGAGAAGTTGAACCCATAATATATGCAGTGCAGCGCCTGCGTGAGCATATTCAAAATGCGGGTTTTGATATAAGCATAGATAGCGCACGCTATCTGCTAACGCTTCTTTTGCTTGAGCCGCAGGTACAGCTTTGCACTGATACGCTTGCGGATTCCGGTGTTTTAGCTGCTGCAATTGCAAATGCCTTAGGCGCGCCGCAAAGCTACTGTATTGACGATGATGAAAATATAGCATCTTTTAACGGAGGGAATGGGTTTTCATTTGCCGTAGTATCAAGGGGCAGCAGACAGCCAAGTAGCTTTACTCGTCTAATACTATCCGATAAGGCGGAGCCTTTTGGAAAAGCCTACCGCTATATGCCTTGGCCCTGCTATTATCTTGTAGGGCAAAAAACAAAACTGGGCTTTGTTAAACTGCTACCCTGCGATAAGCCTATAAGCGCAGAAGCCTTGATGGAAGAGCTTATAGTTAATGCCACTGAGAAGCTGTCTTATGAAACCGAAAAAATACTAAGCGGTATAGTTAAAAGTATTGAAGAGCAGGGGTGTATACTACCTGTCAGCCTATATCGGAGAATGCAGAATGCAATTCTAGCTGTAAGCAACCATGTTGAGGGCGGGGTAATAAAGGCACTTGATTTTGCTTTATCAAGCTATCTCATACCTTTTGCTAAAAACAATAAAATAAAACTTAATATACCTGAAGATGTATTTGCAAATCTTCACATAACTAAAAAAATACTGTGATATATATTTCAAGCACAGCAAACCCTAGGGTAAAATTATTATCTTCCTTGGAAAATTCAAGCGCTCGAAATGAACATGGCGTTTATCTTGTAGAGGGAGAAAATATGGTAAGGGAAGCTATAAACACCGGCAAGGCGCTAAGCGTTATGGTTGATGAAAGTAAGCTTTCTTTATATGAAAATAAAATACCAAGCGGCATAGAAATAATAACGCTTTCAAAACCGGTAATTAATAAAATATCAAATACTGTAACCCCTCAGGGTATACTTGCGCTATGCGCTTTGCCTAAGCAAATAAGTTTAAGTGATTTAGGTACTAGGGTTGTTGTGCTCAATGGCGTTCAGGATTCCGGCAATGTTGGCACAATTTGGCGAACCGCTGAAGCGGCAGGCTTTACGGGTTTGCTTATGGATAAAGATTGTGCTGACCCTTTTTCCCCAAAAGTACTGCGCTCTTCAATGGGCGCATGTTTTAGAATACCTGTTGTAAGGCTCAACAATTTATGTGAAGCTTTTGAACAATTCAGAGGTTTTTCAATAATAGCGACCAGTCTTGACGGTGAAACGTTATTTGAAACCTCTCTTCCAAAAGACAATATTCTTATAATAATAGGCAGTGAAGCTAGGGGAATACATCAGGATGTATTAAGTTACGCGACCCAGAAAGTAAAAATACCAATGAAAGGGCAAACGGAGTCCCTAAACGCCTCAGTTGCAGCGGCGATTATTATGTATGAAATAATGCGCAGATAGTTTTATACAAAACATTCAATGATAAGTAGTCTTAAAAAGTTGCATAATTCAGTACAATCCGAAATTTCTGTTAAAAAAATAGGGTAGAATGAATCATTTTTTTGTGTGGTTTAATATGATTTTTTCTTATTAATAAAAAACAAATTATTTTCAATAAAGCTTGACAATCTGAAAAAAATAGAATATTATTTAGTAACTGAAACGTTTAAGTAATAATTAGGAGGGCTTCCGTGAAGCGTGTAAGCATTAAGGATGTTGCAAAGAAAGCCGGTGTGTCAGCCAGTACTGTAAGTTATGTGCTGAACCGAACTCCTACGGAAACAATAAGCCCCGAAACCACTAAGCGGGTTATAGATGCTGTGGAAAAACTCGGTTATGTGCCAAATTTAAATGCTCGTAGCCTTGCAAGTAAGTATAGCAATCTCATTGGTGTACTCATTCCTCAAACGGAACCCGGCAAAGAATTTATGTTTTCTAACCCTTTTTATGGGGAATTGCTTTCTGCGATAGAATACACAGCGCGTCAAAATGGATATCACTTACTGCTTTCAGGTACACAGGAAGATCAGAGCTATATGGGTATTGCTCAAAACCGGGATCTTGACGGTATTATAATAGTCGGTACCTATCCGGGAGAAAATTTATACCAACTTAAACGCTTGGGGGTTCCCATTGTGCTGGTCGATAGCTATGTAAAAGATAAGGATTTTTATACTGTTGGAATAGATGACAGGAAAGGTGCAAAACTTGCAACTGATTATCTTATTAAAAAGGGTCATAAGAAAATCGCGTTTATAAGCGGCTCCATAAGAGAAAATGGTGTAAACATTAGACGCTGGGAAGGATATTGTGATGCCATGAAAGAAGCGGGGCTTTCCATTAATGAAGATGCCATATATTCTGGCAATGTTGATTATAATTACGGTTTAATTGCTGCCAAGCAGTATATAGATAGAGGCAAAAATCAGACGGCTGCTTTTATAACTGCTGATGTGATAAGTATAGGCGTACTGAAAGGGCTTATACAACATGGCGTTAATGTGCCTGAGGATTTTTCTATTGTAAGCTTTGACGATGTTTATCTGGCGCGCATGTCATATCCGTCTTTAACTACAGTCAGTCAAGACATTGCAGGGAAAGGTAAGCGGGCAGTGCAGCTTATATTAGATGCTACTGGCAATAAAGAAAAAAGCTATACTGATTGTGTTCTTCCGTTGTGCCTTGTGGAGAGGGACTCCGTGATAGAATTTAGGTGTGAACAGTGCTGAAGCATTTACCTGAAGGGCTTGTTCCTTTTGAAGAATGCGGTTTCGCAAGATATCCTGCAAGACCGCTTGAAAAAGAAGCTGTGGTAATCGCTTGCCGAACCGATGAGGAAGATGGACAGCCTGAACTATTATTGTATGTGAACGATAAAGCGGTAAAACCTCTTGCTCCTGAGAGCAATGACGGTGAATATTGGCGTTTTCATATTGGTGAATTTAATTGGGGCGATAAAATTGAATATCAGCTTCGTACAAAAAAAGAAAGCAGCAGAATATTCCGTTTTGAAATTGAGAAGGAGATAAAACTGCATTCTCCTATAAATCTTATAAAACTAGATGAAGCAATATATTGCCTCTTATATGAATATTTTCACATCATCATAAAGGCGGAAGAAGTATTAGAAGTATCTTGTATTCAAGATTCACCGCCTGCAGGTGAAAAAGTCAGTTGTGCAGAAATAGGATTGCCAGAGGGCTATAGGCTTTATTTATCAGATGGTAAAAAATGCTTTTCACTTAAACGTTTAAGTGAAGGTGGTACACTCCAAGAAATTCTGACGCTTGATTGTTTTATGCTTAGAATAACTTCTGATGGCAGTATTAGACAGTTAAAGCAATGTGGAAAGCTGGATACGCACCATGTATGGGGAACCGGTGAAAGATTCCATTCTGTTGATTTAAGGCAAAGCTATAGCTCTGGAAGAGTGGTGGAAAAATTTACCCAACAGGAAGACCATGCATATTTACCCATTCCTTTCTTTATTACTGAAAAGAATATAGGTTGTTTTAGAAATAGCAACATATCTGCTGCCATTGATTTTAGAGAAGGTTTAATAATAGACCAACGAACTAAGGGGCATCAGTTAACGCATGATGTTTGGCTTTTTGGCTCACCTAAAAATATTTTAAGCCAATTCATAACATATACGGGGAAACCTGTACTGCCACCTGATTGGGCATTTGGTGTATGGATAAGCGGCAACGGATGGAATTGTGATGCAGAGGTGTATGCACAGCTTGAAATGCTTAAAAGGTTTAATTATCCTGCAGACGTAATGGTGCTTGAAGCATGGAGCGATGAACAGACTTTTTATCTATGGAATGATAAACATCATTGGAAAGATCCTATTGCGTTAGTTCGTTTTATAAAGAACGAAGGTTTACATTTAGTTTTATGGCAGATTCCAATAATAAAATATGAGTGGAATGAAACGCCTTGTGAACAGCTTATTGCAGATGAAAAAGAAGCTATTGAAAATGGCTACTGTATCTTAAATGAGGACGGCACACCGTATCGTATAACAGAAAAATGGTTTCATAACAGCTTGCTGCTTGATTTTACCAACCCAAAGGCTGTTCAGTGGTGGTTTGATAAACGAAAATATCTCTTGGATATGGGTGTTGAAGGTTTTAAAACGGATGGCGGCG
Organism: Christensenellaceae bacterium; assembly: GCA_012518615.1. Lineage (GTDB taxonomy): Bacteria > Bacillota > Clostridia > Christensenellales > Aristaeellaceae > DTU024. The sequence continues at coordinate 4,550 of JAAYRU010000053.1, read as the reverse complement.
AGTTTTTGTTTGATGAAACTGCAAAGCTGCATAATGGTTTAGATGGTCTTGAGGCGCATAATCTATATCCCGGTCAATACATAGGCGCCTATAATAAGTTTTTGAAAGAGAATGGTATAAACGGCGTTACTTTTAGCAGAGCCGACTATATAGGCGCACAGACAAGACCTATACACTGGGCAGGAGACCAGCTTAGCAAATGGAGCGAACTTAAGGCGCAGCTAAATGCGGGTATAAGCGCGGGGCTTAGCGGTATTCTTTTTTGGGGCTTTGATATCGGTGGTTTTGCAGGGGAATTGCCTGGAGCTGAATTGTATCTTCGCGCTACAGCGTTTGCTTGTTTTTGTCCTATAATGCAATGGCATGCAGAACCAAGAAGCGGGCAGTTTTATTCTACGAATGAAGATGGCTTTAACAACGACCGTAGTCCATGGAATATTGCAGAAAAACTTAACGATATCCGTGTTTTAGAAGTAAGCGTGAAGTTTGCTAGGCTTAGGAAACAAATTCAACCTTACTTAACGAGTGAAGCGGAGTACTGTGTCAATGTAGGTAGACCTCTCATGGCACATCTATGTATAGATTATCCGGAGGATATAAACGCCTGTACCTGTGATGACCAATACATGCTGGGTAGGGAGCTTATGGTTTGCCCTATAGTTGAGGAAGGGCAGGATAAACGCAGAGTATGGATTCCTAAAGGAACGTGGAAACATTATTTTACGGGTGAAGTATATAAAGGTGGAACATATAAAACATTCACATGTCCGCTTGATGAAGCAATAGTGTTGCAACTGCTGTAAGTACAGGTAATTAATTATCGAGTTAGTATTTAGTTTACAAACACTACGTGCAAGAAGTAGGAGTGCAAAAACATATAATTAGGGGGAAACGTATTGTATATTCCAAATAGCAATGAAAAGAGAAAGGCGATAACAATATTTCTTTTGCCTTCAATTATCGGCGTTATAGGCTTTTGCCTATTGCCTATATTAGCTTCCGCCGTGTTTAGCCTAATGGATTATGATTTGCTCATGCCTATGAACACCATGAAATTTGTCGGGCTAGAAAACTATACTCGTATTTTAAATGGTAAAGAACTTCCCGCAGTCATTAAACACACCTTTACTTATCTTGTACTTTATCTACCCATGATACTTTTAACTTCTGTCGGGGAAGCGCTTATATTAAATAAATCTTTCAAAGGACGCGGTGTTTTTAAGACAATATGCTATACACCTGTCATTACATCTTGGGTTGCAGCAGCAGTTGTATGGCAATGGGTACTCAACGGAAAATACGGTTTATTAAATCAAATGTTGTCTATGATAGGTATTACAGGTCCCGCGTGGTTAAATAGCAAGCAGTGGGCTATGCCGGGGATTGTAATTGCTGCTATATGGAAGGATACCGGTTATTATGCTCTAATGGTTTTAGCTGCGCTTAAATCCATTGATAAAACTTGTTATGAAGCGGCTGAAATAGATGGGGCAAGCGGGTTTAAAAAATTGACTGCTATAACTTTACCACTTATTTCGCCAACACTGTTTCTGCTTATAGTTATTAATATAATTTACGGCTTGCAGGTGTTTGATTCAGTACTAATTATGACAAACGGTGGACCTGGCGGCGCAACAACTGTTTTTCTTGAAAGAATATATAAGTACGCTTTTAAGCAATATAAAATGGGTATTGCGAGCGCTTATTCGTGGATTTTATTTGCTCTAATTCTTATTTTCACCGCTATTCAGTTTAAACTCCAGAGAAAATGGGTGAATTATGATGTGTAATAAGGCGTCAGCTAGACAACTATTTCAGAAGCTTTTGTTTTATATTATGTTGCTTATATTTACGCTTGTTACCATTCTTCCTTTCCTGTGGATGATTTCATCTTCCTTTAAGGGGCAGGAGGCTATTCGTACTATTCCTATTAGATGGATTCCGGAGCATCCCACTTTGGAAGGTTATGAGCGTGTTTTCAATATGCAGGGTTTTTCCTTTATCAGATCAAGCTTAAATAGCCTTGTACTGGCTATTGCCTGTACTTTTGTTGCGGTTACTTCGGCAACTATGGCGGCATTTGTGTTTGCTAAATTGCCTTTTAGGGGCAGCGGAAAGCTTTTTGGCATATATCTTGCCACGATGATGATTCCCGGAACTGTTACCATGGTGCCAAATTATATCATTTTGCGAGTACTGGGGCTGCTTGATACCTATACTGGGCTTATACTGCCCTCTCTTGCTAATGCCTTTGGTGTTTTTCTTATGAGGCAGAGTATGATGAGCGTAAATAATGCCTATATGGAATCCGCATATATTGATGGCGCTTCCCTTTATCAGATATTTTTTAGAATTATGCTGCCTATGGTAACCCCAACGCTTTCTACAATGATTTTGCTCTCGTTTATGGGCAGCTGGAATAGTTATTTATGGCCATTAATTGTGCTAACCTCAACCAATAAGCAAACATTACAAGTTGTGCTTGGCAATATGAACGGTATGTATAAAAATAATGAGCATGTTTTAATGGCAGGTGCTGTGCTTACTATTCTACCTATATTGTTTGTATATCTTGTATCTCAAAAATATGTAGACCAAGGTATCAGTATAGGTGGAATCAAATAGTGTATGTAAACGCTGCGCGCGCGTTTGCAAATATATTTAAAGAAAAGGAGGTTTTCCCATGAAGAAAACCATTGCACTGTTACTGGTATTGTTGATGGTACTAGTACAGGGTTTGCCTGTGTTAGCTGAACCTGTTACCATCACCTATGCCCATTTCTCTGGCTCCGGTGCGCAGGAAGAAACTCTTAAAAAGATGATTGAAGTATTTGAAGAAAAGAACCCAGATATCAAGGTTGACCTGCAAATTACCGGATTTCAAGACTATTTCATTAAACTTGCCACCACTGTTGGTGGCGGCAATGCACCAGACGTATTCGAAATGAATATGGAAAATTACCTTTCGTACATGCTCCGAGATGCCTGTGCCGATTTAACCGGTTTAGTAAATACGGAAAACTATTCTGCCGGGACTTTAGAAGCAGTAAGCTCCGATGGAAAACTCTACGCAGTACCTATGAGCTTTTCCACCTGTATTCTAATCTATAATAAGGCGCTGTTTGATGAGGCTGGCATTGCCTATCCCAATGACGAGTGGACATGGGCGGACATTCAAACTGCAGCCGAAGCCATAAAGGCATTAGGCGATGATATCTGGGGCGTATTTCAGCCCATTACCTATAATGAGTTCTATAAATCAGTAAAGGGTAATGGCGGAAGTCTACTCAATGAAGATTACACCGCCTTTACTGCAAATAGCCCGGAAAACATTGCGGTGCTTGAAGCCATGTTAAAGCGCGTGCGTGGCGAAAATCATGTACAGCCTACTGCAGAAGAAATGGCTGGCAGGGGAGACTGGGATATGTTTACCGAGGGCAAACTAGGTATGATTATTACCGGTATATGGGCTTTCCCCACATTTACCGAAAAATGCGATTTTGATTGGGATATCGTAGTGGAACCGGGATATGACAAAAAGAGTACTTTCTTCTTTGCGAATGTAAACTGCGTATCTCCTTCAAGCGAAAAGAAAGAAGCGGCAGCAAAATTTGCCGATGCAATGGGTTCTGACCCCGATATAGTACAGCTAAGATTAGATGCAAGCTGGGAGTTACCAACAATTGCAGACCAAAGTAAGCTTACACAGTACCTTGAAGTAACACCGCCTGCAAATCGCTCTGCGGTATTTGACAGCATGGATTATGCTGCCGCGCCTCCTGCGCTTAAGGAAGCGGGAGCTGCGAGTGAAATCATAAATGATGTACTAAGCACGCTGGAAATGAATGATGTTTCAGCTGAGGAAGCTCTGAATGATATCCAGTCCCAGCTGGATGATGCCGACCTGCTGTAATGACCGGAAACTAAGTATTTCAAAGGTGGGGGGGGAAGGTCAAGTGCCTTTCCCCTCTTCCTAAAGGAGGATGATCCATGGAATATTATCAAGTAACAGGAAACGAATATGTATCGCTGTCACGATCAGGGAATTGGACGGAGCCATTGAAAGTATTTCCTGTTTATACTTAGCGTCCACTGAATAACCCATCTTCCTATATATAACAAGCATTTTGGAGCGATTTATGTTAAACTAGTGCAAGGGAAATTCCAGAAATCATGCAAAACCCTTGCACTTTTATCGGAGGATCATGACATGTATCGACCAGAAAGCGAACAAATCAGCGTATTTGAGAACGAGAGTTTCTTCCAGTTTCAAGGTCTGAACCCTAATAACGATTGGGTCAGGCTGGCTAAACTGATTCCTTGGGCGGAGCTGGAGCGCCGCTACGCCCAGACCTTTACCAGCAAACTTGGGAATGTGGGCACACCTGCCCGTATGCCCTTGGGTGCGCTCATTATCAAGGAACGCTATGGGTTTTCGGATGAGGATACTGTTCAGGAGATACGGATGAACCCCTATCTTCAGTTTTTTATTGGTCTTCCTGCCTTTCAGCATGAAGCTCCCTTTGACGCAAGCACAATGACCTTGTTTC
>JAAYRU010000052.1 GCA_012518615.1 Christensenellaceae bacterium | reverse complement strand
TGTGGTAAAATGATTCATAGAGAGGTCTCCTTTTCGTTGTTGTTGTGGACTAACAAATTTTACAAGAAAAGGACCTCTTTTTCCAATTCCGTGTTACATGCGGTTACACATAATATTGTACGCTATGTACTTCTTCATCACTTAATTCAATATTTATATTATTCTGTGTCTTTTGAATAATGTTTCCAGAAAAAGAGAACACACCTACCGCATAATTTCTTCTTGACAATTTGACACCTATCACCTTATAGCCGTCTTCAATTATACTAAGACCAATTGATCGTCTTCCTTTTCTACCCGATAGCATGGCTGTCTCTTCTATTATTCCCCAAGAAATAAGTTGTGCAGTTATTTTGGAAACCGCAGCTTGAGTTAAACCTGTATATTCCGCCAATTGCGTACGGGTGATACATCCGCCACGTTGCATATACTGCAGTATTGAAATCTGGTTTTTTAATTGCATTCTGTCAGCATTATTTGCTATATACCGTCGACGCATTATTCACCTCCACACAGCAATAACATTTGTTAATCCAGTTTATGAATTAACTCGGTTAATTAATTAACCTGATAATACCACATGTAATTTTAGCTGTCAACCCCCAAAACCATTTTTTAATGTTTTATATGTCATATTAAAGCTAATCAATACTAAAATCTTAAAATCACATATAAAATCCCCTCCAGCCATGGTGGGGATTTTCATGTTATTATTCTTATAAGATTAAAGTAAGGATTCGGTAGTACCAGTTGTAATCGCAGCCTGCTTAGGAGGAGAAGCTAATATCTCCATAAACTCATCGCCTGTGAGGGTTTCTTTTTCGTAAAGGTGTTTGGCAAGCTCGTGCAGTTTAGCCATATTATCGCTTAGTATCTGCTTTGCCTTGTCGTACTGGGTTTGTATAAGCTCCACAACCATCTTATCTATTTTAGCGTTTGTTTCAGCAGAGCAATTAGTAACCATCTGCCCGCCAAGGTAGGGGTTAATATCCTGCTCAAATGCAACCATGCCGAAATCTTCCGACATACCAAAGCGCGTAATCATTGCGCGGGCTATTTGGGTTGCCTTTTCTATATCGTTTCCGGCACCCGTTGTAATTGAATTAAACACTAGCTCTTCCGCAGCCCTGCCGCCTGTAATGGTGGCGATTCTGTTTTCAAGCTCCTCTTTGCTCATGAGGAAACGCTCGTCCTCATCTATCTGCATGGTAAAACCAAGCGCGCCTGATGTACGAGGAATAATAGTAATCTTATGCACAGGAGCGGAGTTTTTCTGCTTCGCGGCAACTAGCGCGTGTCCAACTTCGTGGTAGGCTACTATAAGCTTTTCCTTTTCGTTAAGCACTGCATTTTTCTTTTGATAGCCTGCAAGCACAACTTCTATGGATTCTTCCAAATCTATCTGCGAAACCCTCTTCCTGTCCTCACGAACCGCACGAAGAGCTGCTTCATTTATAACATTCGCAAGGTCGGCTCCGCTTGTGCCGGCCGCGGCTTTAGCCACGCGCTCAAGATTTATGCCGGGGTCTGTCTTTACCTTTTTAATATGTACTTTTAATATCTCTACCCTGCCTCTAAGGTCAGGAAGTTCAACGGGTATGCGCCTGTCAAATCTGCCGGGTCTTAGAAGCGCCGGGTCTAATATCTCTGGTCTATTGGTTGCGGCAAGAAGCACTACACCCTTTTTGCTGTCAAAACCGTCCATTTCGCTTAGCAGCTGGTTTAGAGTTTGCTCACGCTCATCATTGCCTCCGCCTATGCCGGTACTTTCACGCTTTTTGCCTATGGTGTCTATCTCGTCAATAAAAACTATGCAGGGGGCTTTTTCTTCTGCCTGCTTAAATAAGTCCCTAATCTTCGCCGCACCCATACCTACGAACATCTCCACAAATTCAGAGCCGGATATTGAAAAGAAAGGTACATCAGCTTCACCCGCAACCGCCCTTGCAAGCAGGGTTTTACCCGTTCCGGGAGGACCTACAAGCAGCGCGCCCTTTGGCATCTGCGCGCCTATTTCGGTGTATTTTTTGGGATTGTGAAGGAAGTCTACGATTTCTGTAAGCGCTTCTTTCGCCTCATCCTGCCCTGCAACATCGCTGAATTTTATTCCCGTTTTAGACTGTATATACACCCTTGCGTTTGATTTGCCAAGCTGCATAGCGCTCATTCCCCCGCCCATATGCTTTTGCAGCTGACGACTTAGTAACCTTCCAATCACGAAAAACATAAGTATCGGCAGCACCCAGCTTACTATAAATGAAGCAATCAAAGAAGGCTGCTCCTTTATAGGGGCGCTATATGTTACCCCCGCTTCTTCAAGGGCAAATACAAGACCGGGGTCATCCACTATGCCCGCTACATAATATCGGCTGTCCGCCCCCCTACCCGTTGCGAAGAGTATTTTATTCTCCGTGTCGTCTATATATACCTCCGCCACCTGCCTATCAGCAAGAAAAGCCTTGAACTGGCTGTATGTAACCTCTGTCGCCTTAGGGCGCGTTAGCGAAGGTATTACAAAGGTATTCAGTATAGTAATTACTATTACCGCTATAAGCATATAGCGCAGCATTTTACGGTTTTGGTCATCTGTTGGGTTCATATTAATTCCTCTCTATCTTACATTTGGCTGCATAAAATCGGTAAAGCTGTATGTTATGCGCTCCACCCTGCCAGCCTTAATATGGTATACAAGCAGCACAGAGCCCGTGTGCAGGGCGTTATAATCTTGGTAGAAATATTCCAGCACACCATTATTTGGGTCATCAGGTGAGGCTATATAAGCGCCATAACCTACGCTCTGTTCATAATACAGCCCCCTATCCCCAAAGGGACCTGCGGGCTGTGATTTATCCCTAAATTTAGATATAACTTCATCCAGAGTTTGACCTATTGCGGTATTCCTTGGTCCTGTCATGGAAGAATCTACGGTATCTAAGTAATATAGTACATTTCCTACTTCGCGCTGAGTAAAGCGCGCCTCTCCCCAAGGATATGTTAAAAGGGTTGCGCTTCCCTTAACAAGAGTGTCCTCGCCTTTTACTTCATCTATAGGGCTGCCGAAGCGTTCAACAAATTTTTGATAATCATACTCCATAATAGCCATAGAGGCTACGGTATCTTCGCCGCTGAAATATTTTTCGGTCTTTCCCTGTACCTTGTATTCTATCTGCAGTTCGTTGCTTTCTTTACCGTATTGGTTTACAGCTATAGCCCTAAGCCTTATCCTACCTGCGGGAATGAGTATACCATCTTCCGTAAATTCCGGGCTGTTGGTAGTGGGTCTTGAGCCATCTACAGTGTAGTACATGCGTACATCAGGGTCATCACCTATATTACGCAGCATTACTCTAAAGGGTCTCTTGTATTCGCCCGGCTGACGGTTGGATTTTGGTGCCGTTGGTCTTGGCAAGTTGATACTATACTTAACCTGCATTTCACTGCTAATAAGGTCCTTAGATACACATATGGCTCTAAATTGGTATACGCCCTCAGTTAGCAATATGGGCTCTGTATACAGCGTGCCTTCCTCGGGCAACACTTCATCACCGGTAGCGTAGTATATATCATAGCCTCCATCAGAATAAAATTCTAATTTCTGGTTAAACAGATAGGGACCGCCAGATAGGTTTGTAGTTGGAGCACTGGGCACCAGTTGGCTGCGCTCCTTGTAGAAATGCGAATCTCCAGTGTGCTCATAAGCCAGCTGCATAAGGTCTGCCGCCTGCGCCTCAAAACCTTGGGCGCTTAATATGCGTATATGGCTGCGATAAGCGCTGGATAACATGGCTTTAATTGTTTCTCCCTCGCCCTTTAGATTATTGTATATATAAGCGTATACTTCCATAGCCTCATCTTCCATGCCCGCGGTTTCATATACCTCCGCAAGCAGAAAGCTGTGTTCGAATATCTTGGGGTTTTCAGGTTCCATTTCAAACGCCTTTTCACAAGCTTCTATAGCCTTTGGAATAGCGCCTGTGTTTAGATACTCTTCACCTATAGTCCAATACGCGTCAGCGCTGGCATCTTTGCCGGCACGGGCTAAAATAACCTGCCCATTAGGCGTAAGCTTAAGGTATGCATAGCCGGCAACCAGCGAAACGAACACAAGTATTAACAGCGCCGCAAAAACCCACGCCCAGTTTATTACATGTTTACGGTAATAGTAGGATTGCTTGCGTGCCCTCTTTTTTTTGCTCCTAGCTTTGGGAGCTTTTACCTTGTTTTTCCCCGTTTCCCTTTCAAGCTGTAGTGCGCCTGTTTCGCCTGTATCATAATGCCTATCCTCGCCTAAAAAGCTGCCGCAATACGGGCACACGCGGCTCAAACTGCTTGAAACCTTCCCACAGGTTTGGCATTTGAACTGCTTCATGTTTCGTCCTGAAATATTAGATATGCAGGATCATCTTCAGTATATTCATGCTTTGGAGCTTCCCCGCCAAGCGCTTCTATTGCACTACGCAGCTCTATATATACAAGGTAGGGGGTATTATCGTCCCTTGCGGCTTTTTTAAGCATTGGTATTGCACTATCATCTCCAAGGCGGGCTATATATGCGCTAAGCTGCGCACGCCTTTCTGGGCAGCGGGTAAATAAATCCACAAGCGCATCATACACTTGCTTGTTATACGAAAAGCGGCTAAGCAAGCTTAATATTGCTTCCTTGCCATCATCATCAGCCTCTTCTAAGGCAAAAAGCAGCTCTTCTTGTATGGTTTCACCCATAAGCTCAAGGCTTTCAACTGCATTATCCTTAAGCTCCCTAGCTTCGCCTGTAATGAGCCATTCTATATATGTTTTGTACGGCTTTTCGCTGCCAGTTTCCCTGAGCAATGTAACAGCAAGCACACGCTTATAAAGCGAGTTATTAGGAGAAAGCAGCTCAAGCAGAGACTGTTCTGCCTTAAGCCCCAAACAAGCTATGCGCTCAAGCAATACATCGGGTACGGATATATCCTTATCTATATATTCTGAAAGAAGCATTACAAGCTCTCCCGCATCATCGAATGAATTAAAATATTCGCAGGGCTTTACACCTCCCAGCCAATCAGCGGGCGTTTCAAGAAAAGCATCGTATATCTCGGGCATAGCTTGTTCAAATTCATCAGTATAGGTGTATTCTTCCCTATGCTCCTTTAGCCAATTTAGCCAAAATTCGGAAAAATATTCGTCAAAATCTATGCATCTCATTTTTTTAACAGCTCCTGTATTTCAGCAACAGTAAACTTGCGGCGGGTTCTACAGAACCAGCACTGCATTTCAATATCCTCGCCCTTTTGTATTATGTCATTTAGTTCATCTTTGCCGGAAGCTATTAGCGCGCCAAGCATTTTTTCTCTGCTGCAATCGCAGTTAAAATATAGTTCCTCATGGCTTAGTATCTGTAAATCCATACCCCTAAACCATGCGCGGCAGAGCTCCTCCATAGACCTATCATATATTTCCCTGCTAATATTGCTGTAAAAGGGTATGCGCATTTCAAGCATATCAAGCGTTTTTTCGCTTATGCCGGGCAATGCCTGTATTATTATGCCTCCTGATGACAGCACAACGCCGTTTGCATTTAAGCAACCCAGCGCAACTATGCTGTTTACCTGCTCCGAATCCATATAATACTGAGCAAAATCCTCCGCCACTTCGCCGGATTTTAGGCGGCTTATGCCAATATACGGCTCTCCTTTACCATAATCCTTAACTACGCTAAGTGTACCGTCTGAGCCTATGTATCCGGGTACATCTTGAGCGCCGGAAGAAAGCGGCTCAACCTCCGCCTGCGGGTTGGTAGCGGTAATTTTAAGCGTATTTTTATTGCCTACGCATATAATTTTGCCCGCAGGTCCCCCACCTTGAAATGTAACTGTAACGCTTGAGCTATCTTCCTTAAGAACAGTACTTAACATAGCAGTGCCTGAAAGCACCCTGCCAAACGCTGCGGTGGCGGCATCGCTTGCAAGGTGCGTATCCTGCGCCTTTTGAGTCATGCTTGTGGTGCGGCACATCATTATAGATGCTTCGCCTCCCATAACAGTCATGCGCATAATTGCGTCCTTAGCGTCATATATAAGACCGTTCATTTTTTCTATCGGTATATCATTCATTATTATTTCTCCTCTTTACTGCGACAGCGAATATGCGCTCATCAGATTCAGAAATCGTTTCTCCCTGCATATTGCAAAATTCTATATCTGCAAAGCCCGCATTTTTTAGTGAATCTTCTATAAAATTAACATCATGCGCCCATTGCTGCTGCTCCTCTTTTATGCGCAGGTATTTATCGCCTGTTTTTGTGAAAATATCAAGGCTAAGTATTACTTTTTGATTGTCTTCGTCCCAGAAATTCTGCCATATGTAGCATATATCATCTTCAACCAGCGTAAAGGTATTGTTGCCTAATATTTCTTGTAATTTATATGGCGTTGATGCATCAAAGGCTATAACCCCGTCAAAATTTAGCAGACTGTATGCGCTTTCTAAAAAGCTTATAAACCCCGTGCTGTCTAAATAGTTGACACCATCGCAGGTGGCAAGCACAGCGTCCTGCTTTTTATGGAAGGAAAGCTCTCTCATATCCTGCCGAATAAAGTTTATCCTCTTGCCGTGGCTGCGCGCCTTGCTGTGCGCAACTGACAGCATATCCTCCGAAATATCAACACCGCTTACAGAAAAACATTCGCTAAGCGGTAAGCTTAAATTCCCCGTGCCGCAGGCGCACTCCACAATAGAAGCGCCGTTTTTTACGCCTCTTTCAAAAAGCAGGTTTTTATAAAGCTCTACCCAGCTTATATAGTCCACATCCGCCATAAGGCGGTCATATACCAAGGCAAAATCAGCGTACACTATATTATAGTACCGGATTTATCAGAGCCGCCGGGGATGTTAGGGATATCTGTATCGTCAAAATCAAATTCTTCTGTATCATATAAATCGTCCTCAGTTGCAAGACCGCGGTCCACCTCTACGCCAGGTATACGAGAGTTTATGTATTTATCAAACGCGGCATTAGTGTATGAGGCATATACAAAGCGCGCCAAGGCATTGCCAATTAGCAGATAATAACCCCCAAGGAACATAAGAGCAAATAGCGCATATGGCGTATATAGCGAGACCAGCACAACAACAATAGTAGGCACAAGCATTGCAAGCCGCACTCCCACAGTATGGGGCAGCTTTGCGATAGACAGCAGCACGCTATTTTTAATTATCTGCCCTATCTTCATTTCGTATGTAACTAACATGGGATAGGTATAAGGCAGCGCTAGAAGCCACAGAAAACCTACGGATATGGCAAAAATTTGCGGTATCATGTAGAATAATGAATCTTGCGCCATATTGCCGTAGAACTGCCAGCACATAAGCATAACTATAGGCACAAAGGCTGTAATGGTAGATATTACAAGCGCCTGTTTCCAGTTGCCTTTAAATGCGTCTTTAAAATCCGCAAATACAAATGCATGTTCATCTCTCGCCCAGTTGCGGCATACATAGGCCATCCCCGCCTGTGCGGGACCTGTTATAGCCACGCTGGGTATAAGCCACACAAAGGTTTTAAAAAGTATAGAATACATGTGTGCACCTTTTTGGTTGAATACCTCCTGCATTTCAGGGGTTATGCCCTCCGCCCCCTGCTCAACCGCAACTATTAGCTGCATAAGCGAAAACATGCTTTCAAAGCCCTTAACCAACACAAACATGGTGGGTATAAAAAATATTATAGATATTATATTCAGCTGAAACAGCCCGCTAAAACGCACCCTTAACATTTCCCAAAACAGCTGCCAGCGGTTTTTAGGAAGGTTTTCGCGCTTATAATCTCCCTTGCCGGACTTACCATAATAGTAATTATTCATGAACCTGCCAAACAAAATAAATACCTCCAAACGCAAAGTTCTACACAGATTATAGCATGATACGGTGTCAAAAGAAACGGTTTATAATTAACAAATTGTAAATTAAGCTATAGTTATTATTTAGGGTTTATGCTGCTATTTGGCTGTCGTTTTCAAATTTTTCATCAAAAAAACTAAGCAATTGCTCTTTATTTTATATCAAATGTGAGAAAATCTTTAATATATAAAAAGGAAATATTCTTTGTCAGTTTTAAGGACCTGGATATTTAATCTCCAGTTTTTTATAAAAATCATTTATTTTAAGAGATTTAGAAGCAGATTTTTCTATTCTATCCTTATAAAAATCTATAGTAACCGTACCATTCATCCATGTTGCATAAGGCCAACATTCGCGTTCTACATATCGCTTATAAACTGGCAAAGTCATAACAATATTTCCCATCATTACAGCATATTGAGGATTAACTGCGTCTAAGAATTTAGCATCTCCAGATGTACTATGCCCATGGTGCATAATCTTTAGCAAATCCGCTTTTAGGGCTTGCGCCCCAACAAATGATAACAAATCTTTTTCTGCAGATTTATAAATATCTCCGGTAAACAAAGCCATTTTACCTGCGTAGGAAAAACGCATAACTAACGAATGATTGTTAACATCAAGCACCACGGAATCAATATTATGCGATTGCTCCGGTAAAACCTCTACATCTTTAGCGCGCGGCCACAGCACATCTATTATTACTTCATCAATAACGATTGAATCTCCAGATGTCAAGCGTTCGTATGGAATGCCAATGTCTAAAAGATATTCACCTATCCAACGCTGTTCCGGTGGTGCATAGAAATTGGAATATATCCGTTCAACAGGAAATGTCTCAATAATTTTCTTCATTCCTCCATAGTGATCCGCATGAAGATGGGAAAGCACAAAATAGTCTATCTTTTTAATGCCTTTTTCCTTCAGTATAGATATTACATTATCTGCTACATCTTCAATCCCCGTGTCAATTAACATGTTTTCACCGTTTGGAAAAGAAATCAAGGTACAATCGCCCCATTTATCGCCGTCTGAAGCATCTAAAAAATCGAAGCTCAAAGGCAGCTCTCCCTCTTTAATATCAGCGACAATAAGTGTAGAATTAAGTATGAATATAAGAAACAGAATAGCAATATATCTTTTCATAAAACCACCTTTAATAATCAGCGTACATTATTATATCGTGGTTCCTCTAAAATATCCTCAAGAAACACAGGCTGTGTCCAGGCTTTGCCGCCATCAGGCGCAGCTATAACTATGCGAAAATATTGTAGTTTATTATCAATTTTCCAAGAATATTCTTCAATAGTTTTGTTTTTGGGCATAAGCTTACCCACTCCATGACCGGGCGCACCAATAATTCTTATAGAACGAGCAGGGCTAAAGCGCATATAAAGCGTATCATTTTCTATTCTCATTTCATATATTAATGGACCTGTAGAGGGATAGAAGTTACCCGACTTGAGCCCATCAACAATTGCACGCCTATTAAGTTCTGGTGTACTTAGCATATTAAAAGATGAGCCACAACACTCGCCTTCTTCCGCATATTTGTGCGTATCATCACCTGCGGCAGCATATATACGCTTACCATGTCTTAGACAATAGTCCCAGATTGCATCATCAGTATAACAGCCCACTTCCCATATGCTTCCACCATTGAAAACTTCAAACGCGAAACAACCATTTATGCCGAGCATTAGTTCAGGAGAGAGCCTAGACCAGTTCGGATGATTTAGCATTACTATATGCCCCATCTTTTTATATCTGTCTATACATGCATTCCAAGAATCCAAGCCAAAATCCACCGGTCTTGGAAGAATTTGGTCATGCTCAAAGCAAGGAATCTCAGCTGCTGCGTTTTCATCTTGAATAATATTAAGATGTAAAGATTTCGCTTCTTCTGCCAACTCATATGGTCGCTTCGGGTGGCGATTAAACGCACTTTCTGCACCGTATAATGTACAAAACCCCTCACTATCCGCTTGTTCAGACGCCCAATAAATTTCATGATCGCTTACAAGGATAAAGTTATACCCTTTACTTTTGTATTCATTTAATGCTTCTATATGGTCAGTATTGCAATCAGACGAGCGGTTAGTATGCATATGTAAATTGCCCTTCCATTGTGGGCAATTGGGTTCAATTAAAACTATATCTTTCATTTTTCTACCTCTATGTATTATCCGGCAGATGCCCTATTGGCATCTGCCGGTTTTGCATAATATTATTGATTGTTTGTAAGAAGCCACATATCCAAGGCATCCTGAAGTTCTACGGTCATCTCATCTACAGCTTTTTCAATATCATAGCTGGTATCGCTGGTAACTTTTTCCACGGCACGAATCCAGCAATCTTTCCATTCGGTATCAATAGGATTGACTGGATAGAAAGAATCAGAACCCATTTTATCCTGCTGATTAATTAGATGCCATACCTCAGGGCGGTCCTCATTAAGCCATTCAACGAACTCTTTATCTTCAAGGATTTCAGGGGTCAAAGGCATATAGCCGGTTTGTTTGAGCCAACGCTTCTGAACTTCATTTGAGCAAAAGTAACGCATGTACTCAACAGCACCGTCCTGCCCATCGGGATCACCATTATCAATCACATAGAAGCCAGTTCCTGAAGCAGGCATTCCTTCATGTTTGCCTTCACGTGTCACAGATACCCACGGAACAAGCACAAAGGCATTTTCTTTATCGTCCGGATGTGCTTCACGCCATGCACGCAAAATGCGTCCATAACCACCAATGGTACCTGTGATAATAGCAATATCCCCTGAACAAGCTGCAGGTAGAACCTCACCACCCCAGCTTGCGCCTAAAGGATACCATAAACCTTCCAGCTGCATTTTTTGGCAGATTTCAAGATATTTCATAACCTTTTCTTTAGCAGGACTTTCTCCCGTTAATACTTTGCTTGGCAACGCATCAGCACCGTTATTGTTATCCAGTACATGTATACCTTCAATAGCCATTGAATAGTTCGGATAAATTCCGGAGTGGTCCGTTCCTACAACAGTATCACACAGACCGGTTGCTTGAATTTTCTGCGCTGCCTCATATAGGTCTTCCATGGATATTATAGAATAGGGATCCACACCTGCAGTTTCAGCCATCTTTTTGTTTATAGCAAGCTGGCTCATAGAGTTTCCTAAAGGATAACCAACAAGACCCTGTTCATCTCCCCAAGTGCTCTTTAGGTTTCCATATAGCTTGGTTACCATAGGTTCATCATTTTTAAGAATGCTATCCATACGGCGGATAAGACCGGAGTACTTCATAGTTCCGACCTGTTCAGTAGAACCGGTCACAAGGTGAGGGCGTTCAGATTGGTTGCTTGTTTGCATCTTGGCGAGCATTTCCATGTAATTGCCGTTATATTGCTTAACGACAAAGTATTTTTCTTGTGATGCATTGTATTCGTCGATGGTTGTTTGAATAAACTCCCCATTTGCGCCTGTAAATGTACACCAGTAATCTACACGGATTCTTCCCTCCGGAACAACAACCGGTTCAGGCGTTGCAGTAGCTTCTGCGGCAAAAACTGATATGTTCGTCAGCAAAAGCAACACACACAGTAGTAATGACATTGTTTTTTTCATGAAATTTACCTCCATTTTATATTTCTAACAGCCTATTTGTATAGGGCTGCCGAATGCAGACTTGAACTTAAACAAACAAGTTTTATACACATTATCCATTTAACCCTTTATACCACCGGAAACCATTCCGGCAATTAAATACTTCTGCCCAATAGCAAAAACAAAACATGTTGGCACCATACAAACTATTGCCCCTGCAAGTACATTGCCAATCTCATCAGTTTCCTGACCTATCAGCATACTCATACCAATCTGAATCGTATACATGCTATCGGATTTAGAAACAAGTAAAGGCCATAGATATTGATTAAAAATAATAATGAACTCATAAATCGCCAATGATGCCAGAGAAGGAACCGAAAGAGGTACGGCTATACGAAAGAAAAAACCCATATCAGTACATCCGTCCAGCGTGGCTGCATCCCGAAAGTCCTCAGATAAAGATAAATAGAATTGGCGCATCATGAATATAGACATTGCTGATACAAGAAACGGAAGTACCAAACCCGCATAAGTATCACGCAGACCGGCGCTAGATATCGTTAGGAAGTTGGATATTATTGTTACATCGCCAGGTATCATAGTCGTCATCAATATCAGTGCAAATATCAGCTTGCTGCCTTTAAATTCAAAAAACGCAAAGGCATAGGCCGCCATGCTGGCAAATATCATTTGGCTTATAATAACTACAACACAACAGATTAGAGAATTTAGCATATAGCGAAACACGGGAACATATTTGAAAACCCATTCATAGTGTTCCAGCGTCCATACTTCCGGTAGAAGTGAGCTGCTTTTATTAAGCAACTCTACATCAGAACGCAAACTATATGAAAATGTAAAGAACATAGGAACTAGCAGCAAAAGCCCTATCATAATCCGCCAAGAAAAACCTAACCATTCTTTACGCCTTTTTACTCTATTTCTTTTATACGCAGTAATTACAAGCTGCTTGTTCATTTATAAAACACCACCTTTTTCTCTAGCAAAAATTGGATTCTGGTAACAATAAATATTATTAGAAATAGAATAATGGCATAAGCGCATGCGGTTTCAAAACGGCCATTGAGCATAGCTTCTTTATAAATCGAATATACCAGCGTTTCTGATGCCATAGCAGGACCACCACGAGTTAGCAGCTTTATCTGACCAAACGCCTTAAAAGAGTATGTAATATTAAGAAATAGCACAAAAAACATCTGCGGTGAGGCTATCGGAAAAATGATATGAATTATTCTGCGCATTGGTCCCGCACCATCAATAAGCGCGCTTTCAAGAAGCTCCTCCGGAATATTACGAAAACCAACCAACAAAAACAGAAAGCTAGAGCCAATACCTAGCCATATCGTAACCCCTGCAACAGAAGAAAGAGCGGTTTGAGTTGTCTGTAACCAAGCGATTTCAGTGCCGAAAAAACGGTTGAGCAAACCATCCTTTCGCAAAATAAACAGGAACATAGCAGAAGCAGGAACAGAAGCAATAGACATAGTTATTGAGTACATAGTTTGGTACACACGACTGCCTTTTCGTTCTCTTATACATATAAGCGCTAACAAACATGCAGGAATTAGTGTACCAATGCAAACCATTAGAGCAAACGCAACGGTATTGCTAATAACTTGCCAAAAAGAGCTGCGCTGCAATAAACGCATAAAGTTAGAAAAACCCACCCATTTAACAAAGTTTCCCTGTTTATCTGTAACCGAAAAGGCTAATAATATGCTGCGAACAAAAGGATAATAAGTGAACACAGCGAAAACAAGAATACTAGGCAATAAAAGAAGATAAGGCGTAAATCGTTTTTGACCAAGCCGTCTGTGTTTGCCGCTTTCTTTCATAATAATCACCTCTATTATAGTGCCTATTTCCTCTGAACATGCTCACGCCTAAAATCATTTAGATGAACAAATCACTAAGACCAACAGGTCTTGATGGTACTTTAAAACCTTTATGTAAAAATCAAACTTGCTAAATGTAAAATTATTATATATGCTTTGAAAAAGTTATGTATCACCAATGTTTTACTTATCTACAAGTAAGCAAAACAATTTTTCCCAAAGGCTTGACATAAAATCAAAAATAAAGTAGAATAAAGCCCGTCGCTAATTAGCGGCTTAAGTATGTGGCGTGATTACTTGCTTTATCAAGCTACGGGGTGTAGCGCAGTTTGGAAGCGCACCTGCTTTGGGAGCAGGGGGCCGGGGGTTCAAATCCCTTCACCCCGACCACCAAAGACCCTAATCGCCACTGTGTGGCCCCGTGGTCAAGCGGTTAAGACACCGCCCTTTCACGGCGGTAACAGGGGTTCGAGTCCCCTCGGGGTCACCATTTCCTTGCACTTTGTGCTTGGGCCTTTAGCTCAGTTGGTCAGAGCGGTCGGCTCATAACCGATTGGTCCGGGGTTCGAGTCCCTGAAGGCCCACCACAACGCGGCCCGGTAGTTCAGTCGGTTTAGAATGCCAGCCTGTCACGCTGGAGGTCGAGGGTTCGAGCCCCTTCCGGGTCGCCATATCTGCAATTGTCATCTGCAATTGTGTAATGCTGGTGTAGCTCAATTGGCAGAGCAGCTGATTTGTAATCAGCAGGTTGCGGGTTCGAGTCCCATCACCAGCTCCACCATGGATGGATACCCAAGTGGCCAAAGGGAGCAGACTGTAAATCTGCCGCAGATTGCTTCGGTGGTTCAAATCCGCCTCCATCCACCAGAAAGAATGTAGCTAGGATTATCCTCTATATTCTTTTTTTTATTTTATTACGCTACATAAATAGTGGTTTTTGCCTACTAATACTAATCTCAGTTTAAAGTAGCGTATAGATTGCAGTGAATTTTTTGATTTGGCTAAGCTTTGCGAAGGAAACATAGCGGCGCTATATTGACTGAGCAAAGCAAAGTCAAATCGGAAAAGGCACGCAAGATAAAGCTAGTTTAGGCTGAGATTAGTATAAACTTGCTAATGCAAATAAAAAGCAAACTAACATTGCCGTGCTATGAAAGCTGTGATAAAGTTTAAGGCACGCTTCACATTGTTGAGGTAATGAGCATTCAATCTTAGTATTAGCTGCTAATATAGCAAAACATGCTTCTGCTGATTTTTATTAAACAGCTATCGTAAACATAAACAAGGCAATACTCCATCAGGTTTACTAAAATACACCATCGCTTAAGAAAGGAAAGATTATTACGGTTAGGACACTTTCAAAAAGCCTGCGTCAACATAAGCGCGGCGCTATAAATACAATTATGCTCTCCCTATCGGAGGTTGCTTTTGAAATTGTAATCCCGCTATGTATATCCGGGCTTATTGACTATGGCGTAGATAAGGGCAATATGAGCGCTGTATGGAAATACGGCATTATACTTTTGTTGTTGGCATCGCTCCAGTATATTACCGGTGTGTTTTCCGCTAAATGCGGAGCTAAGGCTGCTATTGGCTTTGGCGCAAACCTAAGGCAGGATATGTACGACAAGGTGCAAACTTATTCTTTCTCAAATATAGATAAGTTCTCCACCGCCTCTATTGTTACAAGGCTCACCACCGATGTAAACAATATACAGAATGCCTTCCATCAACTTATACGCATGGCTGTGCGCAGCCCGGGTATGATGATATTTGCCATGGTAGCATCGTTTAGGATAAGCCATGAAATATCTATGGTGTTCCTAGTTGCCATACCCTGCCTTGCGGCTCTGCTTACATTTATAATTAGAAAGGTTTTCCCAATATTCCGCAAAGTATTTCGGATATACGACAGGCTTAACAATGTAGTGCAGGAAAATGTACGCGGTATTAGGGTAGTTAAATCCTTCAACCAAGAAGAAGGAGAGATAGAAAAATTCACCGAGATTTCGGGTGATATATACGAAAACTTCATAAAGGGAGAAAAGATAATATCCTTAAGTATGCCCCTTATGCAGATGTTAATGAACGGCACTTTGCTTATTATTTCATGGCTTGGCGCAAGGGCTATTATAGCAAGCGGCAATAACCCTGATATAGGTCTTACTACCGGCAACCTTATGGCGTTAATAAGCTATTCGATGCTTATTCTCGCAAGGCTTATGATGCTTGCAATTGTATTTGCGCAGATAAGCATAGCCACATCCTCTGCGCAGCGCGTTGTGGAAATATTAAACGAGGAATCCGACATACAATCCCCCAAAAACCCTGTTACGGAAGTTGCAAACGGCGATGTTACTTTTAATAATGTAAGCTTCGTGTACGCTTCAAGGGCGGATAAAAAGGTGCTGGATAATATTAACCTGCACTTTTCCTCCGGACAGGTGATAGGCATACTCGGCGGCACCGGCTCAAGCAAATCAAGCTTAGTGCAGCTTATCCCCCGCCTTTACGATGTAACTGAAGGCAGCGTAAAAGTTGGTGGTGTAGATGTTAGGGATTATGAGCTTACCAACCTAAGGGACAGCGTTGCAATGGTACTACAGAAAAACGAGCTTTTTTCAGGCACTATTGCGGAAAACCTTCGCTGGGGCGATGAAAACGCCACCGATGAAGAAATACGCCACGCTTGCCGCCTCGCCTGCGCTGATGAATTTATAGAATCCTTCCCGGATAAGTACGACACGCATATAGAACAAGGCGGCACAAATGTATCGGGCGGGCAGAAACAAAGGCTTTGCATAGCCCGCGCCCTCCTTAAAAAACCCAAGGTACTTATACTTGATGATTCCACATCCGCTGTAGATACAAAGACAGATGCCGCCATACAAAAATCCCTCGCGGAATATATGCCCGACACCACTAAAATTATAATCGCTCAGCGCGTAGCTTCCGTACAAAATGCGGACAAAATAGTGGTCATGGACGATGGCAAGGTAATTGCGGTAGGTAAGCACGATGAACTACTAAACACAAACGAAATATACCGCGAAGTTTACCTATCCCAGCAAAAAGGGGGTGAGCTTAGTGAGTAACAACCAAAGACGCATGCAGCGCATAACAAAGGAAGAAATTAAAAAGTTTGATTTTAAAACATTAAAGCGCCTAATGGGCTATATGAAGCATTACAAGGCACATATAGTATTGGTGTTTGTATGCATAATACTAAGCTCGCTGGTTGATGCCGCTTCAAGCCTGTTTTTACGGGCACTTATGGACGATTATATAATCCCCATACTGGCTATGGATTCCCCTGTTTTTACGGGTCTGCTGCGGGCAATAATAACCATGACATTAATATACCTTTTCGGAGCGCTTGCAAGCCTTGTATATAACCGTCTAACCGCAATAATGGCGCAGGATGCCTTGCGTAGGATACGCAATGAGATGTTCACCAAGATGCAAAAGCTGCCCATACGCTATTTTGACAGCCGTTCCCATGGCGATGTTATGAGCCTATATACAAACGATACGGATGCCCTACGAATGCTGCTTGCACATGCCGCCCCTAATATGATTTCCTTGATATTTACCATACTGGCTATAGTTGTAAGTATGCTGTATGTAAGCATTCCCCTAACTATTATCACTATGCTAACAGTGTTTCTCTCTATGAAATTAGTGGGCAAGTCTATGAGCAAAATAGGCTCTTATTTCATGCAGCAGCAGAAAACCCTTGCCGAACTCAATGGCTATGTTGAGGAGATGATAAACGGTCAAAAAGTTATAAAGGTGTTTAACCATGAGGAAGTTACAAAAAAAGAACTTATGCAAAGAAACAAGGCATGGGAAGAAGCTTCTGTAAACGCTAACGGAACAGCAAACGCAATGATGCCCACAATGAACGCCCTAAGCTATGTACAGTATTTGGTAGTAGCCATAGTAGGCGCATGGATAGCTATAAACGGTGTAAAAAATATTGGGCTCAGAGGAGTAGATGTTATGACCCTTGGCTCAATAGCATCTTTCCTCAATTTAACTAGAAATTTCTCCCGCCCTGTCGCAAGGATTTCAGGCAATTTAAACTCAATAGCCACTGCCCTTGCAGGCGCTGCCCGTATATTCAGCTTTATGGATGAGGAACCGGAAACCGATGAGGGCTATGTAAGTCTTGTAAACGCTGAAATAGATGATAAAGGCAATATAAAGGAAGTTCCGCACCATACCGGCCACTGGGCATGGAGATACCCCGACAAGGCAAACGGCACCATTACTTATACGGAGCTTAAGGGCGATATTACCATGAGCAATGTAGACTTTGGCTATGTGCCCGAAAAAACTGTACTGCATGATATAAACCTATACGCAAACCCCGGGCAGAAGATAGCTTTTGTTGGCGCAACCGGCGCGGGAAAGACCACTATTACCAACCTTATAAACCGCTTTTACGATATTTCCGAAGGCGAGATACACTACGACGGCATAGACATTAAGAAAATCAAAAAGGCAGATTTGCGCCGCTCCCTTGGCATTGTGCTGCAGGATGTAAACCTATTCACAGGCACGGTTATGGAAAATATACGCTACGGAAACCCAAGCGCAACTGATGAAGAATGTATAGCCGCCGCAAAGCTTGCCAACGCGGACAGCTTTATTAGAATGCTGCCTGAGGGTTACGATACCGTTCTAGAAGGTAATGGAAGCGGTCTAAGCCAAGGGCAAAGGCAGCTAATTTCCATAGCCAGAGCCGCAGTATCCGACCCGCCTGTTATGATACTAGACGAAGCTACATCTTCAATAGATACCAGAACCGAAGCCCTAGTACAAAGCGGCATGGACGCGCTTATGAAAGGCAGAACCGTATTTGTAATAGCACACCGCTTATCCACAGTACGCAATTCAGATGTAATAATGGTGCTTGATGAAGGCAGGATAATAGAGCGCGGCACTCATGATGATTTAATCGCCAAAAAAGGCACATATTACCAGCTTTACACAGGAGCATTTGAGCTGGAATGATAAAACAGTATTTTGCTTTAATGCAATTAATACTATTCTCAACTAAGTATAGCGAATAAACCTTTAAAGTGATATAATATCCATGGGGGTGGGTTGTATGAGATATGATATTACTAAAGCGGAGTATGAAGCTGTTATTCGTGCAGAGAAGGCAACACAAAACAAGCGAATTGCCTAAAAGCTTCGTGTAATACTGCTGAGATATAAAGGATATACTAATAAAGAGATAGGGGAGATGGTTGATTTACACAAAGATCGAGTAAGTCATATTGTATCTGAATTTAAATCCCAAGATTTTGATGAGTTTATTCGCTATAAATAC
>JAAYRU010000051.1 GCA_012518615.1 Christensenellaceae bacterium | reverse complement strand
GTATTTATAGCGAATAAACTCATCAAAATCTTGGGATTTAAATTCAGATACAATATGACTTACTCGATCTTTGTGTAAATCAACCATCTCCCCTATCTCTTTATTAGTATATCCTTTATATCTCAGCCGTATTACACGAAGCTTTTGGGCAATTCGCTTGTTTTGTGTCGCCTTCTCTGCACGAACAACTGCTTCATACTCCGCTTTAGTAATTTCATATCTCATACAATCCACCCCCATGGATATTATATCACTTGAAAGGTTTATTTGCTATACTTAGTTGAGATTGGTATAACACACATCTAGCACCCATAAAAATTAATTCATACACGATATTGTTGGGAATATTCTGAAGGGCTTAGACCATACTCTGATTTAAAAGCGCGGTAGAAGCTTGAATAATCCCTATAGCCGCAGGCGAGGTAAACTTCAGAAGGACTCTGCCCGACAGACAGCATAAGGCTTGCTTTTTGCATCCTTTTAAGTACCACATAGCGGTAGGGGCTGGTACCAAGCATCTGGTTAAACTGGTGGGATAGGTAATATTTGCTTACGAAAAAGCTCTCTGCAATATTTTCAACTGTAAGGTTCGGATCGGGGAAATTGGTATCTATATAGTTGAGTACCTTAATAATAAATTCAGATGCTGTGTTTCTTGGAAGCTGGACAGAATCTGCCTGTATGAACATGCGGTTCAGTTCCACCATAAACTGTGCAAATATTGCACTTGCGCTTATCTCGTTTCCAAAATTGCTGCTGTAGGATTCAGCTGTTAATTGCCTAAAACGTTTGCTTATAAGTTTCTGTTGTTCGGCAGTAGGTCTTATTAGGTTGTTATGACCGGTGAACTTAGCGTCAAAACATAGGGTTAAATCTGCTCCGGGAACTGACAGGCTATTTATATATGCCTTGTTTATCCATAGCACCATGCGCTCGTATGGAACGCTGCTATCAATTACAGGATGATGCAGTTTGCTTGGGCTTATGAAAAGTATATCGTAGGGGTTAAGCTTATATATGCGCCCTTCTATATTATAGTTTGCAATACCGTCCAGAAAATAATACACTTCATAAAATAAATGATGGTGCAGCGCCACCTTTTGCATATTGGTATCGCGGTAGTGGAACACCTCAAATGTGTTTTTGTTCATATGTTGACGACTGTCAAAATTAAGAGTCTTTTTTCTCATATTATCACCTAGATAAAGTATAACCTGTTTTTTGCAATATAACAAGAGGTTTTTGTCGGGCGCATTGTAAAAACCTTGGCTTGCGTATGCTCTTTGTCGATGTTAAAATTATCATGTACGTGAAAGAGAGGCTGTAATGAACAAAAAAGGTTTAAATGAATATAAAAAAGTGGAGAACAAGTCCGGAAAGGCGGAGTGGATATATACCGGCGCATATTATGTGCTGCCTTGTAATGATAAGGAGTTTAAGAAGCTCAAATTAGTATATGTTTTTATGTCAGTTTTAAATTTTGTAATAACCATGCTCATGGGATTTATAGACCCTAATTCGTTAAGAACATTATATGTTCTGATACCCTATGTTGTAGTGCTGTTATTTGTATTCATAATGCTTATAAAAGCTACGGAGTTTTATTTTACTCCCAGCAGAATGACATATAGGCAGAAAGAAAAAACAGTATCTTCATTATATATAAGTGTGCGCGTATTATATATAAGCGCAATAGTGTTTTTAATATGCCATATTGTATTTCTTTTCTTAGGAAAAAGTTTATTGCAGGATTTTTTTCTTGTCCCACTTATTGTATGCATTATAGTTTTTTCACGATATTTATTATCAAAGTCTAAGAAATACCCTTGTATAAAAGAAGGTTCGGCTTTGGCAGAAAAATCGACCTACATTGACAAATAGACTGAAATCATTTAAAATTATTAGAAGGTAATACCTTGTAAATCTATAACTAAGGAGGACTAAAATGAAACTCAGAAAAACACTTCTAGCATTGCTATTATCAGTGTCTATGCTTTTAGCCTTGGTGCCTGTTATGGCCGGCGAAGCAAATGATACACCGCTGGTAGTAGCATATTCCGCCTTCAGCGAGAAATTTTCCCCTTTCTTTGCTGACACCGCTTATGACCGTGATGTATCTGATATGACGCAGATATCCATCATGACAACAGACCGTATGGGCGGTATCATCTACAACGCCATAGAGGGTGAAGTGGTAAACTATGCTGGTACCGATTATACTTATAAAGGACCGGCAGACATTAAGGTGGATTTTGACGAAGATGCGAACATCACCACCTACACTGCAAAACTGCGTGATGATATCAAGTTTTCAGACGGAAAACCACTCACCGCAGATGACCTTATATTCACATACTATGTGTATCTTGACCCCGCATATGTAGGCTCAACTACGCTTAACTCCTATCCCATTATTGGGCTTAACGAATACCAAACGCAGACTTCCACCGCTGTTTACGACAAGTACCTAAAGATGGCTGAAGAGATTTTTGCCGCCGGTAGGGACTATGAAGTAAAAGAAGGCGATGCATTCTCTGCAGAACTTAAAGATGCCTATTGGGCAACAGTTGATGCACAGTGGAAGGGCGATGTAAATGACATCGTAAACTATGTATTTAACAAATACTTGAAATATGCTGAAAGTTATATTGGCTTTACCGGCGATGAAGTTAAAGAAAACGAAGGGCTTAAAGTCGCTTTAGGTATGGCGCTTTGGGGTTTTGGCAAGGTCGCACCTAAAGAGCCTGTAGAAGACGAAGAAGCCAAGCTTATCGATGCAGCGGAAAAAGTACTCACCGCTCCTTCAGAAAAAGCATGGAACTTAACCGCTGGCGAATATCCCACTGTTGACGATTACTTTGCAGAAGTAACCGCAGCATATGAGAACGATCCTAATGCATATACTGCAGCTGGTGAATCACCCGATGGCAGTGATGTAGTAAAGGATGCCAACAACGCATTCATTAAAGAATACGGTCCTAAGGACGAAGCAATGGGCGGCGAAGGCGTAGCAAACATAGCCGGCATTAAAAAGCTTGATGACTACACTGTAGAAGTAAAGACCAACGGCTACGAAGCTCCCGCTGTATATTCAATACTTGGCATAAATGTAACTCCTCTGCATTACTACGGCGATGCCGAACAGTATGACTACGAAAACAACAAATTCGGCCACCCCTTTGGCGACCTTACAATCGTCGGTGGCGACAAGAACAGCAACCCCATGGGTGCAGGCGCATACAAATTCGTTAAATATGAAAACCGTATTGTCTACTTTGAAGCTAACGAAAATTACTACAAGGGCGAACCCAAGATTAAGCACATTCAGTTCAAAGAAACTGCTTCAAACGAAGTTGTTTCAGCGCTTGCCAGTGGCACTGCCGATGCAGGTGAAATGAGCGGCAACAAAGATAACTTTGCATCAGTGCAGAGCTATAACTCAAACGGCGAAATTACCGGCGATATAATCACCACATCAAAGGTTGACAACCTTGGCTACGGCTATATCGGTATCAACGCCGAAACTGTGTGTGTAAACGGCGAACCCGGTTCTGATGCTTCCAAGAACATGCGCAAGGGCTTTGCAACAGTGCTTGCAGTATACCGTGATGTTGCGTATGACAGCTACTACGGCGAAGCCGCAGCGGTAATCAACTACCCGATTTCAAACACCTCATGGGCAGCACCCCAGCCGACAGACCCCGATTATAAAGTGGCCTTCTCGGTAGACGTTGATGGTAATGATATTTACACTTCAGAAATGTCCGCAGAAGAAAAATACGAGGCAGCCAAGCAGGCGGCAGTAGGTTTCTTTAAGGCTGCAGGCTACACCTTTGACGATGCAGCGGGCAAATTTACAGCAGCACCTGAAGGCGCAAAGATGTCTTATGAAATAATAGTACCTGGCGATGGCAAGGGCGACCATCCTAACTTTGCAGTTCTAACCGGAGCCAAAGAAACACTAGGTGAAATCGGTATTGAACTTAAGATTAATGACCCCGCTAACTCAAACGAACTATGGAACGCACTTGATTCAGGCAAGCAGGAAATGTGGACAGCTGCATGGCAGTCAACCATAGACCCTGACATGTATCAGGTATATCACTCCTCAAATATAATCGGCAAAGGCGGTTCTGATAGCAACCACTACCACATACAGGATGAAAAACTTGACGATGATATTATCCGCGCACGTCAGAGCGATGACCAGGCGTACCGCAAGGTTGTATACAAGGAAGCGCTTGATATCATAGTTGATTGGGCTGTAGAGGTACCCGCATATCAGCGCCAAAACTGCCAGATATTCAGCACGGAGCGTATCTATATAGATACACTTACGCCTGATATAACCACATTCTGGGGTTGGATGAGAGATATCGAACTGCTAGAAATGAACGCATCAAAATAAACCTATAGCATTTAAACCAGAAGATAGGCTCCGAAAGGGGCTTATCTCTGGTTTATTTGTTTCAAGGGAGAGTGTAAAGTGTCTAAGTTTGTCTTAAAGAGAATTTTCCTTGCAATACTAATAATATTGTTCGGTTCATTCATAGTATATGCTGTAATACGTGCCCTACCGACATCGTATGTAGAAACCATCGCAAGGCAAAGAGCGCAGTTGCCGGGTAGCAAAAGCTATGCTGAATGGCTTGAGCAGCTGAATGCACTGTTCCGTTTAGATACGGATATTTTTACAGGTTATATGGGCTGGTTGTCTGATGCGATAAAGGGTAATTTCGGTGATTCATGGGCGTACAATGTTCCTGTTACGCAGAAATTCAAGGATGTAATATGGTATTCTTTTGCCCTTAACATAATAACCTTTGTGTTTCAGACGGTTATAGCTATCCCTCTTGGTATTACCGCCGCAAGAAAGCAGTACAGCAAAACTGATTACGGCATTACATTTTTTGCGTTACTTGGAATATCGTTGCCGTCATTCTTCCTGTCGACCATATTAAAATACATATTTTGTATAAAACTAGGCTGGTTTGATTTATACGGCATTGTAGGAAGGTATCATGAGCAGCTCGATACTTTTGGTAAAATTCTTGATATGACTAAACATCTAATCCTTCCGGTTTTCGTTCTTACTATGTTAAATGTGGGCGGACTTATGCGTTTTACACGCACAAATATGCTTGAAGTGTTAAATTCCGATTATATAAGAACAGCTCGTGCTAAGGGCTTGCCTGAAAAAACTGTAATACACAAGCATGCATTCCGCAACACTCTTATACCGCTTGTTTCGTATATGAGTTATCTTATCCCAAGCATGTTTTCAGGCTCTATGATTACAGAAACTCTATGGCAGATACCTGGCATAGGTTATATTTCTTTCGGCGCAATGACGCAGGGGGATATACCTTTTACCATGTTTTATAATGTGTTTTTAATAACGTTAACACAGGTATCGCTATTAATTGCAGATATAATGTACGCCGTTGTCGACCCCCGCGTGCGTGTTAATTAGGAGGTATTTATATGGACAAGAATAATAAAACTACCCCGGTAAATTCCACGCAAGTAGACGAAACAAAGGGCGTAATAAAAGCTTTGCTTGACGGGAGAAATGTAAACCACGAACCGGATAGGTTAGGTACGCTTGATGATGAATCGCGCATAAAGGTGCTATCTCCCGGCATGATGGTATTTAAGCGTTTTGTACGTAACAGGCTTGCTGTTACAGGATTTATAATTCTGGTGTTTATGTTTGCGTTTTCATTTTTAGGAGGGCTTGTAATGCCATACAGGCAGGACCAAGTATTCTACCGCACCGAGTATACGCTAAAGGACTTTGCGGGAGCTACATTTAACAAGGAAATCCGTACTACGGTTAAAGATGGATGTAAATTTCCAACTTCTGCATACGGCAAGATGATACTTGCCTACAACGAAGGCAAGAGAGAATTTAAGTCTAACGACTCTTATTATAAATTTTCTGTAACAAATGATGATTTTTTTCAAATTACAGAACTTAGAGTGCTTTCAAATGTAACCGCTAGAAAAATGCTTTACTTATATAATGATGTGGACGGTTTTACTATGAGCGCCAAAATGAAAGAGGCGTTTGAAACTGCACATAAGGCAGGGGAAGATAGTTTTGAATTTGAGGGCGAAAAATATATCCTTGTAAAAGAAGGTTTTGAAGTAGCTATTTCTAAAGAACAGGAAGTAGCGATAGGTTCGTCTCTTATTTATGATGCATATAATGCAGAAAACTCAAGCATTGTAAACAGTTACGGTTTTAGGCTTGAAGCTGAAAGGGCTATGGCTGAAGATAAGCAAAGCTTTAGCTTCGATGGTGCAAATTATCTTCTTGAAGAAGGCGAAAACGTTTCTACAATATATCGTTTAGATGGTGATACCAAACAGCCTTTTGTTAATGTATCAAAAATGATAGTAAACGCTATATCACCTGATGTATTTTTGCCGGTTGAATTTAAAAATACGGTTTTGAATACTGTACTAAACAGGGAGAACAAGTTTACCTATGTGCACGAAGACGGTGAAGAAATTGAATACACATTAAACCTTGTGCATGAAACCTATAATGTAAAGCGAATGACGGAAACTCACCTTATAGATATGTACCATATGCCCGATGAAAAGCATCTGCTCGGTACCGATATGAACGGTATGGATGTGCTTACAAGGCTTATGTATGGCGGAAGAATATCGCTGCTTGTAGGCTTTGTAGTTGTGTTTATTACCATGATAATAGGCGTTTCAGTGGGCGGTGTTGCGGGTTATTTTGGCGGCTGGGTAGATACTCTGTTAATGCGTTTTATAGACTTATTTAATTCAATACCCTATTGGCCAATAATGATAATAACCGGTTCCGTTATGGATACTATGGAGGTTGATCCCTATACTAGGGTATTCCTACTTATGGCTATAATGGGCGTAATGGGCTGGACAGGTATAGCAAGGGTTGTACGTGGGCAGATACTGGCTCTGCGTGAGCAGGACTTTATGGTGGCTGCCGAAGCATCGGGGCTTAGCGTAAAACGGCGTATTATAAAGCACCTTATACCAAACGTAATGCCTTTGCTTATAGTGCAGGGTACAATGTCGCTTGGTAGCATAATATTGACTGAGGCAACTCTTTCATTCCTAGGGCTTGGCGTAAAATTTCCTATAGCTTCTTGGGGCAGCATAATAAATGCAGCAAGCCAGCCGTATATAGTAAATAACTATTGGTTTATATGGATGCCTGCGGGTTTCTTAATACTGCTAACTGTACTTGGGTTTAACTTCATGGGCGATGGTCTGCGCGATGCCTACGACCCGAAGATGAAGAGGTAAGTTATGACAAACAAACCAAAAAACAATAAAAAAGATACAAACTATATCTCTGCAAGAGAATCGCGGAGGATTACCCGTGAAAACCGCAGGATAACAAACCAAATCGAAAAGAAGCGCAAGCGCAAGAATGTGCCGATTTCCGAGTATACTACAACCATGCGGGATAGCAATAATGTGGTTGAGTTTGATGACCTTCATACTTACTTTTTCACTGACATTGGTACTGTTAAGGCTGTGGACGGCGTAAGCTTTGATGTACCCAAGGGTAAAACCGTTGGCGTGGTAGGGGAGAGTGGTTGCGGTAAATCCGTAACTAGTCTATCACTAATGCAATTGGTGCAGCGTCCAATAGGGCAGGTGGTTGGCGGAGCGATACGCCTAAACCTAGACAATACTGCTATAGATGTTGCCAAAGCGCCGCTTGAAGCTATGAGCAATATACGCGGAAACGAAGTATCCATGATATTCCAAGAGCCTATGACAAGCCTAAATCCTGTATTTAGAGCAGGGGCGCAGATAGACGAGGTAATACAGCTACATAACCCCGATATGTCCGATGAGGAGGTCAAAAAACGCTCAATTGAGATGATAGAAATGGTTGGCATAGCCAATCCCGAAGGCGTTTATAATATGTATCCGCACGAGTTATCAGGCGGTATGCGTCAGCGCATAATGATAGCTATGGCGCTTGCATGTAGACCAAGGCTTATTATCGCCGATGAACCTACAACTGCGCTTGATGTTACCATACAAGCACAGATACTGGACCTGCTCAGAAGGCTTAAAGACCAGATAAATTCAAGCATAATGCTTATCACGCATGACCTTGGTGTTATTGCTGAAATGGCGGATTATGTTGTGGTTATGTATGCAGGCAGGATAGTTGAAAAAGGCACAGCAGAGGATATATTCCTACATCCCAAGCATCCCTATACTATTGGGCTTATGGCAAGCAAACCTGTTGTAAACAAACAGGTTGATAGGCTTTACAGTATACCCGGCGCCGTACCTAATCCCGTAAGTATGCCTAACTATTGCTATTTTAAGGATAGGTGTAATAAGAGCTTTGATAAATGCGATGGTCCTTATCCAGGTGAAGTTAAGCTAAGCTCGACGCACTATGTCTACTGCCATCAGTATATGGAGGATAAAAATGAAAAGTAAATCCGATGTTCTTATAGATGTTAAGAACCTTAAAAAATATTTTCCTATAAGAGCCGGTATGTTCGGCAGAGTGGTAGGGCAGGTTAAGGCTGTTGATGATATTAGTTTCCAAATTAAGCGTGGTACTACTATGGGATTGGTTGGTGAATCAGGCTGCGGTAAAACCACTGTTGGTAAAACGCTATTGCGTTTATACGACAAGACGGACGGAGAAGTATACTTTGGCAATCAAGAAATATTTGAGCTTGATAAAAAGGAGCTGAGGAACCAACGCCATCGTATACAGATAATATTTCAAGACCCCTATTCCAGCCTTTCTCCCCGTATGCCTGTCGGTGAAATAATAGGCGAAGCGGTTAGGGAGCATGGATTGGTTCCTGAAAACAGGTTCGATGAATATATAACAAAAATCATGCTCGCTTGCGGTCTACAGGAGTACCATAAGGATAGATATCCGCATGAGTTTTCGGGCGGACAGAGGCAGCGTATATGTATCGCCAGAGCAATTGCGCTAAGTCCGGACTTTGTTGTGTGTGATGAGCCTGTATCAGCGCTTGATGTTTCCATACAGGCGCAGATAATAAACCTGCTTAGCGACTTGCAAGATGAATTTGGTTTAACATATCTATTTATATCGCACGACCTGTCCGTTGTAGAGCATATTTCAGATACCGTTGGTGTTATGTATCTAGGCTCCCTTGTAGAATTTGCCGACAAGAGGGAGATTTTCTCGAACCCCCTGCATCCCTATACAAAGGCGCTTTTCAGTGCGGTGCCAATGCCCGACCCAACCGTAAAGATGGACCGAATAGTGCTTGAGGGAAGCATACCTTCTCCTGCAAACCCGCCAAAGGGTTGTAAGTTCCATACCCGCTGTGCGGAGTGTATGGATATATGCTCAAAAGAGGCCCCAAAGGTTTCTGATATTAACGGGCATAAGGTGGCGTGCCATAAATATGGCTAAGAAAAAGAAAGACGAATTTATAGACGATGGGCGCACCATCGTTTCTATGGATTTTGATAAATATATGTCATACGGAAGGGTGGGAGGGTCAGCCCCACCTGCCGCTTCTCCCGGGGAAAGCACAGGCTTTGATGAACTTACAAAAGATGAAATGCGTATAGTAAGACGAGCATCTCTTAAAGCAGGACTTCTTGTTGCTTTGGTAGTGGCTGCAGCTATGGCGCTGTTTATACTTTTCTGTACTAAGGTTTGGTTTAATTGATTTATAGACTTATAAAAAATAGTATGGACGGTAAGAATTTGCCGTCTTTTTGATGTGTTTTTCCAGTATTTATATAATTTTTAAGCCATATATGCAAAAAATAGAACCAACAAATTAAGCGTGTGTTAATTAAAGAAATAAAAATTTAACAAATGCGTGCAATTTTTCTTGTTTTGTGTTACAATAATGTCACAAAGAGAGGAAGGTGCAACTATGCAGACTATTGCCGATAGGTTAAGAGCCGCAACAAGCGGGGATATTATACTGCCTAGGCTAAACGCCTCTCAGCGTGCGGCGCTTAAATGGGCACAGGTGGATGATGGGAATGCTGTGCTTGAAATATTCTGCGCAAATGCGGGCTTGCTTATGACGCTTGCTGATAGGTATAGAATACGGGCATGTTGCCTGTGTGAAGACGAAAACAGCATGGCTGAAATAAGCGAACGAGCTCCTCAATTTGAATGTCTATACGGTACTGCAAGGGATTTGCCTTGGAAAGATAATAGCTTTAATAATGTGTTCATTACTTGCAGCGGCTATACAAAAAACCGTCGACAAGAAATAGCGCAGGAGTTACATAGAGTTATAAAAGAGGATGGGGAATTGATAATATCCATACCCCTATTTCCTTTTATGTATGGCGAAATACCGCTTATTGGAAAAAACAACTGCAATTTGCCTCGGGTTTTGGCACAGGAGCTTTTTACCCTGCTTAAAGATGCAGGCTTTCAGGATGTGTCTATACGATTTTCATCTATAAAATATGCAACGCTTATAGCAAAAAAACAGCCTCTAGGCTAATAAATCTTAAAAAAACAAAAGCGGCGGTAATATTGCCGCCGCGTTAATATTGTATTATTACTCTTCGGAAGCGTCTTCTGAAGCGCCGGCGTTTTTTCTGATTTTTATAATGTCATCAAGCTTATAAATTCTGGTTTCAACGCTGTCATCATTATCAGGGTTTAGGTGTACCTTTACGGTTTCTTTTATTATATTTATATCAGTTACAACACCTTCGCCATCGGGCGTACGCACGGTTCTGCCTATTGAGGGCATCCTTTTGCGGGTATTTGTGTAGTGTTCTTCCTCGTACTTGAGGCAGCACATAAGCCTGCCGCATATACCGGAAATTTTAGTGGGGTTTAGCGATAGGTTCTGCTCCTTAGCCATTTTAATTGATACTGGCTCAAAATCATCTAGGAATTTAGCGCAGCAAAGAGGTCTTCCGCAGGGACCGAGCCCGCCGAGCATTTTCGCCTCATCCCTTACGCCAATTTGTCTAAGTTCAATGCGTATACGAAATACGCTCGCCAAATCCTTAACTAAGGCTCTAAAATCTACCCTGCCGTTTGCTGTAAAGTAGGCTATAAGCTTTTTACAGTCAAAGGTAAATTCTACTGCTACAAGCTTCATTTCAAGGCCGTGCTCATTTATCTTATCCTTGCATATCTGGAAGGCTTCTTCCTGTCTTTGCTGCAGCTCGTACTGACGCATTCCATCTGCATATGTTGCGGTTCTAATTATGCGCTTTAGGGGGAATTGAATTTGCTCTTCGGGTACTTCGCTTACGCCCATAACCACTTGGGCGTATTCTATCCCCCTAGCTGTTTCGACTATTACAGCATCGCCTACATTTGCCCACATATTGCCAGGGTCAAAAAAGTATAGTTTGCCGGCGTTATTAAAGCGTACGCCAATTACTAGTGCCATATAGATAAATCCTCCAATGTGTGAAATAATAAATAATCCACCGTTGCCTGCCAGGATACATTGCTCTTCTGCCATTTGCGGGCGGTGGCTATGGCGCTTAGCATATTATTTATGTTCTTAAGCGCTTGTGAATTATCCGCTTTTTTAAGCAGGTTAGTTGTGTAAATTTCAAGCAAGTTTATTAGCATATCGCCATCGTCTCTAGAGGCTTTTAGTTTGCTTGAAGCATATGCTACTGACTTTTCGTTATTTAGCGATAGAAAACTATCTTCAAATAGCGTGAGTAGCTCACGGAAACTATCATCGTTTGCGTAAACAAGAGCCTTGCCTATTGAGCCGCCGCTGAGAGAAGCGATTTCTTCCGCCTTGTTGGCTTCAACCCCTTGCTCAATAAGCTCTGAAACAAGCTTGTCTTTAGGCCATAGGGGTAAACGCAACTCAGTACACCTTGATATTACAGTAGGCAGCAGCGCTTTTTCTTTTGACGAGGTTAATATAAAATAGCAGTCCCTGCTTGGTTCCTCAAGGGATTTAAGTAGGGCGTTTTGCGCCTGTACAGTCATGCGGTGGGCATCAACTATTACAACAACACGCAAAGCGCTTTCAATGCCATAGCTTGAAAGCTCTAAAATTAGCTCTCTTACATCATCTATTTTTATTGTGCTGTCTTCTCTATTTGCGCCAAGCAGTATAAGCCCTGTGTGTGTACCACTATTTATTTTATTGCAGGCTGTACAGCTAAGGCAAGGTCTATCGCCTTTAGAAGTGCAAAAGAGCATCTGTGCCAATAACTTTGCAAAACTTAACTTACCTGTGCCGCTATCGCCAAGCACAAGCAGAGTGTGCGGCAGGTTGCCCTGCTTAAATAAAGAAATGCTAGCGGAAAGCGTTGTGCTTAATTTGGAAAAATCGTCAAATGTTAGCAATTTAGATTTTGAGGAATTCTTCAATATCAAGCACAAATACTGTTGCGCCCCCGACAGTAACCTCTATAGGGTATGGAGCATACATACCGTTGGCGCCGCCAAGTGTAACGGGAGAAGTTGCTATCTGTTTACGGCTCTTGCATACCTTTTCTATTATGCCAAGACAGGTGGGTCTTCTATCGTCCTCAACGCCTATAAGCAGAGTAGTATTGCCGGATTTTAAAAATCCGCCCGTGGTAGCAAGTTTTGTGACGCTAAAGCCATCATCCATGAGTGAAGATATCAGCCTTGTAGCATCTTCATCCTGAACTATTGCGATTATTAGTTTCATTTAACATACCCCCTTGTATGTATGATCGTTAAATTACAATCCACACATATATTATACGATAAGTGGGTTAATAATTCAATCAACGCTGTAAGACGCCAAAAAAGCGAGGCATTGTCGTGTTTGACATATGTGAGGAATAAATGTAAAATTGGTAAAATAAATGGATATTTCAGGAGGGTTTTATGGTATACAATAAAATCAAGGATGTTATACCGCATTTCAAGTTTAAGGGCACATATCTAAGAGCTGCCGAAATCACAAGCGGAAATGTAAACAATACATACCGCCTTACTTATAGCTATAAAGATAGGCAGATTATATATACGTTGCAGCATATTAATAAATATGTTTTCAAAAATCCGCATCTGGTAATTTCAAACATAGTTGCAGTAACCAACCATATAAAGCGCAAGCTTATAGAGCAGGGGAAAGATCCCGCAAGAAAAGTGCTTGAGATTATACCCACATTAAGCAATGAGTATATATATGTAGATAAAGACGGCGAACCCTGGAGGGCTTATACATTTATAGATGATGCTGATGCGCTTGACGTAGTAAACACGCTCTCTCAAATGGAAGAAGTCGGGCGGGGTTTTGGAAATTTCCAAAAAATGTTACACGATTTTCCTGCCGAACAGCTTCATGAGACTATACCAAATTTCCACCATTCCACAAAGCGCTTTTATCAGTTTGTGCGCGCGCTTGACGAGGATAGAGTAGGCAGAGCCAAGTTCGTAGAGTCTGAGTGCGAGTTTATGTTTGAACACCGTGTTATGATGGGGGAAATTATTAAGCTTACCGAAAAAGGCATACTGCCCACAAGGGTAACCCATAACGATACAAAGGCGAACAATGTACTTTTAGATAGCGCAACTGGCAAGGCATTATGCGTAATAGACCTTGATACCGTTATGCCCGGCTCCGTGCTCTTTGACTATGGCGATGCTATACGCTTTGGTGCTTCCACTGCCGCAGAAGATGAAGAAGATACTTCTAAAATAAAGCTCAATATGAAAAAGGCCGAGGCTTTTACCCGCGGCTTTATAGATGAAACTACCGGCTTTTTAAGCGATGAGGAGCTTTATCGCCTGCCGCTTGGCGTAAAGGTTATAACATGCGAACTTGCTATGCGCTTTTTGACGGACTATATAAATGGGGATCTGTATTTTAAAGTAAACTCACCTGTACATAACTTAGTGCGCGCAAGAGCGCAAATTGCTCTATTAAAGGACGTAGAAAAGCAGGAAAGCAAGCTGCAGGCTATGGTAGATAAGTTTATTAATGAGAGCAGCAAAAACTAGTTCTCCACAAACACTAGAACTGTGCCTTTTTTTACGCATATTTTTGGTGATTTTCCTATACCCTCATTGCTTATTCCAAGCGGAAATCTATTTGTAAGTGTGGCACCCTTTAGCTCGTAAGAAAGCCCTAAAAGGCTTACTCCCTGCGCCCTATCGTACGGACATATAACCGATAGTATTTTGCCCTTTTCAAGCTTTGGTAAGGCTAGTACACCGTTTGTTATTGCGTATATATCGCACTTTTTGAGCATAGCTCTTATATGTATACCTTTTTCTGAATACCGCGCCATAAGCTGTAGATTAGCGATAAAATGGTCATGCCTGCTTCCTGATATGCCTAAAAGCGCTATTTTTTTATAATTAAGCCTTTCGGCAAGTTTAATACATAGCGATATATCTGTATCGTTTTTTCTTTCGGGGAACACCAATCTTGGAATGTTTTTAGGGATTTTTTTTATAGAATCCATATCTCCAACTATTATATCGGGTACATATCTCGCTTTTTTTAGGTTATCATAACCCCCGTCGGCAGCTAATAAAAGGCTGCCCTTTCCGGGCTTGAATCTTTTTTTGGGAAACTTACCCGAGCCTACAATGTAACAAACGGATTTTTTCATGGCATCCTCCTTAGCTTTATGGTAGAATAATTATAGCATAGCTGGCGAATTTATTCGATAAGGTGGTTTGATGTCTAAAGCTAAGTCCTATTATACATGTACAGCCTGCGGCTTTGAAACCGTGCGCTGGTACGGTAAATGCCCAAGCTGCTCGGAATGGAACACGCTTCAGGAAAGTATTAAGGAAGATACTTCCCCTTCAAAACCCAATAAAAGAGCGCCCGGTACGGGAAAGCAAGCTCAGGAGATTTCAAGCGTTGAAGATAGCGCTGAAAACCGTATTGCAAGTGGCAGTACGGAGTTTGATAGAGTTCTTGGCGGCGGAATAGTTGAGGGGAGTATGCTGCTTCTTGGCGGAGAGCCGGGCGTAGGCAAGAGCACTCTTTTAATGCAGGTTGCAAGTCATTTGTCTGATCAAGGGAAAAAGGTGCTATATATAAGCGGGGAAGAGAGCGCAAGGCAGATTAAAATGCGCGCAGCTCGCCTTGGCGCAAAAGATAGCTCTATGTTGGTTCTAACTGAAAACGCAATGGATAATATAGAGGATAAAATAAACTCAATTGAACCTGATTATATAGTTGTAGACTCTATACAGACCATGTACCGCCCAGAAATGGCAAGCGCTCCCGGCTCGGTAAGCCAAGTAAGGGAATGCGCCTCTGTTTTTTTGCGTTTAGCCAAAACAAGCGGTGTAGGCGTTATGTTGGTGGGACATGTTACCAAGGATGGCTCAATAGCAGGTCCTAGGGTGCTTGAGCATATGGTAGATGTAGTACTCTATTTTGAGGGTGACCACCAGCGGCAATATCGCCTGCTTCGCGCTGTAAAAAATAGGTTCGGCTCCGTAAACGAACTTGGTGTATTTGAAATGACCGCAAAAGGTATGCGGGCTGTGGATAACCCTTCGGAAATGCTTCTTAGCCAAAGGGCAAAGGGAGTAAGCGGTTCCGTTGTGTTCTGTAGTATGGAGGGCACGCGTCCCATGCTTGTAGATATACAGGCGCTGGTAGCTCAATCCTTCTACGCATCGCCCAAACGCACGGTAAACGGAATAGACCAAGGGCGTATAGCTTTGCTGCTTGCGGTGCTTGAAAAGCGCGCGGGGCTTAAGCTATATAATCAAGATGTATACATAAATGTTGCAGGCGGCATGTATCTTAGCGAGCCCGCAGCAGACCTTGCGGTGTGCCTAGCGGTTGCTTCATCATTTAGGGATGTACCCCTGCCTAATGACCTAGTAGCCATAGGCGAAATAGGTCTAGCGGGGGAAATAAGAGCCGCGCCCCTTATGGATAGGCGCATAGCGGAATGCGCTAGACTTGGCTTTAATAGGATTATATCTCCTAAGGGGAGAAATGCTGTATCACCTGCCGAAAAGGATGTGCAACGCATATATGCGTCAAGCATATATGAGGCTATAAAACTGTTCAGCCTGTGATTTTCAATATATTTAATGGAATTGCAATCCATTGTAACGAAACTATTCTTGTTATGTAACATATAATTTGTTATAATATTTGCAAAGACTCAAGGAGGTCTAACTATGAAAAAACGATTAACCGCAACGATATTGTGCCTGATTATGCTATTTAGTATAGTTCCCTCCATGGCATATGAACTTAGGTTTAAGGATACCGGCACTCGTGTAGGTATGCTTCAAAACCAACTTAAATACCTAGGCTATTATACTGGTGTTATCACAAATAAGTATGACTATACTACAGTTCTTGCAGTACGCTCATTTCAGAGGGTTAATGGACTTACGGTAGACGGTGTTGCAGGTGTAAATACTTTTGCACGGCTCAACAGTCTGGATGGCAAGGCACCAAAGCCAAAGCCGGTTGCCCCATCAATACGGCTAAGCTTTGGGGATAAGAACGATAATGTTAAAAAAGTACAGGAACGCCTTAAAGCGCTTGGTTATTTAACAGGCAGCTATATTGAAGGCGAGTTTGACACTTTGACGCTAGCTGCTGTTAAGTCGTTTCAGCTGAATAATAAACTAAGAGCAGACGGCATTGTTGGAGAGCATACGTGGAGCGTGCTTTTTGGCAGTGGCACAAAGCCCATAACCCCCGCTGATCCAACATCTGCTGGCTTCCTCTTAAGGTACGAAGATCGTAGCCCTCTAGTCACCCAGCTTAAAGACAAGTTGGTAGCGCTTGGTTATTTTGATGATAAAAGAGAGCAAGCCACAAGCGATGTTTATACTTACTATACGAAAGTATGTGTAGCAGCTTTCCAAAAAAACAATGGATTAAAAGATGATGGCGTGGTAGGTCCCCAAACATGGAATAAGCTATTTTCTGGCAGCGCAAAGCCTGCTGGCAGCGGCGCCCCATCTCCTTCAGTACCAGCTGCAAATATCCGATTACAGTATAAGCAGCGCGACCCTCAGGTTAAGCTACTTAAAAATAGGCTTGCAGCCCTAGGTTATTACAGTTATGATAGCGATCCTGTAAAAGAGGCTGATTTATACTCATATCGTACTGTGTCAAGTGTTCGTTCATTCCAGGAGAACAACGGTCTTAAGGCGGACGGTATAGCCGGTCCTGTTACACTTGCGAAACTATATGGTCCGGATGCAAAACCCAAGCCTTCGGGCGGTACTAGCCCTGCAAAGAAGCCTATTCGTCTTCAGTTTAAAGATAAGAATGCCAATGTAACAAAGCTACAGCAGCGCTTAGTAGAACTCAAAATATTCGATACCAACCGCGAAGCCATATCAGGCGAATACACATACTACACTGTAACATGTGTAAAAGCATTCCAAAAATCAAAAGGCCTTAAAGATGATGGGGTGGTAGGACCACAAACATGGGCAGCCCTCGGCTTTTAATAAGCATACTTAGTGCAGACAAAACGCTCGCTTTTGCGGGCGTTTTACTTTGCGTATTATTTTGTTGTGTGCAGGGATGTGTTGATTATATCGCTAAATCCATATGCCTTTACTGTGTTGTTTTTAGTATATGTACCAATACACATTATTTAAGCATTTGACATGTAATAAAAGTTGTGATATTCTCTGAAAGCCTTAAATATTAGGCTTGCGGGAATGGCGGAATTGGCAGACGCGCTAGATTCAGGTTCTAGTGTTCGCAAGGACATGCAGGTTCAAGTCCTGTTTCCCGCACCAGTATGAGTGTCCTTATAGGATTTGAGAATCCCGTGAGGACACTTTTCGTTTTAATTGCTTGCATAGTTCACATAAACCCCTTTTCTGGTGTTGACAGAGATATTTGGAACTGGAATAGAAGCAGCTTCAGGTATGGTGATTGAACCAATGCAGTTATAGTGAATGATCAGTTTTTGTTCCCAAACACCTGCTATCTTTTCTGCGTGAAAAACTTCAATGTGGTCAATCAACTCATTCACCATTCGAGGCGTAAGCTTCTTTATGCGGGTATACCTTCTGACAATAGAGATAAAAGTATCTATAGGTATTTGCTGCTGTTCTGCCTTATCCAGCATTGCCTGAAGAGACTTGATTTTCTCGGACAACTTCGCTTGCTCATCCTCATAACTACGCCCCATTTTAGCGAAACGTTCATCACTAATCTTGCCGCTGACATTGTCTTCATAGAGTTTCTCAAAAATCACATCCAACTCTTTATCACGATGCAGATAGCTGTTTAGCTCTTTGCGTTTTAAGTTTAGGTCAGATATGACTTTCTCTGCCGAATATGCCATCATAGCTTCGGCAAACTCCTTTTCATGCTGTGCCACAAACTTAGTCAATCTCCGAATCTCCGCAAGAACAACTTGTTCCAGAAAATCCGTTCGTATGTAGTGGGTAGCATTGCAGGTGCCACGGGTACGATTGTAGTTGGAGCAGTTAAAGTAAGTGATGTCAGGATTCCCCTGATTAAAGTGAAAATGCAGCGCATGTCCACAGTCAGCACAGGTTAAGAAGCCTGAGAACATGTTTGACTGTCCTGTTCTTGTCGTTCGCTTACGGCCTTTGCCTCGCTTCTCCTGAATTTTTTCCCAGGTTGTTCTGTCGATGATGGCTTCATGCACATCTTTGAACACCGCCCAATTTTCCTTGTCGTTTTCAATGCGTTTTTTCAACTTATAGGACTTACTGTAAGTCTTGAAATTGATAACATCGCCGCAATATTCCTGGGATGTCAGGATTTTGATGATTGTTCCGTTTCCCCACCTTGTAGGAGATTCAATCTCTTTCTTTCCGGAACGCCTTACACCAATACTTTGCCAATAAGCTGTAGGATTTAGAACCTCCTCATCCATGAGCTTACCAGCTATCTGCGCTGGACCAAAGCCATCAAGCGTCCATTCATAGATTTGTCTGACTACCGCAGCGGCTACGGGGTCAACCACCCAGCGCTTGGAGTTGTTTGGATCGACTTGATAACCATAAGGCGGTCTTCCGATTGGCTCACCTGCGTTTCCTCGTATTTTGTTACTGATACGCCGTTTCTTACTGATATCACGGGCATACCATTCATTAAACAAATTACGGATAGGAGTTAATTCATTTTCGCCTTCAGCAGTATCAATTCCATCGGACACAGCAACCAAACGAATATCGTTCTCTGGAAAAAACTCTTCCATCAAACGACCAACTTCCAGATAGTTGCGTCCTAAGCGAGACATGTCCTTGACAAAAACAGCTGAAGCGTGACCCTTTTCAAGCTCCTTCATCATTTCGTTGAAGCCTGGGCGGTTCATGGTTACACCTGAGACGCCATCGTCGCAGAAAGTTACCAAGTGTTTATAGCCCATGTCTTTAGCCGCCTTGGTCAACAACTTCTTTTGATTGCTGATGCTGTAGCTTTCGCCATCCATCTTGTCATCCCGTGACAACCTTGGGTATAGGAATGCGGTAGTATCCCTGTTTTTTCTGCTCATTGACTGTTTCATTATTTCCTCCTTTCCGACAGCCAACAGGCAGTATTTACAGCGTCAGCATACAGGATAAAAAAACGATTGTCACGCTTGCCGATTATCAGACTGTCTTACCTCATCAACCATCATTTTCATCAATGTGGAACCAAGATTTCTGTTACAATTCTCTTTAAAAACAGGACATACTGTAAATCTCCTTTCACCAATTATGTGAAGTTGAGTTGATGTTGTTTCAGTGTGTTGTTTCTTGCTCTTGGCAATATTACAACT
The DNA here is from genome assembly GCA_012518615.1 of Christensenellaceae bacterium. Classification (GTDB taxonomy): domain Bacteria; phylum Bacillota; class Clostridia; order Christensenellales; family Aristaeellaceae; genus DTU024. The sequence continues at coordinate 1,397 of JAAYRU010000051.1, read as the reverse complement.
TGATTTAATGGAATGTGTATTCAATATGCACCTCCGCATGAAATACAATATTAGATGGATATTAGCCTGACGGACAGCTGGCATCACTGACCGCCAGGCTATCCCCACATTTGTCCTTGACCCCCTGGGGATAGGAAATCATCAGAAGGCAGGCTGCGTACCTGCTCCACGGGAATCTCACCCCTCCGAGGTTCTCTCCGAGCTGCCCCCATTGGTTGCGACGGTTTTATCACGCTCGACCTTGTGGCTGGACAGGAGTATCATTATCCTAGCTGCGCCTCATGGCCATTATCGGTAGCAACCCGATATTTACAGCCGGTATTTCTCGCTCGCCTACTATAAAATAGGGTCATGGCGTACCGCTGATGTGGCTGACGCTTTCTCAACGCCCGCAGCAGAATGTTTCTGATGAATGTATATTAACTTGTCAAGGTACATTGAAGAGTTGGCTTGCCTTACATCTTTGACTAAAAGTGCCAAGACAGCGGGGCTTCTTTTTTTACCCTTCACTTAACTTGCAAAAACAGCCCTTTTGTCACCCCTTTTCATGGCATGATTTTGTTTTTATATTGTTTTTTTGATTTTTGCTTTTGCCTCTTGAATTGAACGATGGACACTCTGAGGAGACACACCTTCAACTTGTGCGATTTCTCGGTAACTTAGTTGATGCACAGCATGAAGGATGAAACGTCGGCGTTGAATGTCACTCAGTGAATTGATGGCTTGCTTCGCAAGAGACAACAGCGTTTTCCTTTGAGTGTTGATTTTTTCTTCTTCAAGCCCTTGAAAATAACTATCCTCTGCTGACTGAACCATCAATGCTGCATCCTTTAAGGTACAGTGTAAACAAACATTTTTGTTGCTTTCTCGCCAGTTTGCCCTTTTTTCTTCGAGATACATTTGATCGGAAACCTGCTTCCAATGGAGGAAGTCCTGCTCAGTCAATTCAGGACTTGATTGAAGAAAATCTTGCAGGTCTATTTCTACAATGGATTCTGCAAAGCGGTAGACAATCCCGCCCCTGTTGCGATTGATAGCGTATTCGCTTTTTTTATAATCGGACATACCGATACCTCCAAGTCTTTTTTTATGTGAAAAAGAGATTTGAAGGTCAAGGATATTTTGCTATATAAGGTTGCCACACATCAATGTGGCTGAAAGTGATTAACTTTCTCTTTTCTTGCAGTAGCTGGTTTTTATCGGGATAATGACAGCAACCAACGATTTTCCCTCATAATGTGGTTATCCGTTGGTTGCTTTGCTTTTGTTAGGTAGTGTCAATAGTTTTGTGTAACCCTTCTTGTAAAATACATTGTTAAGCCTTCTATTGCTTCCCCCTAGGGGGAAGCGGTTTTTTCGAACATTTCGCTTAGTTCTGCTTGTACTTGTGCAAACCC
>JAAYRU010000050.1 GCA_012518615.1 Christensenellaceae bacterium | reverse complement strand
TATATCGCATTCCTTCTGTTATACTAGCCATTGAGAGATCCTTTCTTTAAATAGTTGTTGTTTATATTATACCAAAGGGTCTCTCGTTTTTCCTTTCTCGTGTCATAAATGTATTGTAGGCTAACATGCAGTGTTGCACATATAGTACTTATCAGCGCATATTCAACCCAAAATAACAAACGCCCGCTTTTGCATGGCGTTTTTAAGTATAATATCTCCCACTCATAAAATGGAGCGGGTGATGGGAATCGAACCCACGTAGCCAGCTTGGAAGGCTGGAGCTCTACCATTGAGCTACACCCGCTTAAAAAAATGGAGCGGTAGACGGGGCTCGAACTCGCGACCTCCACCTTGGCAAGGTGGCGCTCTACCAACTGAGCTACTACCGCAAAATATAGTGGTGCGGACGAAGAGATTTGAACTCTTAAGCCGTTAGGCACTAGATCCTAAGTCTAGCGCGTCTGCCGATTCCGCCACGTCCGCATTACCAAAGGAGTGCTTGTTGACGGACTTTACTCCTTACACCATATGCGTATCCCACAAGGGATGGTGACCCATCCGCGACTCGAACGCGGGACACCTTGATTAAAAGTCAAGTGCTCTGCCGACTGAGCTAATGGGTCTTACCTAAATGCCACCGATTAAATGCGGCAGGTGATAGAATAACATTATTTTCTGTTTTAGTCAAGGCTGAAAACGGTGTTTTGCGTATTTTGTACGGTAGGGAAGCCAAATAATCAAAAATGATATGGAAATTATTTGGTTTTTCATTTATAATATACTCTATATTGTTTTTCGTGGCAATTATCAATAATATGCGCAGCCCTGTAAATAAACGGGGTTAATACCGAGCAAAGGAGACGAAAATGACTATTTTTCACGGACTGCAGCTAATTGGCGGCCTGGCTTTTTTCCTGTATGGTATGGATTTGATGGGCAACAGCCTGCAGCTTATTAGCGGCAGGCGCTTGCAAAGTATTTTAGAAAGCCTTACCGATAACCTTTGGAAAGGCATATTGCTGGGAGCCGGTGTCACAGCGGTTATTCAGTCCTCATCGGCAACAACTACCTTGGTAGTGTCGCTTGTAAACTCCGGTATTATGAGGCTCTTTGGGGCAACAGGCGTTATTATGGGCTCAAATGTGGGCACCACAATAACGGCTTGGCTGCTATCCATGACGGGAACCACAAGCGACAACTTGTTTGTTAAATTATTGAACCCCACCAACTTTTCACCCGTCCTAGCCATGGTAGGCGTGCTTATGATAATGATAAGCAAGCGGGAAAACCGCCGTACGACAGGTAAAATTTTGATTGGTTTTGCAATTCTTATTTTCGGCATGAACAATATGTCGGATGCTATGAAGCCTTTAGCAGCAATGGAGAGCTTCCAACTGCTGTTTATCCGCTTTTCTAACCCCATATTAGGCATGTTGGTAGGCGCTGTGCTCACTATGATTATTCAGTCCTCATCTGCTGCTATAGGTATTTTGCAGGCTCTGTCGGTTACGGGTATTGTGCCGTACAGCGCCGCCCTTCCCATACTTATGGGGCAAAATATTGGCACCTGTATTACTGCATTGCTCGCTGCCCTTGGCGCAAATCGAAACGCCAAAAGAGCTTCTACTATACACATTCTATTTAATACCATAGGCAGTATTGTGCTTATGAGCGCGTTTTATATAATTAATTTTTTTGTTCATATTCCTTTAATGGATATGGAAGCGACGCCCTTTTTAATCGCCATTACACATACGGCTTTTAATGTGCTTAGCACTCTAATACTTTCAAACTTCGCAAATGGATTGGTTAAGCTAACCTATATAATTATTCCCGAAAGCGAAAAGGAAAAGGAAGAAAGGAGCGAGGAATTCCGTCTGCTGGAAGATCGCTTGCTTGAAACCCCCGGAATGGCATTGCGGTCGGCTTTTGATGTAAGCGTTCGTATGATGGAAAGGACGCAGGAAGGAGTGAGGCTTGCCCTTGAGCTAATCCATAATTATAATGATAAGGATTTTGAGCGGGTTAAATATCTTGAAGGTGTTGTAGACCAATATCAAGATAAGATGGGCGACTACCTGTTTAAAATCAGTCAAAAAAACATCAATGAGGGGGACAACCGTCTGCTTAATGTGATGATGAGCAGCATAGTAGATATTGAGCGTATTTCCGACCATTCCCTCGATATTGCTATTGAAGCGCGGCGTGTAGAAGAAGACCCTCTTAATTTTAGCCAAAAAGCACTCAATGAGCTTTCGGTATATTCAAGGGCTGTAAACGATGTGCTTGACAGAACGCTAATTGCTTACCGCAATGAGGATATAGAGCTAGCTCGCCTTATTGAGCCTTTAGAAGAAGTTGTAGACCGCCTAAACAGCGCCGTGCGCCTGCGCCATATAAGCAGGGTGAAAGATGGCGAGTGTTCAGCTGAGGCGGGGGTTATGCTTACCGACCTTTCAAATGCTATGGAGCGTGTGAGCGACCACTGTTCCAACATTGCCAATACCATGATTGAAGTTCACACCGGTTCCTTCGATTCCCATGGATACCTGACAGATGTTAAAGAAAAAGACAGCTCTTATAAAGATAAGGTAAAAGAGCTTATGAAAGAGTATAAACTGCCTAAGGAATAGTGCGAAAATAAATTAATTTGCCGGTTGAAACCAATGCTTCAACCGGTTTTTGTGTATTCTGCGCAAAAAATGGCGTTTTATTTTTGCGCTTGGCGTGTTATAGTATGATATATATTAAAGGGGGCTTACATGGCTTTTTCCTGACTTTAACACTTACCAACAAATAAACACCCGTGAATGTTATTAATTTCAATACTTTCACGGGTTTTGTTTAATTTGGCATTGTATATCTGTCGTATCTGTGGTATAATAGATATATA
>JAAYRU010000049.1 GCA_012518615.1 Christensenellaceae bacterium | reverse complement strand
TTCATCAAGGTACGCTACGCTCTAAAGACCTTGACTAAAACATCAGAGAAAATAAATATCAGTCAACAGCTTTTAAGCAACACTATTACCCAAGGGGTCTGTGTCACAAATGTTTGACTTCCCTACACGCAAACGTATTATGAGCATTATTAGCTAAAGAATTTGTAAAAATTCAAACCTCTGGCAAAATGCATACCCACCTTGCGCTAAACTGCAACTAGTGATAAAATGGCTACCGAGCTTAAAGCTCTTGCGCTTCCGTAGCTCAGGGGATAGAGCACTCGCCTCCTAAGCGAGGGGTCGTGCGTTCGAATCGCACCGGGAGTACCATTTCACCGCTTACGCGGTATTTTTTTAGGAGGATTTATGCGTTTTGTAAATACAGGGCTTTCTTTTGAAAATATAAACGCTTTTTATGATATGCTCATTGAGCATTTGGATGATGCCAAATATTCCCCCGGTTGGAAAAAGGGCATATACCCTGATGAAGAAATGATAAGAGAAGCCATCGACACTGAGTGTATGCATGCTGCTATGGATGGGGATACAATTCTTGCAGTAGCAATGCTTGATAGCAACTATAACGATGAATATAAAAATGTTGAATGGAAGAGCGGATTTAAACTTGATGAATGCCTTATGCTGCATGTTCTTGGCGTAAACCCTGCGTACCAAAAGCATGGCATAGGCTCAAAAATGCTAAAACATTTAGAAAACCACGCCAAAAAATTAGGCTACAAGGCTATACGCCTTGATGTGCTCCGCGGAAACCTGCCTGCCGAGAGGTTGTATCCATCAATAGGCTATGATTTTATAGATACCATTGAGATTTACTACGCAGATACGGGTCTAACCTACTACCACCTGTACGAAAAGGTCCTCTAAAAGTAACATTTAAACCGCTGTGCTCATTGGAAACAGCGGTTTTTAATTGAATTTCCTTGTTTTCTTGCTATTTTTTAAATTTCGTTTTATAATCTCTACGGCTTATTCCTTGGTCTGTGGTTGAAAACCGATGCCAGTCGCAGGCAAAGCGGTCCACGTAAGCGGAGATAGATTCCGTGAGCATGGTGCGAACTAGATGTAAGCCCTGCCGAGCAATCGAGAGGAAGGCGTGGAGCTAGGCTCTGCAAGTTTCCAGCAGGCGAGTGTGGGGGCAAAGACCAGTGTCAGCAAGGAATTCCGCCACTATACCATTAGGGGGTTAATGAAGACCATGTATCAAGACAAGACGCTTGTTTGCAAGGACTGTGGACAGGAATTTGTGTTCACCGCAGGCGAGCAAGAATTCTATGAGGAAAAAGGCTTTCAAAATGAGCCTTTGCGTTGCAAAACATGCCGCCAAAACAACAAGCGCGCACGCAATGCCAGGCGTGAAATGCACGATGTGATTTGCGCCGAATGTGGTAAGGAAACTCAAGTACCTTTCCTGCCCAAAGACGATCGCCCGGTATATTGTAGCGAATGTTTCGCCGCAATACAGGAAGCTCAAAAGTAACATACGGCGAAAATTCTAAAAACCACAGCGATGTGGTTTTTTTGCGTATAGCTTTTACCCAAAACAGCTAATAATATGCTATAATACACAAAGGTTTTTCTAAGACCAAGGAGGCGGATGTATGGATACAGCAATATCAACTGAAAACCTTACAAAACGTTACGGCAGAGCAAGGGGTATAGAGAATGTAAGCCTTGAAGTTTTGCCGGGGCAGATATTCGGCTTTATAGGCCCTAATGGAGCGGGTAAGTCCACATTTATTAGGACGCTTCTTGGGCTTATTAGACCCAGCTCCGGCAATATAAGCGTGCTTGGAAATACTATCCCCATGAAAAGCCGAAGCGTATTAAAACAAATAGGTTATATGCCTTCTGAAGCCTCTTACTATAGGGGTATGCGGGCGCTGGATGTGTTCCGCATGTCCTCCCGCCTTCGCAAGAAGGACTGCGAGAGGGAAAGTTGGGTGCTAAGCGACAGACTTGGGCTTGACCCCACAAGGCAGGTAGCGGATTTATCATTCGGCAACCAAAAAAAGGTAGCAATAGTCGCCGCAATGCAACATAAACCAAAACTGCTTATATTAGACGAACCAACAAGCGGGCTTGACCCACTTGTTCAAAGAGCGTTTTGGGATATACTCCTTGAGCGCAACCGCCAAGGAGCGACTATATTTATATCTTCGCATGTATTAAGTGAAGTACAGCAGCACTGCAGCCACGCCGCCATAATAAGGGAAGGGCATATACTTGTTAGCGACAGCGTATCAAGGCTAGGCGAAAACACCGCAAGGCGTATAACACTGCGAGGGATAAACGAACTTACTCAGGATATTATTAATTTCCCTGGTGTATTAAAGGTGGATATACATACAAGCGAGAGCAGCGTACTATATCAAGGCGATATGCATGACTTACTTGCGAAAATCAACCATCTCCCATATAGCGATATAATAATCACCGAACCCAGCCTTGAGGAGATATTCCTCCATGTATATGAAAGAGGGGAATAATTATGACTATATTTTTCCACGAATTAAAACAGGGTAAAAAAGCAACATTTATAACCAGCCTTGCAAGCTGTGTATTGATGTTACTTATTATGAGCGTTCAACCCAAGGTACAAAACCAGATGAAAATGGTTGAGAAACTTGTTGCAGGTCTTGGACCTTTGGCGCAGGCTTTTGCCATGGATAAGCTGGACATGGGTGAACTGCTCAACTACTATTCGCTTGAGGCGGGCAATACAATGCTGCTTATAGGCTGCGCTTTTTCCTGCGTAATGGGCATATCCATGCTATCAAAAGAGGAAGGCAGACATACCGCAGAGTTCCTATTCCCCCATCCAATAAGCCGCCTTTCGGTAATATTGCAAAAATGGCTTGCGCTTATTGTACAGTTGCTTGTGTTTGTTATTATATATTCAATAGGCGCATATACAAGCTTTATTATGCTTAAACAACCTTATGATATTAATCTGTTTTTAAAGATACAGCTTTCACTTTTCATACTTTTTGTATGCGTGGGCAGCATATGTTTTTCTATATCCGCATTTATTTCCCATGAGGCAACAGGCGTTGGCGTAGGTATAGCGCTTACGCTGTATGTAATGAATTTGCTTATTAACCTTGATGTCGGAAAAGACATTTTTAAGTATATTACACCTATCTATTTTACTGAACCCGCAAAGATAGTAACCAAGGGCGCTTTCGATATGTATTTTGCTAAATACTACGGGCTTATTACAATAACTTCTCTGCTTTTGGGTACGTTGCGCTACGCCACAAAAGACCTGCGAATATAGTATGCTTAATATTGCCTGCGTTTCACCTGATGGAAAACCTGCTGCTGTTGAATATAACACTAAGCAGATAATAAACAGCATAAAGCGCTTTAGCGATGCTGATATAATACTTTTTCCAAGGCTTTGCATCTCTTCCGCATCATGCGGGCATATGTATAGACAGCCTACGCTTATTAATGCCTGTAAAAAAGCGGCGCATATAATAGCAGAGCAGGTAAAAAACCAATATGTAATAGTAGGCATGCCTATAAGGCTAGATTGCGGTAGCCTGATTGATGTTGTGGCAATAATGCATAATGGCAAAATAATAAGCCTTATTCCTCTTAGTGATAGCAAATATCCTTTTGATGATTTTCTTCAAGAAACTCTATGGCAAGGTATAAAAGTAAGCAAAAAGGCTAAAGCATTGCCTAATGGGAAAACATTCGCAATTGGAAGCAATTGTGATAATGCGGATATTATACTCATCCCATCAAACAAAGCATACATTGCAGGCGATTATGCGAATATACAAAACGATATAATAAGTTTATTAAGAAATAAAATCGTTGCGCTCGCGCAGGCAGGAAAAGCGGAAAGCAGCACATACACTGTACATGCGGGTATATGCGCTGTAGCAAAAAACGGCAATCTGCTTGGCTTCTCAAAGCCTTTTGCTAATGACGCGTACTGCTATGTAAATAGCAACAGTAAGCCTATTTTAACAAAAGAGTATCAGCATTATTCAAATCCCAAAATACCCTTTTTGACCGGTAATAAGCATCAACAGCTTTTCGATTGCATTGAAATACCAGCGCAAGGACTTGCAACAAGAATGCGAAACACCGGCATAGAAAACTTAGTGCTAGGATTATCCGGCGGGCTTGACAGCAGTATGGCGCTTTTGATTATTGTAAGAACGCTTAAAATACTAGATTTGCCTAATACCCATGCTCATGTATATACGCTTACATGCGAATGCACAAGTAATAGAACTCTAAAAAACGCTAGAGAACTCTGCTCTGCGCTAGATATAAAACTTAACGAGTTATCCATAGTAGAGGATATAAAAAGCCATCTCAATACTATTAATCACAATAAAAAAGATGTAGTGTACGAAAACGCACAGGCTAGGGAGCGCACTCAAATACTGCTTAATTTATCTAATAAAGTTGACGGACTAATGGTAGGTCCCAGTGACATGAGCGAAATTGCCCTTGGCTTTACCACATTCGGCGGAGACCATATGAGCATGTACGGAGTTAACGCGGGCATACCTAAAACGCTTATTAGGCTTGCGGTAGAACATAAAGCTGCCTCTTCGGATTCCAAATTAAAAAATGTTCTTACAGATATACTGAACACCCCTATAAGCCCTGAGCTTATGCCTGGAAAGCAACATACAGAGGAAATACTAGGTCCATACATATTGAACGACTTTTTCCTGTACCATCATTTAGATGAAAAAGAACCGCTTGAAATACTGAGCCTAGCAAATACTGCATTTAATGATGAATACGATAAAAAATATATTTCCACAAGGCTAAATTCCTTCTACAAAAGGTTTTTCGCATCCCAATTCAAGCGCAACTGTATGCCCGACAGCCCAAAAGTGTTTAAGTTTAGCCTATCACCTATGCATAGCTATATTATGCCGTCTGATATGTCATCTACACTTTGGACTGATGTGCTTGAAAGTATTTGAAATTATTTATCTATTTAAACAATATACTATCTGACTCTTCAAGCAACATCTTTAGCATTTTTGCATCAGCTGGACAAAATTTATATTGTCTCAGTTCATTTGGTGTAATCCAAGCAATCGCATTATGCTCCTTGTTTTTCGGAACGCCTGAAACAATTTCGCATAAATAGAAATATATATGTACGGTACGATCTGGATATTTATATACTACATCGGTCAATTCACACTCAACACGCAGCATTATACCGAGTTCTTCATAGCACTCACGTATAACACACTGTTCACCACTTTCACCTACTTCAATTTTCCCACCAGGGAACTCCCATAATAGACCACAGTTTTTGTCTGCAGGTCTCTGGCATATAAGAATTTTGCCGTTTTGTCGTATTATAGCTGCTGTTACTTCTATCATTTTTGTTCCACATTCACTTTCTTTAGACGGAATTTATATTCTTTTCGAATGTTGCCATCTTTATCTTTGTCATCTTCATAGCTATAGTCAGCCAACTCGAAAACAGCCTGATAGTAGTAATCTTTCGGAGAGAACTTTATGAACAAATGAATTTCTTTTCCATCACGAGCAGCATCTCTAATCGCAAGGTTTCCTCTGTTCATTTTCTGGTCACCTCTTTTTCCCTCGCCCGAATAGATATAATCACCATCTTTGGTCCATTTATCATGATAAACAAAGTTACCACCAGCTTTACCAATAGAGGAGATCAGAACAACAGTATTTTCAGTTGGATTTATTCCTCTCCCAAAGCCTGATATTCTAATACCAAACTGTTCCTCTACCTGCTGATAGGTAAATATGTGCTGTCTAGCTAAATTTTCAACATGATAATCCTTTGCAAACATATCATCAATGCTTTTTGTCCTCTTCGTTTTCAAAGCTACACCATATGTAGAGACAGTGCGTATTTTCTCGGATGCTTTGTTCGCTTCTTCTGCTTTGCGCTTTTGCTCAGTTTCTACTTTTATCATTTCAATTTCTTTGATAATATTCGTCTGAACATCAACATCCTCAGCTTTGAGAAACTTTTCAAAAACATCCGGATAGGCAAACTTTGCAGTTTTTTCAACAAACTCTACGGTTATATAGCTGTCTACCTTTTCTATGACCACACCATCTCCAAAAACATTGTGTTTAACTTTTAACCCCAATAAATTCATTATTGTATCTCCCTATTAAATAAATGCTTATTTTCCTTAAGATTCATAAAAATTGGTCTTTCCGATGAGTATACATTATCCCTAATCAAAATTCCTAAAACATTGCTTGATATCTTACTCTTCATACTTTGCAACTATCTCCAAGCACTTTATAGCCAACAATTTTTATTGTGTACTGGAAAGCCATTCCCATTTATGTGTTTAGCTCATATAATTTGTGTTTTATATAGCACCTCATTAATAACCTCTACAACAATAAGAGCGAATCTTGATTAATCAATCCCTCATCATTCTATGCTAATTATACCATGCTTTATTATAAAATCGCTAATTCGGACAAAAATTTCGACTTCTTTGTTAGAAAATCAAACATTCAACTAAAATATCTCCAAATAATATATTCCCAAAGGGTCTGTGTCACAAATGTTTGACTTCTCTACAAAATCGGTGTGTAGAGAAGTCAAAATGTTAGCCTACAATACATTTATGACACGAGAAAGGAAAAACGAGAGACCCTTTGGTATAATATAAACAACAACTATTTAAAGAAAGGATCTCTCAATGGCTAGTATAACAGAAGGAATGCGATATA
>JAAYRU010000048.1 GCA_012518615.1 Christensenellaceae bacterium | reverse complement strand
TTTCTTGTAGTAATGCTTTATCTTAGGCTTAGTGTTTAATTTCATCTTTCGAATTTGCCTACACATTGAATCATAACATCGTGTATAACCTTCATCTTGACACTTCCTAAAGACATGCGCTAAGCCTTTATGCCTATGATATCTATACATATGACGAATAAGCTCCAGTTCTTTTTTAGTGTGTTGGTTAGGGTGAGAGTGTGGGCGCGTGGACTTTTTTCTTAGTGATTCTATGTCACCCTTAACATACCGTTTACGCCAATAGCTTACATACTGTCGCGTTTTTCGAAACTTTCTTGCTGCAAGTGCGTTATTGTTGTGTAGTATTGCATATTCCACTATCTTCTTCCTATATCGCATTCCTTCTGTTATACTAGCCATTGAGAGATCCTTTCTTAATATTATTTGATGATTTATATTATACCAAAGGGTCTCTCGTTTTTCCTTTCTCGTGTCATAAATGTATTGTAGCCTAACACTTGAGTGAGCTTTAAAATTTTTTAAACTTATAAACTCCTAGCCCTTGTTGTGCTTAGTTAGGTTTTAGTAACTACTTTTTAAGGTACTTATAAAACGCTTTGCTTACAATTAATAAGGCAAAGAATTTGATTGACAATATAATTAAATCTATGTATAATGCGGCTCATATTATACAAAAACTGCTTTTTTTAATCTAGTTGCGGTAACTAGTCGCTTTAATGGAATTTTAATACAAAAAGGTCTTATTAATTAACTATACTTACCTGAACCCAAAACCGAGAGTATTTCAGCATATTGTGCTGAATTGTGTTATACAAATATTCGTTATGTCCGGCACTGGAAAAGTGGCGGAGAAAGGAGAATCAAAAGAGATGTCAATGGTCGTCAAACCGCAGACTGATTCAGGAACGCATCCGGAAGACTATCAAGAGATTATTGATTTTATCGATAACTATTATGCTGGTCGTAAGGATGCGCTTATTCAAGTACTGCACACAGCTCAGGAGATTTATGGCTATCTGCCGCTTGAACTGCAAAAGGTGGTGGCGGAAAAACTCGATGTTCCGCTTTCTAAGGTGTCCGGTGTTGTTTCATTTTATTCTTTCTTTTCTACTAAGCCGCGCGGTAAATACACAATCAGGGTCTGTCTTGGTACTGCCTGCTATGTGCGCGGCGGTAAAAAGCTGGTTGACCATCTTATCAAAAAACTTGGAATTGAAATCGGCGATACAACGCCCGACAGGCTCTATACCTTTGAAATAGCGCGTTGTATCGGCGCATGTGGGCTCGCTCCCGCGCTTATGATAAACGACGATGTCTATAAGCAGATGACACCTGCCAAGGTAGACAAGCTTCTTGCGGAACTTGAAAAGGGGGAAACATCATGAGTGAAAGAATTGCTTCTGTTCTCGATTTAGAGCGCATACGCGACAATTTTATTGCGGAAGAAAAGAAGTACCGTTACCAGCTTCTTCTTTGCGCCGGCGCGGGCTGTGTTTCGTCCGGCTGTGAGCAGGTTTATCAGGCGGCAGAGAAGGCTGTTGATAAGCTTGGGTTTTCTGAGCATGTTAAACTCATCAGAACAGGCTGTATAGGAACATGCGCCGTTGGCCCTGTAATGCTAATACTGCCCGATAATTTGTTCTTTACCGGTTTAGATGAGGCAATCGTTGAAAAAGTGCTGGAGTCGTTCTTAATTGAGGATAAGGTTCTAACTGAGCACACATTTTATGACCATGTTAAGGGCTGTCATATTCCAAACTTTGATGACATCAGCTTTTTTTCCGAGCAGGTTCGAATTGCGCTGCGTAACTGCGGTCGCATAGATTACTCGGATTTATCCGCCTATATAGCCGGGGGCGGTTATTTTGCCGCTGCCAGAGCGCTTTGCGAGGGAAATCCGGAGGATGTAGTTAATACTATAGAGAAATCAGGCTTGCGCGGCCGCGGGGGCGCGGGTTTTCCTACCGGCATTAAGCTCCGCTCAGGTAAAAATGCGGAGGGTTCTATAAAATATCTCGTGTGCAATGCCGATGAAGGCGACCCCGGCGCCTTTATGGATAGAAGCATTATAGAAGGTGATCCGCATACGCTTATAGAAGGTATGCTTTTATCCGGTTTTGCTATTGAGGCGAATAGTGGATTTGTATATGTCCGCGCGGAATATCCGCTTGCGATTGAGCGCCTAAAGGTAGCGATTAAGCAGGCAGAGGAAGCAGGCTTACTTGGCGACAATATTTTTGATTCCGGATTTAGTTTTGACATAGATATAAGAATAGGCGCCGGTGCCTTCGTATGCGGTGAGGAAACAGCGCTTTTAGCCTCGATTGAAGGTCAGCGCGGCGAGCCGCGGCAAAAACCGCCTTATCCGTTCCAGCGCGGTCTTTACGGACATCCGACAATTATAAACAATGTTGAAACGCTTGCGAATATCCCCGCGATTATGGAAAAGGGGAGCGACTGGTACAGGAGCATAGGCACGCAAGACGCGCCGGGTACAAAAGTATTTGCGCTGGCGGGCGATATTGTAAACACCGGTATTGTAGAAGTGCCTATAGGCATGCCTATTGGAGATATTCTATTCCGAATTGGCGGTGGCGTAACGCCCGGGAAAGCCTTTAAGGCGGCGCAGATTGGCGGTCCGTCCGGCGGCTGTGTAACGCAGGATAAACTTAACACCCCTGCCGATTATAAGCCGCTTGAGGAACTAGGCGCGATAATGGGTTCCGGCGGTCTAATCGCCATGGACGAGGATACATGCATGGTAGATACGGCGCGCTATTTTATGGATTTTATCCGCGATGAATCCTGCGGGCAGTGTACGGCGTGCCGAATAGGTACAAAGCGTATGCTTGAGATACTGGAGCGCATTACTTCCGGCAAAGGCGAGGAAGGGGATATAGAGCGCCTTGAGGAACTTGGCGAAGCGATAGCTGAAGCGTCTATGTGCGGGCTTGGGCAAACGGCGCCAAATCCAGTGTTAAGCACTATACGCAATTTCAGGGAAGAGTACGAAGAGCATATCAAAAACCATTACTGTCGCGCGGGCGTATGTCAGGATTTATTCGTTTCGCCCTGCGAAAATACCTGTCCGGCAAATATAAATATTCCGGGCTACTTAGCGCTTATTGCAAGCGGCCGTTTCCTTGATGCGGATATTCTAATCAGGCGTGAAAACCCTATGCCTGCCGTTTGCGGACGCGTGTGTACGCACCCCTGTGAGAGCAAATGCCGCCGCGCTACGCTTGATGAGCCTATTTCAATTTGCGCTTTAAAACGATTTGTAGCCGACTATGCCTATGCAAACAGAACTACATACAGCGAGCCGGCAGTAAAGAAAATAGACAAGAAAATCGGCGTAATAGGCGCCGGCGCTGCTGGGCTTACTTGCGCGTACTACCTTGCACGCAAGGGCTATACGGTTGATGTATACGAGATGAACCATGTTGCAGGCGGTGTGCTTGCTTACGGCATACCGGAATATCGCCTGCCTAGCGCAGTATTGCGTCGCGAAATAGAGGAAATGCAGCGCTCAGGCTTCCAGCTCCATTTAAATACGGAAGTAGGCAAAGATATTGATTTTGAAACGCTTCGAAAAGAAACTGATGCCATATTCGTTGCGATAGGCACGCAGTTCCCGCAGAAGATAAATATCCCCGGCGAAGATTTAGAAGGCGTGCTGCCCGGCATAGATTTTCTTAAAGAGGTTAAACTATACGGCAATATCCACCTAGATGGTAAAAAAGTTTCGGTAATTGGCGGAGGCAATACTGCAATTGACGCTGCTCGTACCGCGATTAGAATTGGCGCATCTTCAGTTACAATTCTCTATCGCCGCACTGAAGCGCAGATGCCCGCTTACCGCGAAGAAGTAGAAGAAGCAATCAGGGAAGGCATAAAGATAGAAGAACTCGTTTCTCCCCTGCGCTTTATCGCGGCGTACGATGGAAAGCTAAGCGCGATAGAATGTATGCGCCGCACGCTTACTAATTTTGATAGGCAGGGAAGAAGAAACACGGTTGAAATTCCCGAGAGTAATTTTATTTTCGATACTGATGTCGCGATTGTCGCAATCAGCCAGAATGCGGACTTGCCGTTTATTAAAAAAGAAGATATAGGCATTACGCCTTGGGGAACATTTATTGTAGACCCCGACACGCAGATGACTACAATAGATGGCGTTTTCGCGGGTGGCGATATTGTAAGAGGACCGCACGAAGTAATCACGGCAATTGCCGATGGCAAACATGCCGCAAGCGCAATAGACCGCTATCTGGGCGGCAATGGTGAACTTAATAAAGGACCCGAGGTTGAAATACCGCAGATAATAGATGATGACGAAATCGATTCTATCGGGCGTTTCCCTGAAGACTTTCTCCCGCTTGAAAAGCGAACGGGCTCCTTTGCCGAAGTTGATCTCGGCTACCGTAAATTGAATGCGATGGCAGAGGCAATGCGCTGCCTGCACTGTGATCGGAGGTAATTATGCTAACACTTACTATAAACGGACGCACCGTTCAAGCGAAGAAAGGCTCAACAATCCTTGAGGCTGCGGAACAAAATAATATTCATATACCAACGCTTTGCTATCTTAAGGGAAAACATAAGGCGGGCGCTTGCCGCATATGCCTTGTAGAGGTTGAGGGCGTAAAAACGCTTCAGGCATCCTGTATCACTCAGGCTAGGGATGGAATGGTAATCCTAACTAACAGTGAGCGTGTGCGCCGTACTAGAAAAATAATGTACGAACTTCAACTATCCGACCATGATAGGGATTGCCTGTTCTGCAAGCGCAATCAGAATTGCGAGTTGCAGAAGCTGGGGCAAATGCTAGGTGTTACCGAATCGCGCTATGATGGTGAGCGCTCACCTGCCCCATCGGAAAAAACTGTTGCCATAACCCGTGATATGTCAAAATGTATACTATGCCGCCGCTGTATTACTGCTTGTTCCGAAGTTCAGGCTGCAGGCGTACTCAACGCGCAAAATCGCGGTTTTGAAACGGTAGTAGGACCGACAGGGGGGCTTTTACTGGATGAAGTCGCCTGCGCGTACTGTGGGCAGTGTGTTGCCGTATGCCCAACCGGAGCGCTTACTGAAACCGATGCGCTGACCCCTGTAATAAATGCGCTTAACGACCCCAAAAAGCGTGTAGTTGTTCAGGTTGCGCCTGCAATTAGGGTGGCGATAGGCGAGGAGTTCGGCTACCCTGCCGGCACTAGCGCCACCGGAAAACTGGCAGCATCGCTTAGGGCAATAGGTTTTGACGATGTATTTGATACGAACTTCGCGGCAGACCTTACTATACTTGAAGAGGGAACAGAATTTCTAACCCGCGTATCTACATTCTTAGATGGAGGCAAGGCGACGCTCCCCATGCTTACAAGCTGCAGCCCGGGCTGGATAAAGTATTTTGAAAACCATTACCCCGGCCTGCTTTCGCACCTATCTACCTGTAAATCGCCGCAGATGATGCTTGGCGCGCTTATCAAATCATTTTATGCTGAGAAGATAGATGTAGACCCAGCTTCATTATTTGTTGTTTCAGTTATGCCCTGTACGGCTAAGAAATTTGAAATTACAAGGGAGGAAATGGAAATAGACGGACTTAAAAATGTCGATGCGATTTTAACCACCAGAGAGCTTGCTAACTTAATCCGTCAATTTGGTATTCCATTTAGCGAACTTGAAGACAGCGAATTTGATAGACCGCTTGGGCTATCCTCAGGCGCGGCGGATATATTTGGCGTTACCGGCGGCGTTATGGAAGCGGCGCTAAGAACCGTATACGAAGTCGTTACCGGCAGGGAATTTCCGTTTGAAGGCTTGCGTCTTGAGGCGATTGAAGGGTTTGACCAGATTAAAACTGCAACGCTAACTATTGAAAATCCGCTGCCCGCCTATAAGGCGCTTGACGGACTTGAAGTAAAGATTGCGGTAACCAGCGGGCTTGATGGGGCGAGAAAACTCGTTGATGAAATCAGGGCGGGAACTTCACCTTATCACTTTATAGAGGTTATGGGCTGCCCCGGCGGATGTATTGCCGGAGGCGGGCAGCCTTTCAGCCATGACCCCTTGATAAGAGAAAAACGCATGAAGGCGCTATTCAGTGAAGATGAGGGTAAAACAATAAGAAAATCTCATGAAAACCCCGATTTGATTGCGCTTTACGATGCATACCTCGGCAAACCGAACGGCGAAATAGCGCATAAGCTATTGCATACTCATTATGTGCCGCGTGGGCTATATAATGAGCTTTCGGACTAAATAAAGCCTTACCTAGACTTACACCATATACAGAAAGCATACTCGTATTAACAAAAAACGACTGCCGCATATTTGTGCGGCAGCCGTAATTTGTTCTGTTAAAATTTTGTCTTAAAAAGTGATTCCCAGCCAAGCGAGCAGGTTATTGTTGGCAAATACCGCTACGGTAACCAGCGATACGGTAGCCATCATCTTGATGAATATGTCCAAGCAAGGACCAACTGTATCCTTTAGCGGGTCGCCTACGGTGTCTCCAATTATGGCAGCGTCATGGGCAGCGGAATGCCTGCCATGACCTTCAATTGCGCCGGTTTCAATATATTTTTTTCCGTTATCCCATGCGCCTCCCGCGTTGCCGGCGAATATAGCAATCATTATAGCGCAAATAGTAGAGCCGATAATCAATCCGCCTACAAATTGCGGACCTAGCAAAAAGCCGCAGGCTACCGGTACCAGTATGGCAAGCAGGGAAGGTATCTTCATCTCGCCAATAGCGCCCTTGGTTGAAATTTCAATACAGGTTTTGTAGTCGGGCTTGGCTTCACCGGATAATAGACCGGGAATCTCGCGGAACTGACGGCGTACTTCATCTACCATCTTACGCGCTGCTTTTGCTACAGCTTCAATTAGAATGCCGGAGAAAAGGAAGGGAAGCGCGCCGCCTATAACTGCGCCGGCTAATGTCATGGGCTGGATTATGTTAAGTATCAATGGGGTGTTGAAATCGTTAAAGGAGTATAGGTAGGAAATCATAAGCGCTAGCGCTGCCAGAGCGCCAGAGCCAATAGCAAAGCCTTTACCTATGGCAGCGGTCGTGTTGCCAACGGAGTCTAGGGTATCAGTTATACGGCGTACCTCAGGGTCTAGACCGCTCATCTCAGCGATGCCGCCGGCGTTGTCCGCGATAGGGCCGTAGGAGTCCACCGTAACAGTGGCTGATACAAATGAAAGCATACCCATGGCTGCCATAGCAACGCCATACATACCGGCAGCATAATAGGAAAGTATAATGCCAACGCCCAGTATGATGCATGGCGCCATTGTAGATTTCATTCCAAGCGCCAAACCTTGAGTTATGGTAAGCGCCGGTCCTTCAATGGACGCCTGCGCCAAGCGGCGGGTAGGGGCAAACTCCGCGGAGGTGTAATACTCCGCCACCATGCCTATCGTTACGCCCGAAACCACGCCAATAGTAGCTGCTATCCAAGGGGAAACAAAGCCTGCGCCAAAGCCAAGCGTAGCTTTAAGCAAGGTGGCGTCCTGATTGCCAAACATTACCCAAGATACAATAAAGCCCGCAAGTATGGTAACACCCGCTGCCACATAGGTGGAGGCGTTAAGATCCTTGTGCGGATCATCGGACAGCTTAGCGCGCATAAGCAGCGAGGCTATGCCAACCACGCAGGCAATAAGGCCTATGGCAACGAAAATTATAGGGAAATTAATCAATTGGTTGAGGAGTTCAGTAGTCATACCGGTGCCCTCAGCCACAGATTTTGAGAACATATGGTAAGCCAGTATTATGCCTGATGAAACAGCGCCAACATAGCTTTCCAACAGGTCTGAGCCAAGCCCTGCTACATCGCCCACGTTGTCGCCCACATTGTCGGCGATAGTGGCGGGGTTTCGCGGGTCATCCTCGGGTATATGGGCTTCCGTTTTTCCAACTAGGTCGGCGCCCATGTCCGCGGCCTTTGTGTAGATACCTCCGCCCACGCGGTTGAACATGGCTACCATTGAGCAGCCCAGCGCGTAGCCGGAAAGCGTCATAGTAAAGGGATTTATGGCAAGCCCTATCAGGTTGATGTATGAAGCCTCGGTCTCAGCCGCCTGCCCCATACGGATACCGAAAACATAGTAGACGATAAACAGCCCCAGCAGCGCAAAACCACCAACTGATAGCCCCATAACCGAACTGCCTCTAAAGGCAACCTTAACGGTTTCTCCTATGTTGCGGGTTTCTAGCGCGCGATTGGTTACACGCACATTAGCGTAGGTTGCAGCCTTCATGCCCACAAGCCCTGCCAAACCCGACATTATTGAGCCTATGATGAGCGCTACCGCGGCATGCCAAGTAGTAAGCACCGACAGCACAGCCGCTACCACAATAACTGTTAGGTAGAGGATTTTATATTCATAATGAATAAAGGCGTTAGCGCCCACGCGGATAGCGGCGGCTATCTCGCTCATCTCCTCGCTGCCCTCGCTCATGCGCTTCATTGTAAAGTAGTTGAACGCAGCGAAACACAAGGCAAGGATAGAGGCAAAAAGAACCAACAGAAAAATCAGACTCATAATACTTCCTTTCTTAGATTGAGCTGAAAGATAGGTTTTGCTATCAAATTACAAAACCAGTCTAGCATGTAGCAGCTACGACAAGTCAGAGAAGTATTTCTGTTTGGTTCATGCATATTAATGCAAATTTCCAGATCTCAGCCAAGCCTATGAGGATGGCAGCTACTAATAGAAAAAATTTCCCCATTAATCCCACATGTTAGCATAAGTTGTACATGAAATCAATGTGTAAAAACCCTTGAAAAACCAAGAATATCAATAAATTTTTGCGAATTTTCAACCTAATGCGGATTGCATATATAATGCAAAAATATTTTTAAAAAATTCTTGCAGCGCAATTTATTTAAATTATGGAATATGCGGTTTTTGTTTTATTATTTTCTAAATATAAAGAACATGTTTATTTGCCTAAAAAGGCGGATTTTCTTTATTTTTAACATCAACACTTATAAACTCCCCCGTCCTTATAGCATAAAGGTATGCCTCTGTAACCGTTTTAGGAGTTAGCGTGTTTAGAGCAACTGCGTACCAGTGCATTTGGCGGTGGTAGTTTTCGTATATGTTTTCGGTGTCGTAGTCTGTTTTATAGTCTAAAACCTCTATTAATCAATGTAAGCTTGTATCTATAATTTAAAATATGTATAATCGTATGCAGTTGTTGGCGTATACTTTGTATTAACATGTAGGTAGTCGCTATGTTATGTGTTGGTTAATTGAATTTAGATATATTTTTTGGAGGTAGTTATTTTTGAAAGGTACAGAAACAAAACTAATGAAATATATGGAAGGTGCAAACAAACGCATATCTATTCCAATATATCAACGAAATTATGATTGGAAGATTGAGAACTGCAAAAGACTATATGACGATTTAATAGCGATAATAAAAAAACGTAGCGAAAAAAGAGAACAAACAGATAATGTAGACGAACAAGTAAGTCATTTTTTCGGTTGTATTGTTTCAACTTATAATCCTAAAAGTTACTATGAAGAATTTTATGTTATAGATGGTCAACAAAGAATTACTACGGTTACACTTATTTTATTAGCTATGTATAACTTGCTAAAACAGGATAAAATTGTTTCTGAGGACAAAAATCTTAAAGACAAAATATATGAAATATACTTAGTTGATAAATGGAAGCCAGCAAATAAACGCATTAAATTAAAACTTGTAAAAGGTGATAGATCTGCATTTAATAAGTTGTTTGAAGAAAAAAGTGAACAAATCAAGGGTTCAAATCTTACAATAAATTATAATTACTTTTATGAACGCATACAAAAAATGGAAATAAGTGTTGATGAGTTGTTTGAAGCATTGATTAGTCTTGAAATAATCGATATAAAATTAGATGATAATGATGATCCACAAATGATATTTGAAAGTCTTAACTCTACAGGTCTTGCTTTGTCTGAAGGTGATAAAATTCGAAACTATGTTTTAATGAATTTATCCCCGAAGAAACAGGAAGAATACTATGAAAATTATTGGTATAAAATAGAGAAAAACACGGAATATCATGTGGATTTATTCATACGGGATTATCTGAGTATAAAAAGACAGCTAACTCCGCCAATGAAAAGGATTTACTTTGAATTTCGAGAATATGTTCAGGAAAATAGAATTGATATAGAATTGCTATTGATTGACTTATTAAATTACTCTCAGCTATATAAAATTTTAATAGGTGGCTGTGCTTTTGATAGGGAAATTGATGCTTGTATTGAACGTCTAAATCGTATAGAAACTACAGTTATACGACCGTTTTTTCTTGAGGTACTTCGTTTAGAGAACAAAGGTGATATAAACAAAGAAGACGTGAAAATAGTTTTTCAAGCAGTAGAAAATTACTTATTCCGTAGAATAATATGCGATCTTAGCACAAACCGTTTAAATAAGGTTTTCTTGTTATTACACAGAGAAATTATTCGCTATGATAATACGAGCAAGGATTATGCAGAAAAACTAAAATATGCGCTGCTTTCCAAAAAGGAGGGCGTACGTTTTCCTGACGATAGTGAGTTTTTAGAAGCTTTTAGCTCTAGACAAGTTTATAATATGAGAGCAAAAAACAAAATGTATATATTTGAACGCCTAGAAAATTTTAAAACACGTGAGGATAAGGACATATATCGTCATTTTGATGAAGGTGATTATTCAGTTGAACATATTATGCCACAAAAATTGTCACCTCAATGGGTTGAAAGCTTGGGCAGCAATTATAGAAGTATACATGAAACTTGGCTTCACCGTATAGCAAATCTTACAATAACGGCATATAATTCACGATATGGTAATTACAGCTTTCAAGAAAAGCGGGATATGTCAAATGGTTTTAAAGAAAGTGGTATTCGTTTAAACCAGTTGCTTACAACATATGAAGATTGGGGAGAAAAACAACTTATTGAGAGAAACGATTTTTTAAAGAAAAGGGCGCTTAAAACATGGGAATATCCAACTACAAGCTATGAGCCATTTAAAAAGCAGATAGACTATGTAACCCTTGATGATGAAATAGACCTGACCGGCAAAACAATAATTAGTTATACCTACTTAGGTTTGGATAGAGATGTAAAAAGCTGGATTGAAATGTATGAGGAAGTTATCAAATATCTATATTCGCGAGATAGTTCTGTGATTATCGAAATCGCTACACAGGAGGATAAAAACGGTTTACCATACAGCTATTTTAGCGACAGGAAAGAAAATCTAAGATACGTTTTGGAACTGGATGATGGTATTTATGCAGAGAAAAACACAAGTACCAATACTAAGATAATATTATTAAGGAGACTATTTGAGTTTTATGATCTTGATTTTAGTGACCTTGTGTTTTACCTAAAAGACGATAGCAAAAACAAGTAGAAATTTAACAGCGGAAACAAATTGAATTTTAAATTAGATATTGCTATAAAACTAAATATCTTTCACATCAACGCTTATAAACTCCCCTGTTCTTATAGCATACAGATAGGCTTCGGTTACTGTTTTAGGTGTGAGTGTATTTAGCGCTACTGCGTACCAGTGCATTTGGCGGTGGTAGTTTTCATATATGTTTTCTGTGTCGTAGTCTGTTTTGTAGTCTATTAGTATTATATTTTCGACCTCTATAAAGCAGCAGTCTATTACGCCTTGAAGCAGCGCGCCGGAATCCAGCAGCAGAGAAAAAGGCAGCTCCCTATATACATTTTGGGATTTTAGCAGCCTTGCGCCTATATCGCTCGTGAAAAAGCCTTCAATTGCGTTTATATTTATGCTTTCAGATTCTATGGGTTGTAATATGCCTATGGATGTAAGGCGTTTTAGTTCTTTACTTAATACTGAATATAAATCATCGCTTGCATTAATGCTATATAAATCCACTTGCGACAGGTATTTATGCACAGCCTGTCCTTTTTCTACTGCGCTAAGCCCGCTGCTTTTTTTTCCCATGCGCTTATATATATTTGCGCTTATGGGTATGCGTTTGGTTTTGGCGGTTTCGTCTTCATTATCGTCTATATTCCATTTTTCTCGCTTTATAAGCGAAGTAACGGAAATCTTCTGCTGCCAAGTGCTGGCTTCAAAGCGCCTGAAGCGGTGGATTATTTCATCGCTCGGGGGGTGTATTTCAGGCAGGCGCAGCTTACGGTGCGTGGCTATATGCGTTGGCGGTATATCTTTTTCATTATGCCAATATATATTCCATACAGCGCCCTCTTCCCCTATGTACTCTGTATCGCTCAAATCTTTAAGGGCAGGGTAAAGGGAATTGCCAATCCAGTCAAGCATGGTTTTTGCGCTGCCCGCGGCAAAATCCCCCTTGGGGTAGTACCACCTTTGCATTGCGCTTTTAATGCTGGGAACACAGCTTACAAGGAAAAGCTTGTTTTTTGCCCTTGTCATGGCTACATATAATAGCCTTGCTTCTTCGCTCCTAACTTCCCTTTTCTCTTTTAAGCCCGTTGCTATATCAAGGAATGTGCTTCTAATAGTGGAGCGCTCATAATCTATATAGGGTATGCTTATACCCCCTTCAAGGCTTATGCGAAGCTTGTCGCTATCGCTAAATCTAAATCTGTGAGATAAATCCGCAACTATTACTATAGGAAATTCCAATCCCTTGGATTTATGTATAGTCATAATCCTTACGGCATCGTCCGCCTCAGTTAGCGATACCGCAGAATCCTTAGAAGTTCTCCTTGCCCTGTTTACATCATCAAGGAAGCTTTGAATTGTGAAGCTGCGGTTTTCGTCCCTAGCCTTTTCGCATAGCAGCCTTAAATTTGCCCGCCTTTGCTCTCCGCCCGGCAGCATACCGCAGCGGGCGTATATGTTGGAATCCTCAAGCAGTGTCCATAAAAAGTTTTCAAGGCTCATGCCTTTGGATAGTAATTTCCATTCGTTAAGCTTATCTATGGTAGCTTTTATTTTGGGGTTGTCCTGCTGGCTGAAAAAGCACTCATAAAAGGGTATGCTGTTGTTCTCCGCCCTTATGCGGATATCCGCAAGCTCCTCAGGAGAATAATCAAAACAGGGGCAGCTTAGTACGGATAGCAGAGGCACATCCTGAAAGGGGTTATCAAGAACAGAGAGTATGTTTATTACATCCATAATCTCTTGGCTTTCGTAGTATTGCGAATCCGAATCGTTATATACTGCAATGCCCGCATTTTCAAGCGCGCGCTTTATATAATCCGCCTTGCCGGAGGCTGTTCGCAGCAGTATTACAATATCCCTCTTTTTTATATTTCTATCAAAGCTGTATAGAGGCTTGCCGACTATATCCGATATTTTTTGGGCTATGAGGGCGGCTTCAAGTTCTATGTCTTTTCTTTTTGTGGTGTCTACAATTTTGCTGTCGTCCTCATCGCTGTCTTTTGTTTTTAGTATTAAATTTACCTCTATGCTGTTTGTGTCTGCTTTTTCAGGCTCCTTATTTTTAGGCGGTATAAGGCGGGCTTTGCTGTCATAGTCAAGCTCCGTAACCCTTCGGCGCATAGTGCTTGAGAATACTTCATTTACAGCGTCCAATATATTTTTAGAAGACCTGAAATTAGTTTGAAGGGGTATTAATCTGCTGTCCGCATTTTCAAGTTCATCAAAGCTATCATACTTATCAAGAAATAGCCCGGGGTCTGCAAGGCGGAACCTGTATATGCTCTGCCGCACATCGCCCACCATGAAAAGGCGGTTGTCTATATGTATGCTTTTTATAATCTCTTCCTGTATGCGGGAAATATCCTGATACTCATCTACGAATATCGCCTTAAACTTGCCTGATACATTTTTCCTTACATAGTCATCCCTTAGCGCCTTTAGGGCTAAATGCTCAAGGTCATTAAAATCAAGCAGTTGTCTGCGGCGCTTGTGCTCGGTATATATATCGTGCATGTCCTTTGTAAGCTGCGCAAGCGCGCGCTTCGCGGGCACGGTTTTAGTTATTATTTCAGCAAAGAATGTAAGCTCCTTTTCGCCGTTAGGCAGATATTCGCTTGCGTTTTTTACGCATTTTTTAAGCTCATCGCGAAGCGCCTTAAAGCGCTCCTGTTTTTCTACGCTTTCTTCGGGCGGGGCTTTTTTACTGTTTAACCTTGAGAACTGTATTTTATTAAAATCCCTTATATATATGCCGTTTTCAATTTCAGCAATAAGGTATTTAACTAATTCTATATCCTGCTGCGCCGTTTCAAGGTATCTAAGGGGGCCGTTTTCCTCAAGCGCTATACTTTCGCACATATGACCTAACTGCAATGCGCCTTCAAGCTGTATCATTGCTTCATCAAGCATGAGGGCAAATAGTGGGTTTTCAAGCAGGCTTTTTTCATCGCTGCAATAATCAAGGCTTTCTTCAAGCCAATCCCAAGGGTCTGGAATTGCCATAAGGAAGAAATACAGCTTGTTCATCATGCCCGTTATTTCTTCTTCCTCAAAACTGCGTATAAGCTGAAGGCTGCCTTCGTCCTGCCTGTCGAAAAGCAAATCAAGCGCCTCATCTATGGCTCTTTCCTTAAGCGCGGTAAGCTGAGCGCTGCTGCCAATGCTGGATAGAGGGTCTATGCTTGCCTCAACGAAGTTTTCGCGTATGGTATCGTAGCAGAAAGTGTGAATGGTGCTAATTTTAGCCCTGCCAAGCCGCTGATACTGCTTTGCCATGTGGCGGTTGTCAGCTGCGCGCTTAAGCAGCTCATCCGCAAGCTTCTGGCGCATTTCTCCCGCTGCGGCGCGGGTAAATGTGATTACGAGCATTTCATCAATCTGCGCGCCGTCCTCAATAAAGCGCAGGGCTTTTTCTATCATTACGCTTGTCTTGCCTGAGCCCGCCGCTGCCGATACGAGTATTTCATCGTTCGTCGCCTGTATAGCGCTAAGCTGTTCATCTGTCCACTGCCGCATATATACCTCCAGTCTTAGGCGTATTATACCTAGGTTTATTATAACATAGGCGGGGAAGGCGGCAAAATGTTTCATGTGAAACAATTGGTGTTGCGGGGGCATATATGATGGTGTGTGTAATAAGTATATAATTTAGCAGAGCGAATATATCTTGACCTTTTTACTTATTTAAGTACATGTAAAGCAAATTGTTCCACGTGAAACACAGTATTTATCAAACATATTTTCGGCAATGCGGATATATTGTGTAAAAGGCAATAATGTGGATTTTTGTATCTGTTGAAAATGTAAAATAAAGCGGCTTACAGCACTATGAATATACCTAAAAACAGCAAGAAACAATGTAAAATTACAATGAAGACAATTGTGGATAAGTTGCCGAACCCGCGAATTATTAGAAAAGTTATAAACAGTACCAACAGTTTATCCACAGAAACAGGACAAATATGGACATTTTTACCGAAAAAGGGATAGCTTTGTAACAATTGTCTGCGTAAATGTAAAGGTGGAAAAATGGAGAGGTAAAAGTTTCCCATATAAAGGAGAGGGTAAATATACACAAGAAACAAACACGGGAAATGTTTCACATGAAACATTTTGAAAGCGCATTAATACATGCTGTTCATAATACAATCAAAAAACACCGCCGTAAATTTAAGCTAAAACAAAAATTATCCCACCCAAAACATATGTTCATGCTGTTCCCCTATACACAAAACAGCCTAAAATGTGTACAAAATATGTTTTTAATGGAATTTCGCTTAAAATATCTTTTCTTTTGTTTATAATATACGCGGAGGTGCTTATGCCAAACTTTACACTTAGTGACGATGTATTTACTAAAGCCGCAGAGCTTTTCGGAACCCCCCTATACCTTTACGATGAAAAGGGAATAAGGGATAATATTAAAAGGCTGAAAGACGCTTTTTCTTGGAATAAAAATTACAGGCAATATTACGCCGTAAAGGCGCTGCCAAACCCCGAGATATTAAAAATCATGCTGTCCGAGGGCTGCGGGATAGATGTTTCCAGCGAAACGGAGCTGCTGCTTGCTGACATGGTAGGCGCAAAAGGCAAGGATATATTCTTCTCCGCGAACGCTATGCCTGCGCACGAGCTAGGTATGGCAAGGGAAAGGCAGGCGCATATCAACCTTGATGACATAAGCGATATAGATACCCTGCTTTCATTTGGCGAACCGCCCGAAACTCTGTGCCTTAGGTTCAACCCCGGCGGCAGCTTTTCAAGTGAGAATGATATTATGGGTTCCCCCGGGCAGTCTAAATATGGTTTTACAAGACCGCAACTGACTGATGGGCTTGTTAAGCTAAAAGCCGCGGGCGTTAAGGGCTTTGGGCTACATGCTCTGCTTGTTTCAAACTCTCAGCTGCCGGATTATTATCCCCGCCTTGCAAGGCTGCTAATAGAAACGGGTATAGAGCTTGAAAACGAAACGGGCGTAGAGTTCAGCTACATAAACCTATCCGGCGGCATAGGCATAGCATATAAACCAGAGGGCAAGCCTGCCGATATTTATAGCCTTGCTGCAGAAGTAAAAAATGTTTTTAGTGAATATAAAAAGCTTGACATGCCCCTTTTTACTGAGCTTGGCAGGTATGTAACCGGCCCTTACGGCTTTTTAATCGCAAGGGCTATACACGAAAAGGATATACACAAGCGCTACATAGGGCTTGACGCCTGCGCCGCAAACCTTATGCGGCCTGCAATGTACGGGGCGTATCACCATATACATGTCGCGTATAAAAGGGATATGGCGCACGATACTATGTACGATGTAACAGGCTTCCTATGCGAAAACAACGATAAATTCGCCATAGATAGAATGCTGCCCAAGATAGATATAGGCGATTTAGTTATAATACACGATGCCGGCGCGCATTCATTCTCCATGGGCTACCAATACAATGGCAGACTAAGGAGCGCGGAGGTATTATACACAGTAGATGGGGATTATAGATTAATTCGCAGGAAGGAAACCCCGGAGGATTATTTCGCCACATTGTATTTTTAATGCTTTTCATGGTATCATAAAGAAAAACGAGGGGGATATTATGGACTATACCGAGCTTTTCTATAAACTGGGAGCGATACAGAAGGGGCATTTCATAAGGAGCAGCGGCAGGCATACCGACATATATGTACAGTGCGCTAGGCTTTTTGAAAACCCGTCCACAGGCGCAATGGTAGCCAAGGGTTTAGCAGAAAACTTTGTGGGCGAACCCATAGACATAGTTATGAGCGCCGCAATAGGCGGTATGCTTATTGGCTACGAAGTCGCAAGGGCGCTTGATAAGCCTTTTATATACTGCGAAAGGCAGGACGGCGCAATGGTAATAAAACGCGGCTTTAAAATACCCGAAAACGCCAATGTGCTTTTAATAGAGGATGAGATTACCACAGGCACATCCGTTAGAGAGATGATGGAAATACTAAGGGCATTAGGCGCAAGCTGCGTAGCCGTAGCCTGCATAATAGACAAGTCGAACGAAAAATTAAATTTCGGCGTGCCCAAATTTTCACTGGCAAAAGTAGAAGTGCAAAACTGGCGCTCAAGCGATTGCCCTATGTGTAAGGAGTAATTTGTATCGCTTATAAAATGCCGGACGCTATCTGGCAAAAAATTTATTGATGTATTACAGAAAGTCGAAAAACAATTCGGCTTTTTGTTTTCTAAAGCACATTAAAAACACAACATTTTACAAAAACTTCACACAAAACATCGGAAAAAACGATAATATTTGTTATCATATATGTGGCGGTATACCCGCCAATTAATATGGAGGTATTTATGAAAAAGAGATTATCAGTACTGCTATTGGTTTTTAGCATAGTTGTTATGTCCTTATGTGCTGCCAGTGCGGAAAGCCCAAGCGTGAAGGACTTAGAATACGCCTATTTCGTATCTGAAAAGAACTATCTAACGATAGGCAAGGAAAACACATGGCATATAGATATGAGCGGCAACCCTATTGACTATACTTACGATTGGAAGTTATATATTCGCAAGGATTTAGGCGAAGATAAGCTTGAATATGTTGCCGGAGATAAAAAGGAAGGCGAGCCCAGCTTTGCCGCTACAGTAGATACTGAGGCGCATTATGTATTACATGTAGATATAATGAGCAAGGATTTTTATTCTACAACGCTAAAGAGCGAAATGTACCTTGCCACAAATGAGGCAGATGTAAATAACCCCGATACCGTGCCAGGCAAAGTAAAACAGATAGTTGATGAATGCAGGGCGCAAAATTTAACCAGCGATTATGATAATGCCCTGTGGCTGCACGACTGGCTTATTTATAATGCCGATTATGACGAAAGCAAAACCATACACGAAGCGGCGGGCGTACTATTACAGGGCAAGGGCGTGTGCGAGAGCTATGCGCTTGCCTACCAACTGCTGCTTGGCGAAATTGGCATACCAAGCATTTACGCCACCGGTTACGCAGGGGGAGATTTACACGCATGGAATTTAATTAAGCTTGATGATAGCTGGGTATATGTAGACTGCACTTGGGATGATCCTATCGGCTGCGGCAATGAGGGCTATGGATATTTTGGTCTAAGCGATAAGCTTTTATCACGCGACCATATGTGGAACGCCGATATGTCTAAACTTCCAAAGGCAACAACGGATGAATA
Source organism: Christensenellaceae bacterium (assembly GCA_012518615.1). GTDB lineage: Bacteria > Bacillota > Clostridia > Christensenellales > Aristaeellaceae > DTU024. The sequence goes on along the minus strand of JAAYRU010000048.1, from coordinate 31,676 downwards.
CAACTACCTTATGCGAAACGGCGCAAAAATATTTCATACTGAAGAAGAAATGAATACCGTGCTATCTAACGCGCTTGAGCAAAAGGAAACGCCAATAAACTACCTGTATATGGGGGAAAATAAATACTTTGATACATATGAAATTACATCATGGCTCAAAAAGAACTTCTCAAAGCATATGGTGGAAACTTACTCTGTAAGCGGCAGCAGGTTCAGCGGAAAAATAGAACTAAGCTATAAGGACGGCGAGGGCTATGCCTTCTATACCAGCGATGAAGAGATGGAAAGCGCACTTAAAACCGCATTCACCAATAAGGAAAACCCTGTAAAAATAATGTATAGGGGAGAAGACCAGTACTATACTATAGAATATCCCATCAAAAAATGGCTGCAAAACAACTATTATAAATACTTTGTAAATGAATATAGCTACAGCTATACATCAAATACTGCAGATATTTCTGTTACATATGGCAATTTTGACGATTATAGCGTGTTTACTACCGTTGAAGAGCTAAATAGCATACTTGATGCCGCTAAAACAGAAAAGAAAACAGAATTAAAGCTTTATTATACAGGCGATGACCCCTACTTTATGATAAATTCTAAAATAAGCTCATACATGCTCGCCAATTCAAAGGAAATAGTGCAGTATTACGGCAGCGTATCCAGCTTTTACGCGGAAATAACAGTGGAGTATAAATAAAATATGAACGAAATAATCAAACCCGTATCGGATTTTTTTAAGCAGGCAAGCGTTGATACTGTGCTCAACCTTGCCGGCACATTGCTGCTTTATATAATAGGCTGGAAAATTATTAAAAAGCTTATGACCTTAATTGAAAAAAGGCTACTAAAAAGCAATATGGATAAGGGAGTGGTGTCTTTTCTATCGAGCCTTATATCCATATCGCTAAAGGTGCTGTTAATAGTATCCGTGCTTATTAAACTTGGCGTACCGAGCGCATCATTTGTAACGCTTATGGGCTCTGCCGGTATCGCCATAGGTCTAGCTATGCAGGGCAGCCTTGCCAACCTTGCGGGCGGGCTTATGATACTTATATACAAGCCATTTAAGGTGGGTCATTTTATAGAGTGCAATGGCTTTACCGCAGGCATAGTTAAAGAAATAGGCATATTCTATACCAAGCTTAGAACACCGGATAACAGAACAGTTGTTATGCCAAACAGCACGCTTAGCAATGGCAATGTAATAAACATGAATGAAAATCCAATCCGCCGTATAGATATACCGCTCAGCTTTTATTCAAATGTAGATGTTGAAAAGGTTAAGCAAATTATGACGGATACCGCACTATCCCACCCCGACACTCTAGAGGAACCCGCAATGGAAGCAAGGCTTACCACCATAGAGCAGGGAGTATTTACATTTACCCTGCGTGTCTTTACCCCTCAGGATAAATGGTGGAACGCCCGCCACGACTTAAATGAAGCTCTGGTAAGCGCATTTGCAAAAGAGAATATACCCTTCGCACCGCCTCAAGTAGCTGTGGAAAAGGTGGGAGCTTAAAGTAGGCGTTTAACAATCGCTTTATGTTTTTGTATAATATACAGCAGCGCTTAATATTATAAACTGAGTTTATTTAAATGCAGATTATCTTATGAATACAAAAGAAAATTGTAGCAAACTTGAGATCACAAATTGTGATTTCAAGTAAATTATTTCACATAATCCATAGCATACCCTATTGTTACATTTGTGCTTACAGCACACAACTTAGTAAGCACTATAAACACTACTCTATATTAGCAGGTATAGTCTTTATTCCGAATATGAAATATATAATATGGAACAGCCAAACAATGCTTAGCACTATGCGCCCGACGGGTACCGCGTCCATCATAATAAAACCTATGCTCATAAGTATGGTAACGGTTATCATTAGGCGTATTTTTGCTTTTTTTGTCATCCCTCTGCCGGCTACATAATCCTCTAAATTGTCCTTGTATAGTTTGGTGTTTATAAACCAGTTATATATTTTTTCATTGCTCCTTGCAAAGCAAAACGCCGCCAACAGCAAAAAGGGGAAGGCGGGCATCATAGGCACAACAGCGCCTATTGCACCAAGCGCAAGCCCTATTGCGCCGATTATTATGTACACCATCTTTTTTACTGTCATTTTCTACTCTCCTTTACAATTTTGTGTTTAATCGTTGCTGTAACATGCTTAAGTGCCAATATAGGGTGATGGAAAAGCATACGCGGCGCCGCATAGCGCATAACCTTGCGTATTTTTTCCCGCATTTCAGGTTTGTAGCAGTGTACGGGGCAGTTTGAGCAGAAGCTTTTTACCTCTATAAAGGGGCAGGCAGCTGTGCGCGCGTTTGCGTAGTCTATAAGCTTAGCGCAATCCCTACACAGGTTTTTTCCGCCATGGTTTTTATTACAATAAAATCTAATCATCCATGTAACCATAGCCTGTTCTTTTTGTACAAGCTGCTGCCTTTCCATCAGCTTATTCTCCCGTGTTCAACGCAATATGTCTTATCTGCAATGCCCATGGTGGATTGCCTGTGGGATACCAGCACTACGGTTTTCCCATCACGGGCTTCAAGCAGGGATTTTAGTATTACCACTTCATTTAGGCTGTCTAAATTGGCGGTAGGCTCATCAAGCAGTATCATAGGCGCGTCGTGCAGGAAAGCCCTTGCAAGGTCTATGCGCTGGCGCTCTCCGCCTGAAAGCGTGTCGCCAAGCTCCCCAACCTGAGTGTCATATCCATTTGGAAGGTTCATGATAAAATCGTGAACCGATGCTTTTTTGCAAGCTTCTATAATTTCATCGCTGCTTGCGTCCCACTTTGCAATGCGTAGGTTATCGGCGATAGACGCTCTAAATAGATGCGTTTCCTGCGTTACATAGCTTTGCATATCACGCAGGTTGTCCGTGTTAATTTCATCAATGGGGGCACCGCTTATAAGTATCTCCCCGCTATCCACATTCCAAAAGCGCATTAGCAGCTTTAATAATGTAGATTTACCGGAGCCGGAGCGCCCTGTAATGCCTATTATTCTGTTATATGGCAGTTTAAGAGAAACCTCTTTTAGTATAGGCATTTCATCATATGCAAAGCGTATATTATTAGCCTGCGCTCCTGTAAATGTTACATTAGCCTTGCCCTTTACATCATTTACTACCGGACTTTCATCAAGGATATCAAGCATACGGTTTCCTGCGGCAAATGTGTTTTGAAGAGTTGTTCCAAGGCTTGAAAGCGCTACAACAGGGCCAAAGGAGCTCATAAGCGCAAGGCTTGCTATAAGTGCGCCTTCAAAATTTGCAAGCTTAGCTGAAACAAGCAGCATAACTATATCAAACAGGAATATAACTGTATTTGTAATAGCAGTGTTATGCCCTGCGGTACTCTTCATTTTTGCTTCCACCTTGGATAGGCTATTTGTGCGCTTGCCTATGCCTTCAAGGCGCTCTTTTCCCTTGCCGTACTGCATAATTTCGGATAGCCCTCTAAGGCTTTCAAGCACATATGCAGATAGCTCGCCGGATTGTTTTCTAAAGCGCATACCGATATCTTCGCTGCGTTTGCTTGCAAAAAGCGGAAGTACCACACCCACAACCGCATAGGCTATAAACGCTATCAGTCCAAGCGCCCAGTGTATAGCGCCTATAAAGCCTATCATTATCGCTGAAAAAATAATGGCTATTGCAATGGGGGATATGGTGTGCGCATAGAATACTTCTAAAAGCTCTATATCTGAAGTTATAAGCGCAATTAAATCGCCCTTGTCTTTGGTTTCAAGTTTTGCAGGGGCAAGCTTTCTTAATTTGTCGAACACTATATCCCTAAGCCTTGCAAGCAGTTTAAATGCAATTAAATGGTTTGAATATTGTTCCCCGTAGCGCAATAATCCGCGCGCAACCGCAAATACTAAAAGTATAATGGCTATTGCTTTAATGCTTAAAGCTGTTTCTATGCCGAGCGCATTTAGTATTGCGTAGCCACCCAAAATAGTTATAAAGCTGGCGCATATATGCCCTAATACCCCCATAGCTATGGCAAGCAGCATAATACCAATTAGTGGACGAACCAAGCCTATAAGCCTTGCCATAACCTTAAAACCGCTGCGCTTCATTATGCTTTCCCCCCTTTATTAAAGGCGGTAAGCGCCTGCTGGGTTTCCCATAGCTTTGCGTAATACCCTTTTTGTGAAAGCAAACACTCATGCGCGCCCTGCTCAACAAGTGCGCCCTCTTTAAGCACATATATATTGTCCGCTGAAACTACATTTGCAAGCCTATGCGCTATAAGTATTACCGTCTTTGTTTTAGAAAGGGAATGTATGGTATCAAGTATTATATTTTCGCTTTCTACATCTATGTTGGATGTCGCCTCATCAAATATATATACGCTGCTATTATGCAGCAGCGCCCTAGCCAGCGCCAAGCGCTGCCTCTGTCCGCCGGAAAAATTAGCGCCCTGCTCTAATAGCTGCGTATCAAGCCCCTGTTCGCTTTTTAGAAATTCCGTAAGCGCTACTCTATCCAGCGCTGACCAAAGCGTTTTATCATCTGCGTTTGGCGCCGCCATAAGAAGGTTATCCCGCACAGTGCCTTTAAATATATAGCTTCTATGCCCTATATAGCTGAAGTTTTTCATAATGCTTTTTTCGCTAAGCGTAGATAATGGTATGCCGCCCACTGTTAATTTGCCGCTGTAACCTTTAGCTTTTCCCATAATTAAATGCGCCAATGTAGATTTACCCGAGCCGCTCTCCCCGACTATCGCCGTAAAGCTGCCCTGCGGAATTATTAAGCCTATATCTTTAAGCACAGGGCGGTCTTTTTCATATGCAAAGCTAAGCTTTTGGAAGTATATGGTTTTATTATCCGGCACGGGCGTAGGGTGCGTTTCAGGCTCCGGCAGGTTAAGCAGACGGAAAATTTTATCAGATGCCGCTATGCCGTTCATCGCTATGTGAAAGAAACTGCCAAGCAGACGCATAGGTAGGAAGAAATCCGCCGCCAGCAGCAGTATCAAAAGGCTGCCTGCAATATCAACCCGCCCTGCCTTAAACTGCCATGCGGCAAGTATTACGCCAAGCGCCGCTCCGCCGTAGGCGATAAGGTCCATAATGCTAATGGAGTTAAGCTGCATAAGAAGCACCTTCATGGTTATACGCCTAAACCTTTCGGATTGTTTGTTCATCTCCTCATGCTTAAAGCCGTCTGTCTTGTAAATTTTAGTGGTAGTAAGCCCTTGCAAGTTTTCTAAAAATGTGTCGCCAAGGTCTGTATACGCTCCCCAGTATTTTGAAAGCAGCTTTTTAGCCCAGCGCTGCACGGCAACTATGGTAACGGGTATAAGCGGCACGCATAAAAGCAACACCGCCGCTGCGGGTAGGTTTACGAAACTTAGCACTGCAAATAGGGTTAAGGGAGCCAGCATTGCATAGAAAAACTGCGGCAGATACTGCCCGAAATATGTTTCAAGCTGTTCCACGCCTTCAACCGCAACCTGCACTACTTCGGATGTTTTAACATGCTGTGTGTATGCGCTGCCAAGGCGCAAAAGCTTTGAAAATATCTGCGTGCGCAAACGCTGTTTAACTTCTTTGGAGGATAGATAGCTCATGTGGCTTGCGATTATTGTACATACATAGCGTATAAGCATAGCTATGCCTATAATAATTGCCGCTTTTAGCAATATGTCGCCTTTTATATCGCCGTGGTATAGCAAGGCAAGAAGGCGAGCTATAGTTGCCATAATGGCAATATTAGCTATAAGCGATACCCATTGAGCGACTATGTTTTTAAATATATACTCCTTGCTCTTTGGCACCAAAGCTATAAGCTTTTTATCAATCACTCCATACACTCCTTTATAATTAAATGCAGAAATGCCACATTGTATTATGCATATCGTTAGCGCAAACTAACCATAATCACTATATATATTGGAGCTTTGAATGTCAAGCTGTTTAATGGAAAAAACAAAATAGCCCTAAAGCTAAGGGCTATATGAAAAAGCAGGTAATCGATATATCTTTATTTTTTTATTTTGTGCAGTGCTAGTAAAATTATAAGCAATTTAAATTACCATTTCACTACCTGCGGATATATAATCAATACTATCGCCCATATTAAATTTAAGTCTTTCATATGGTACTATTCCTGTACAATGGCATGTATAGAATTTTGCTTTTGTACCCATTAGATATTTAGCAATATTATCTATAGTATCAAAATCCTCATTTCCAAAAGAGCGGCTGGAAAGATGGAATCCGCCTATTACAAAGCTCGGCATATGCCCTTTAAGGGTATAAAAATGCTCAAGTATATTTACTATGCCATTATGAGCGCAACCTGTTATTAGTAGAGTTTTTCCATCTTCCTCAATAGCGATGTTTTGTTCATGAGCAAAGCAATCGTCTGTTATTTTTCCATTGTACTCAGCAAGTAATCCCTTATTTGTTTTTGGTGGAGCTTCTTTAAGACTGACATTTGAGAACAAGCATATATCTTTATCTATAGAATAATAATCCGTAGTGAATACAATTTGACTATTATTTTTCAAATCCTCATCCAAGCCGATGTACTCCATTTCTCCTGCCTGGCGCAATGCATAATGCTTTTGAAAGGCTTCTTTGTGGATATATACTTTCGCCTTGTTGTTTTCCTGTAAAAACAGCTTTAATCCACCGCCGTGGTCGTTATGCCCATGCGAAATTACAAGAAAATCAACATCGGCAATATTTACATCCATTTTTTTGGCGTTTTCAAGGAATAGCCCGCTTGCGCCCACATCAAACAATATTCTATGCTTATTTGTTTCTATATATAAGCTTAAACCATGCTCATTGCCAAAGCCCTGAGTTGCTGATGTGTTTTCCACTAAAGTTTTAATAAGCATATATACTAGCCATCTCCTTTGAGGTATTATATATTATTATAGAGTATATATCGTTCTACAACAATCTATAGATAGAGTATCTCTCACGCCCCCACAAAGCCATCGTAATACTCAGCCTGCTCTATAATCAAATTCATTATCTTGTCTCTTTGGTCTTTAGGATATTTATATTTACTGAGTAGCCTTTTTACAGTCCGCCTCATATTTGCCTTGCCGGACTCTCTCATCATCCAATCAGGAGTCATTTCTTTTGTAATGGTTTTTGTTAATTCCTGTGTAAATTCAATTAGTTCCTCATTTGTATAAAAATCGAGAATATTCTCAGGTTTACTTATTGCGTGATAAAAAGCCAATTCTTCCTTGTTCAGCCCTAAGGCTTTGTTTTTCTCTTCTAGGCTAACAATCTCCTTAGCTAAATCCAATAATAATTTTCTTGTACTGGCTATGTTACAATCTTTAACGCTATTGCTTTCCAACACGCCAATAAATTTATCCAAGCTCTCGGCGTTATCCAGCATACTCTCCCTGTATCTCTTCATAATGCCTTTTAGTCTTTCGGAAAACTCTTTGCCCTTTACAATATCTCCTCTGTAGTATGCACTTATTTCATCTTTAAGCAGTTTGTTGAGCAGCTCAATACTGAGGTTTTTTTGCTCCATTTTTTCAATTTTTTCAATAAATAACGGGTCGAATAAACTAAAGCCCTTGTCGAAGTCTTGAAATAGATTTATCACTCCTTCACTGTGAATAGAGTGCTCTAAGAGTTCTCCTATTTGTTTATTTATTTCATCTTTCCCAATTTTTCCGGGCATAGTTATTCTATTTAGGCTTATGCGTATTGCCTCAAAATACGCAGCTTCTCTCTGCTCAGGTTTTGTTGTAATGGACGAGCAGAGAGAATGCGCTTGTTTTAAAGCATATGATTCATTTTTAAATTCATTCTGTTTATTCTCAGGAAAAGAGAGGATATGATTTAAGCCTTCAGTTATCAAATCGGCTAATTTGGCGCTCTTTATATCCTCAGAAAAAATATGAGAATAGTTAAAGCCGTAGAAAAACACATTTCGGCATACTTCCAGTTTTTCTTGGAATTTAGGATAAGCGGAATCTCGTATGTCGGCGTTATCTATTGCGTCTTGGTCGGCTTTTGTATAGTCTCGCATAGCTTCTTTTAAAGCGTTTGCTATGCCTATGTAGTCAACAACTAAGCCGCCTTCCTTATCTTTAAATACTCTATTTACTCTGGCAATTGCCTGCATGAGATTATGCCCCTTCATCGGCTTGTAGATATACATGGTAGCCAAACTGGGTACATCAAAGCCCGTTAGCCACATATCCACAACTATAGCTATCTTGAAAGAATCATCATCATCTTTAAATTTCTTTGCTAATTCTTCTTTGTCGGATTTAGTGCCTATAATTTTTTTCCACTCTTCAGGGTCATTATTATTAGCTGTTATAACAGTTTTAACTTTTTCATTCCAATTTGGACGGAGTTCTAAAATCTTATTATAGATTTTAATGGCTATTTTCCTATTATATGCCACAATCATAGCCTTACCTGTCAAAAGGTCTTCCCTTGTTTCTTCATAGTGGGCTATTATGTCGTTTACAAGGGTATCTATTGCCTCGTCAGAGCCTATAATTTGCTCAAGCCTGCTTAGTTCTCTCTTACTGGCTTCTATATCTAGCTCATTAGCGCTTTCAGATAGTTCTGCGTACTTATTATCTATTTCTTTAAGTATTTCCTCATTTAAGCCTAAATTTATAACCCTGTTTTCATAGTACACAGGTTTTGTTGCGCCGTCTTCAACGGATTGACTCATATCGTATATATCGATATATTCTCCAAATATTTCCTGCGTATCTTTATCATTAGAGCTCAAAGGCGTTCCTGTAAAGCCTATATAAGTGGCATTAGGCAGAGATTTTCTAACCAGTCTAGCCATGCCGCTTTGTATTTGACCATCTCGGCTTATCTTCTCTCTTAAGCCATATTGCGAGCGGTGCGCTTCATCAGCTATTACGATAACATCATTCCTATCGGTAAGCGCTTCCTCTGATTCGGCAAATTTTTGCATGGTAGAGAAGAATATGCCATTTGAAGTTCTATTATCTAACAACTCATGGAGATGTACCCTTGATTCCGCTTGTATAGGGTTCTGCCTTAGGAATCTCTTTGCCCTTGAAAACTGCCCATATAGTTGGTCGTCAAGGTCATTTCTATCGGTGAGGATTACGAATGTGGGCTGTTTCAAATCCTTTGTCAGATAAGCTGTGTAAAATACCATTGATAAAGACTTTCCGGAACCTTGTGTATGCCAGAATACGCCGCCCCTGCCATCACCTTTTTGCATGGCTGCTTTAGTAGAATTTATAGCCTTATGAACTGCAAAATACTGATGGTACTGTGCAAGTATTTTGTATATACCTTCATCTTTATGCTCAAATAATATGAAGTTTTTTACTATGTCTAAAAAACGCTTTTTGTCTAAAACGCCCTCAAGTAAGGTTTTATAATCTGCATAAAGGGTTGATTTATAAGACCCATCTACCGACTTCCATTCCTTATACCAAGCTTCGTTAGCGGTAATAGTGCCGACCTTAGTGGTTGTAAAATCAGATATTATATTAAAAGCATTGTATACAAATAATTCTTCTATATCGTGCTGATAATTTTTTATCTGCCTATAAGCGCTTCCTATATCGCTAAATTCCGATGTCATTGATTTTAGCTCAATCACTACCAAAGGCAGACCGTTTATATATAAAATTATATCCGGTCTTTTTGTATCCTTACCTATAATGGTAAGCTGATTTGTTATTACAAATGAATTGTTGGCGACATTTTCAAAATCCAGTATATAAACTCTCTCGGTTTTTTGCTTATTATCAGTATAATGAGATATCTCCATGCCGTTCTGTAGATACTCAAAGAAGGCTTCATTTCTAGTAACGAGTAGACCGGCATCTATATTTTTTACTTGATATATAGCCCTTTCGATTACTTCTTCGGGAAGCTCTGGGTTAAGTCTTATAAGAGAATCCCTAAAAATCTCAGTAGCGATAGGGGACTTCATGCTGTCCCTCACTATCTCTTGGTGGGGGATATATTTATAGCCTAAATCTCGAATAAAGGATATAAATAAATTCTCAAAACCTTCTTCAATATAAATTTCAGACATGACTTTCTTCTTCTACACATAATTTAATATCGCTCACATCTATTTCTCCTGACATAAGTTTGGGGAGTAATGTGTTGCGGGTTTGGGATAATGTGTTATTCTCTTTATTTAAATTATTAATCAAGTTTGCGATGGGACTGATAAAATCAGCAAATCTTTCTTGTACTGTTTTTTCAGGTACTAGAACATCTATATCCTTTATAATTTTCGAATTTACTGCATTGCCTATTGATGATGTGTTCCCCAATTTTGAAAAAGGAAATTCTTTAAAATATAGATACAGATATAAACTATCTAACTTTGAATCAGAAAATTGTGCAATTGCTTCATTAGTGCACATTGGTTCAGAGGTAATGGCAAGTCTTCCTACGGTTAATTTAAAACTAAGTAGCAGGACACCTGCATCAGCTACAGGTACATTAAATTTGTCTACAGCTTCTTCGGTTAAATACTCTGTACTTTTATCAATAAACATGTTAGAGTTTCCCATATCTTTAATTGATATCCACTTAACGCCACTTCTATCACTAAACCATTTTTCTTCTTTTCTTGGGGGAGTTCTTCCTATTTTAAGATTACAGATATCGTTTACCTTTTTAACACCCCACCCCTCAGGAATCAAACCCAATTCACTTTCTACAAATTCTCCATCTTGGAAGGGCTCAAAATCTATAAACCAAGATTTAAAAATAGCTTGAGCCTGTTCTTCCAGGTTAGCGATTATTTTGTTGTTGACTTCGATTTTTTGGTCGAAAGAGGACAAGATATTTGAAATTTTTGATTGAGTTTTTTTGTTAGGAATGACAACCTCAACATTTTTCATTGATTTTCCAGAGATTTCACTAAAAGTGCTTCCGCTACTTTTGTTTTTTATCTTTTCAGTATTGTATTTTAATAAATAATACAAAAATTCACTTGAAGTAACTTCTTCATCAGGAATAACAGACTTAAAACCTTGGTTTGTTGAAACTTTTTGTCCGGCTATTGCAATATATCCAATTGGTGCTCTTGAAGAAAATAAAACTGTACCCTTAGGAAGTAGTTTTGCGCTAGAATTCTTTAAGCCTTTATCTGTTATATTCCTTTCTCCAGCAAAAATATATTTTTTTGTATATCCAGATAAATCTTTTGGGGTAATCCAAGGTATGTTTCCTCCGTAATACTCATCGACCTTTGTTGATGGAGTGCCGCCGCCTATAACTTCGCCTAAATCTTCTATTTTTACTTTCTTCCATTCATCATCTTTAAACTTCATATCCAATCCCCTCAAGCTGCTCTTTAATCAAATCTTCAAGTCTATGAGATTCATCAAAGAGTTGTGAAAGCTCTGCTGTTAATCTCTCCATCTTTTCATCAAAAGGCTCTCCGTCATCTTCCTCTTCTTCAAGCCCCACATATCTTCCGGGAGTTAGAACAAAGTTATTTTTTTCTATTTCTTCCAAGTCCGCCACATGGGCATAGCCGAGCTCCTGCACATCTTTACCTTCAACAAAGTCATTATAAGTTCCGGCTATTCTTTCTATATCTTCATCTGATAAATCTCTATGCGCTCTATCAACCATATGACCTATGCTTCTGCAATCTAGGAAAAGAGTTTTACCTTTTTGTTTTTTATCTTTATTTATAATCCATAGGCTTACTGAAATTCCTGTTGAATAGAAAAGCCTATCGGGCATGGCTATTATACATTCTACAAGGTCATCTCTTATGATGTTTTCCCTTATTTCGCCTTCTCTGCCGCTTGCGGATAATGAGCCGTTTGCCAATACAAGACCCAATTTACCTTTAGGGGAGAGATGATAAATCATATGCTGCATCCAAGCGAAGTTAGCATTTCCGGCAGGCGGTAATCCATATTTCCACCTTGCATCTTCTGTAAGCTTATCCCCGCCCCAGTCTTTCATATTGAAAGGTGGATTTGCCAATATAAAATCCGCCCTCATAGTTTTATGTAAATCATTAAAGAAAGTATCAGCATGTCCTTGCCCGAGATTACCCTCTAGGGCATGGATAGCCAAATTCATCTGTGCGAGTTTCCAAGTGTTGGCATTTGATTCCTGCCCAAAGATTGAAAGATTATCTACACGACCCTGATGATTTTCCACAAATTTAGCAGATTGAACGAACATTCCCCCTGCACCGCAGCAAGGGTCATACACCCGTCCTTCATAGGGTTGTAGTATTTCCACCAAAGTTTTTACTACACTTGAGGGCGTGTAAAATTCACCGGCATTTTTACCTTCTAAAGATGCGAATTGTGCCAGTGCATACTCATATGTGCGCCCTAATATGTCTTTAGAATTTCCGTGTTCTTTGAGCTTGAGATTATTAAAAAGGTCTACGACTTCCCCAAGGCGTCTTTTATCAAGTTCAGGTCTTGCGTAGTTCTTGGGTAATATACCTTTTAATCTGTCATTTTCGTCTTCAATTGCAACCATAGCCCTGTCTATTACTTGACCGATTTCAGGAGTCATGGCTTGAGAGGCTATGTAATTCCATCTGGCTTCCTTGGGAACGAAGAATATGTTTTTAGCGAGATATTCATCTCTGTCTTCTTCAAATCCTTCTCCCTCGTCTATTAACTCTTTATATCTATCTTCAAAACTATCGGATATGTATTTGAGGAAGATAAGACCCAAGACAACATTCTTGTATTCAGCTGCATCGATATTGCCCCTTAACTTATCAGCAGCGGCAAAAATCTCTCTTTCAAAACCTAAATTTGCACCGTTTACCTTGTCTGCCATCCTGTCCTCCTGTTTTATTTATTGTTAAATGTCTTTCGCAATCCAGTAAGATATTCATATTATACCTTAGATGCTTATTTTATAAAAACAGATTATGCGGTTAATATTGAATTGAAGTTTTTATTTTCAAGGTTTTCTCTTTAATTACCAATTATTTCTTTAGTTCTTTTTAAAAGAATAGAACAAACCCTCTGCGCTAAAAAACCTTATCTGTATTTAACATAAGCACAAAGCAAATGATAACCCCTAATCCCTCTGCATATGCAGCCCAAATTTATAGCAGGAATAAGGGCTGTCCTTTGGCTCTACGCTGAACTGCTCGTACCTGTGTTGGGATTTATGCAGGGAATAGGCAGCTTGAGCCACTTCAAAACCTGTTAGGCCTTCAAAGTATTCTAGCGGCATATCCCAGTCGAACACTTCGGGGTTGGTTTCGGATAGGTGTATGTACAGCTTTTTAACGCCATGCGTGCCGTATGCTGCGGCTGTGTTGGGGAAGGCGGCGCTATCCGCTGCGGCGTCAAATGCGTATATAGCGGCGTCTGCGCACATGCGGTGCATACCGTGGCCGTACTCGCCTTCTATATCGTGTGTGAAAACTGTTTCGGGGCGGTACTTGCGGAACAGCTCCACAATATAGCCCCTTACCTTGTTTTTGCCAAAATAATCATAAGCTGTGTTTAGCCTTTTTGAGTGTTTGTCAGAGAACGGCCCCATTACGGGGTAGTTTTTCATACCCGCAGCCCATAGCGCGTTTAAAAGCTCGCTTTTTCTTAGCTTGTTAGATGGCGTAATAACAGCTGCAACCACATCCTGCTTTAATTCTCCTGCAAAGTAGGGTATAACTCCGCCAAAGAAAAGCATTTCATCGTCCGGGTGGGCGAATAGTACCATTATATCGCAGGCATTGTCCGGCTGCTCCCATACCTGCACATATCTTGGTATATTTCCGCTGCTTAATACATACACCTCTTTAACTGAAAACCACTTAGCCTTGGCTTCGCTTGGCTCTACCCTTATCTGCGTTGCGCCATCAAGCGGTATATATTGGTGCAGATAGCCGTCCGCCGGATATTCCGCCATGTAAGCGGTGCCGTCTACATATTGGTAAACGCGGAAGCCCTTAGGGTCATCATCAAAGCAAATGTACATGCCGTAGGCTTTTTCGTTTGTGTATATGTTGAAGCCCTCGCTGTTAAAACGGGTGTCATAATCCCTATCAGTAAGGCGGAAAGCGTTTTTCTGGTTATTGTCCGCCTTTATTGTGCAGTAGGGGGTTAAATCCCTAGCGTCGCCCTGTTTAGGCGCGTATATAATATCAAGAAAAGGCGCGCCTTCCTCTGAAAGCGCGGGGGATAGTAGCATAAGCAGCGCCATAAGCGCAATTAGTAGCCTTTTTAGCATAGTGTTTCCTTTCATGCGATTGCGCTTAGCGCAAGTAGATATTGCCCTAGATAGTATAGAGTTATGCAAAGATAGTCGTTAAATTTTGCCGGACCAAAAAACAGCCGGTAGGCTATCATGCTGTCCGACACGGCAAAAAGCAAAGCCCCCACAAAAGCGAAGGGGTTTACAAATATAGATATTGCAAGCATAAGCAGTATTATGTGCGCATAGCCTACATAGGGAGCTATGTTTTCCTTGGTTTTTTCTTTAAGGGATTTCGCTACAAAATATGTAGCCACTACCATTAAAGCGTATACTATTATGGAATATAAGTTAAGCCCGCCTTTTTGGAAAAACGCTACAATGTACGCCACATGCCCAAGGGCGAATACCCCCATGCCTGGTATAAAATGCGTTTCAAGCACCATGTCGGCTATGGCGCATATGAAAAGCCCTATTGCTATTGTGTATGCGTATGCGCTGCCGCCTGTAAGCGCCGCAAACAGTGCAAGCAGAGCCGCGCAAGTGGTCGCGCCACCTTTTAGCAGGGTTATCTGGTTTTTGGGAAGGCTTTTTTTCTTCTCGCTAATTTTATATTTACTGCCAAGGTACGCCATAGCTATAAAGGCTATTATTGCCGCGATAATTTTCATAGCGATAATCCCTCCTGTATATTAAAGTATAAGGGCAAGCCCCTAGCTTTGCTGTATGTTGTTTGCCAAAAACTCCTCAACCATTTCAAGGCTTGGCATAGCAGCCTGAGCGCCCTCCATAGTGGTTGAAAGCGCGCCCACAGCGTTTGCAAAGCGCAGCGCCTTTTCAAGCGGCATATCGTTTATTATTGCGTACGCAAGCCCCGCGTTAAAGCTATCGCCCGCGGCGGTTGTATCTACCGCGTTTACGCTGAAAGCGGGGGAGTATAGGCTACTCTCGCTATCTACATACAGGCAGCCGCTCTTGCCGAGCTTTGCAACCACCCTTTTAGCGCCCTTTGAAAGCAGGTATTTTGCCGCGTTTTCCACATCGGATATAGAGCCTATTGGCATACCCGTAAGCAGGCGCAATTCGCTTTCGTTTGGGGTTATCCAGTCTAGCCTAGAAAGGAATATATCATTAAGCGGTATAGCGGGAGCGGGGTCTAGCATTACCATTGTGCCTTGCTTTTCAGCCTGCCTTGCCGCCTGCATACAGCTGTATAGAGGTATTTCAAGCTGCAACATGAGCAGTTTCGGAGCAGCCTGCTTTTTCTGCTGCTCGCTTAAAAAATCCACATCGCAAAGAGCGTTTGCGCCGGGCACAACTGCTATGCGGTTTTCGCCCCTTTTGTTTACCTCAATAAGGGCAACGCCCGTTGGCGCTTCTGTGGTTGTGCCTATGCCGCTTGTATCAACGCCTGCTAAGTTTAGCGCCTCTATGTAGCGCGCGCCGTTAGAATCCTCCCCCACCATACCTATAAAGCTTACAGAAGCCCCAAGGCGGGACAGAGCCATTGCTTGGTTGCCGCCCTTGCCGCCAAGGTAGGTGTTGAAATCTTCTCCTGTTATTGTTTCGCCCGCTGCGTGGAAGCGGGGCAGGCGTACCGTCATATCTACATTGAGGCTGCCTATTACCTGTATATCACTCATTTTGAATTATGTTAAGCGTGAAAGGCGCATCAAGCGTGCCCGCGCCCGATACCACTTCTACCTTGCCTAAATCCAGCCAAATTACGGGCGTTATGCCAAGGTCTGCGCTTTCAACGCCTATAAAGCCTATGGCTCCGTCAACCTTGGTTGAGCGGTTCGCGTGCTTTTTGGTAGACTTAGTGCGCGTCCAAATGGGGCTGTACTTTTTGCTTGAGTACCTGAAAAGCCCGTTATTAAGCGCGTAAGGAGTGCCAACAAAGAAATAATCGCTGTTCTTTTTGAAGCCGAAAGCCTTGTTGCGAAGGTCATCTACAGAGGGAAGGGACACATAGCCCAGCTCTTCGTTTAATACCATTGCGGCTTTATCTTCATCTGTAAAAGCCGCGTCAAAAAACTCGCTGTTTAGGCGGCCGTTAAGCTCGCTCTGCTCAAAGCTGGGGTAGTTGCGCTGGTCGCCATGTACGCGCGCGGCAAACAGCAGATACTCGCTCATTAGGTAGGCGACATTATCCTCCACCCCCAGCACACGCCAAATTATGGGAGCCACTTCGCCGTTTGCCCCCTGAGGATAGCTGCCGAAATACAGGTAGTTGTAACCGAAATTATCATTATAGCCTGCAACTTGTGCCAGCGCGCCGCTAGCCAAAAGCAGTGAAACTAATAGTATTGATACAAAACGCCTACGCCAATTGCTTAACATAGTAAACCTCCTTGTTCTTTTTATAAAGTATAACAAATCCGTTCATCTCGTGCAAGGAGGGGGGAGGGGTGTTGAGGTGTTGAGGTGTTGAGTGGGTTTGTAGGTGGTTTTATTATTTTGATATTTTAATTTGTGTTTTGTGTAATTTATTTTATTTAAGTAAAAGCTTACTCGAAAGAGGTCGAATTTACTCGAAAGACTAGAAAGCTAGTTAAAAGCTTCAAAAGCCTTGCGGTATAAGCGTTTAATAAATATGAAGTATTAATTTACCTGCCGTTTGGTGCGCCTTACTCGAAAGTTGGTTAAAATACTCGAAAGAGTTGAAAGTGACTCGAAAGCTGATCAAAAGTCCTAAAAGCCTTGCAATATAAGCCTTTGTTGAAATCAAGTTGTTAATTTATACGATGTTTGGTATTCCTTACTCGAAAGTTACTAGAAAGCTACTAGAAAGCCAGCTAAAGACAAAGTGTTTTTTAATTACACTAGAGTGTAATATTGGGTAGGATCATTATTATGGTTTCCATGCCATGCAATCAATCCTCTGCTTTCCAAGTTTTTAAGTGATTTCCTTGCTGTTACTATGCTTTTTCCCGTGATGGTCATTGTTTGTCTTGCGGTTATGTTGCCATTCATAAATAAATACTGCATTATTAGTTTTTCATCATCGTTTAGTTCATCAAAAATTTCAGAGGTCAATTTTTTCTTTAGCGAATCAGTAATTCTCACATATCTGTTTAAAACATTGTTTTCAAGTAACAACAGAACCTGATGACCCGGTTCAGAATAAACAGGGTCTTTAAGAAATAGGCTTTGCATTTCTGTATATATACGCTTGACCCCCTCATTCATCTCCTTAACCCAACCAAATTCAGAGAGAACCCTAGCTATTTTGGGGTTTCTTGAATAGCGGGTGTGTCTTATGTTTTCAATGGTAACAATATTTGGTAAAAGTCCAGGGCTGTATATTTCAATTCTATCATCAAACATAATAAACCTAATGTGTTCACCATACATAGAATAGTTACGATGAGCAAGCGCATTTACTATGCCTTCAAACCAAGCAAACTCCGGATATTCCGGCATTCTTTCAAAAACACCTTCATCGTTTAGGTATTGGAATTCCCGCATTTGTGTGTTGATAAAATTTCTTGCTTCTACAATTATTTTTGGAATTGCACTGTCAAAAGTTTGCTCTTTAATAATGTTAAGTCTTTTTCCGGTTTGAGCAAATATCCCATCATATCTAATAAAACGCAGCCTCGCCTGTGGCAAATATTTAGTTGGATTTTTCCCAAAGAGTAGAACTCCCGCTGTTGTCAACTTACCATCTAC
The DNA here is from genome assembly GCA_012518615.1 of Christensenellaceae bacterium. GTDB lineage: Bacteria > Bacillota > Clostridia > Christensenellales > Aristaeellaceae > DTU024. Next base: position 13,811 of record JAAYRU010000048.1, on the reverse strand, counting down.
AATCATACCCCTAGCCTCAAGTATTTCATGAGTTGGTTTATCGGGTAATCCCATATGTTTTCGGTACAGGTTTACTATGTCTTCATCCACATCGTTTAGAGAAGAGCGTTCTATAATTTCATCTTCAAAATAACGCTGTCCTCTATCATATAGGAGTTGTGTGCGCTGTTCATATGTAAGCTTAACGCTTGCATCTCCTTGGCGAAGATAAACCTCATGGTCGAACGATTTAATAACAGTACGATAAGAGGCTTCAATTTCGAGTACAAGTATAATGTCATTTTCACCATTAATATTTGTTACAGCCACTTCAGAAAAATTAATATTGATAGGCGTTTCTGTAAGATGTTTAGCGGCAATAATTTTATAATCCTCAATACTATGGGCGCCTTTTACCCGAAAGCCTGTTATACTGCCGTCATTTTCTATACCTATTGCCAGTGTGCCACCATTTGCATTAGCAAAAGCAACGAGATGGCGTATAATATCTTTCGGTTCGACTTTAGCGCTTTTGCGATCAAAAAACTGGTTTTCCTTTGCAAATTGAAAATATTCAATTGTATTGGGTATTAATTCTTGATTCACTATATATCTCTCCCGTTTATTATTGCCTACTCAAATGTTGCAACTTCTTTTCTGTTTTTTTACTTGAAACCATTATGTATAATAACCTCTCATGATATCTAATATCTCATATCAAACTTACTGTATTGTACCAGAAAGCCCCTAAAATATACAAATCAACGGGGTAAATTGATGTTATACCGTTTATACTACCCCTGCCCCGCAATATACATCTCAGCATAATATCCGTTTTTATCTAGCAATTCCTCATGTGTGCCTACTTCTACTATTGTGCCGCTGTCCATAACTATAATTCTGTCCGCGTCCTGTATGGTGGAAAGGCGGTGGGCTATTATAAAGCTTGTGGAATTGGCGGCAAGCTCCTTTAGGCCTTGTTGGATTAACAGCTCTGTGCGGGTATCTACGGAAGATGTAGCCTCGTCCAGTATAATTATTGGGGCTTTTTTTATCATTGCCCTAGCAATAGTTAGCAGCTGAATTTCCCCTTGGCTTAGGTTTGAAGCGCCTTCGGTTAATACTGTATCGTAACCCTCAGGCAGGCACTCTATAAAGGAATCCGCCCGAGCTAATCTTGCCGCTTCTTTAATCCTTTCAAAATCCACATCAGATAAATCTTCATAATCTAAAATGTCCGCTCCATATGCTATGTTATCCCTTATACTACCCGAAAATAGCCAAGTATCTTGCAGTACCATAGAGTAAGCTTTTCTAAGCTCCTCTGTGCTATAGCTTTTGGAATCTTTACCGTCTATATATATTTTTCCGCCGGATATTTCATAAAAGCGCATAAGCAGGTTTACAAGCGTTGTTTTGCCGGCTCCCGTCCTGCCAACTATTGCAACCTGCTCACCTGGTGCAACTTTTAGGTTTACTTTCTCAAAAAGCAGATTTTCTGTGTAACCGAAGTCTACATTGTTAAATTCTATCTCTCCTATTACAGAGTTTGCGTCCATGCTGTCGTTTCCGATTTCTACAATTTCTTCAGAGTCTAAAAATTCAAAAACCCTCTCCGCAGAAGCCAGCGCGGACATTATTGTGTTAAAAATCCCCAGCACTTGGTTAAATGGTCCCCTTAACATTTGGGTGTATTGCAGGAAAGCCTGAAAGCCGCCAAGGGACAGCGTTCCGTTTATTACATATCTGCCGCCCCATATGGCAAGCAGTACATAGTTAGAATTTAGTATTAAGTCGCCCGCGGGCCTTGTAACAAAGGAAACTAAAGACGATTTCCATTCGCTGTCATACAGTTCTTGGTTAAGGGAAGAAAGCTCCGTTTTTAAATCCTCCCCAATGCTATAGTGCTTTACAATATCCTCTCCCATATAAGCTTCTTCTATTTTGCCGTTGAAAACGCCGGTTAAATTCGCGTTTTTTTGGAATATGGGCTTCGCTTTTTTAATTAGGTATTTTACCATATAATAGGATACTGGTATAACTACCATAGACAGGAATGCAAGTACAGGGTTTATTATTAACATCATTATTACAACGCCCACAAGCAGTACAATAGCGGAGAGTGAGCTTGTAAGCCCGCTCTGCAGTGTGTTCGCCACATTGTCTAAATCATTGCTGAGGAGCGACACCATATCTCCCGCGGATGAGCTGTCAAAATATTTAAGCGTAAGGGCGTTTAATTTTACCTGCATTTGATTTCGTAGAGATTTTATTACGCTCTGCGATACCCTAACCATTAGTATGCTTGAAATATAGTTAGATAAAAAGTTAAACACATACAAAATAGCAAGTGTTAAGCCTATTTTGCCTAATAATTCCCAATCTAAGGCGATATTGTTGGTTAAAAGCTGGGTAAATATATTAATTATCCGCCCTATATTCCTTGGTATTAATATTTGAATAACGGAAGCGGACAAGGTTAGTATAAGCGCAGCCATAAAAAGCCACTTAAATTTGCCTAGGTTTTTAAAAAGCCTAAACAGGGTTCCCTTTGCGTCTTTCGTGCTGCCGGAAGTAAGCAAGCCTGAAACACGCCCCGCGCCGCCAACACCTCTTGAAACATTAGGCAGATCGTCTTGCTGTTTGTCTTTGTTGTTAATAGGTTCTGTACTCATACAATTTCCCCCTCTTGGGACTTTTGCTGTGAAGCAAGGATTTCTTTATATATTGCGGATTTTTCCGCAAGCTCCTCATGGCTACCCCTGTCTACAATTTCTCCTCTTTCAAGCACCAGTATTTCGTCCGCCTCTCTAACGGTTGCTATGCGCTGGGCAACAATAAGCACCCCGCAACTTTTAAGCTTTTCTTTAATTGCGCCGCGGATTTTCTTTTCTGTAGAATAATCCAGCGCGGAAAAGCAGTCATCAAAAATATAGAAGTCAGATTCCCTTATAAGCCCGCGGGCGATAGAAATCCTTTGCTTTTGTCCGCCCGAAAAGTTTACCGCGTTTTGTGCTATGTGGGTATCCAAGCCTTTTTCAGATCTCCTAAAGAAATCCCCCATCTGTACCATATCCAGCGCTTGCCAAATCTCCTCATCCGTAGCGTCTTTCTTTCCGGTTTGAATGTTTTCCCTTATGCTGCCCGAAAACAGAAAGCTTGTCTGGGGGATATATGTTATAGCCTTGCTTATCTCTTCCCTTGAAAGGGTTTGAATGTTATTGCCGTTTATACATATGCGCCCATGATAGGCGTCATAGTCCCTAAGCAGTAGCCTTAGAATGGTGGATTTTCCGCTGCCAGTTGAGCCTATAATAGCCTTAGTATCTCCCTTAGCCAAATGAAAATTTAGGTTTCTTAGTGTAGCCCTTCTGGAGCCGGGATAGTAAAAATCTATATCCTTAAAGTTTATTCCGCCATCGCACGGTATTGTGCTGTCTTCTTTTATTGTTAATATTTCTTCTGTGGATAAAACCTCTTCAATTCTATCTATAGAAACCTTAGACCTTGGAATAATAGTAATAATAGAGGCGAACTGCTGTATATTGCTTAAGCTTATAGTGGCGTATTCTATTAAACCAATAAGCACTCCAAGCTTAATAGTGCCTACTTGCGCCCTGCCGCCACCTAAAAAAAGTATAACCAATATTAAAATATTTGTGCAAAGCAGTATTAGAGGGCTTAGTAACATCATAGTAGATTCCGACTTTACATTCGCCTCGTAGGCTTCTTGCGTTGCTTTTTCAAACTCCTTTACTTCGTAATCCGCTTTGTTAAACGCCCTTATAACCCTAATCCCTCTTATGTTTTCTCTAAAGAGCTGGTTGATTCTATCTATAGAAAGGCGTATTCGGGCGTACTGGGGGAGCGCCCTTGTTGTAAGGAACAGCCCCAATAGGAATATCGCGGGTATTATTATAAGTATAATAGAGGCGAGTTTTGCGTCCAGAGAAAACGACACTACAAGCGCGCCTATTACTGTTATTGTGAGTGTAAAAATCTTCCTTAAGGACAGGTCTATGAAATTTGAAACCTGTTTAACATCGTTCACAGTTCTAGTAATCAGTGTGGAGTTGGAGAAACCCGCTCTTGTTTCCTTAGACCAGTCTATGATTTTTTGGAACAAATCCGCCCTTAAATCCCTTGATATGCCTGCTGTTACCCTCGTAAGGAAAAATAGGGATATCAAAAGCGACACAATGTTAAATACAGTTGCCAGCAGCATAAGCAGACCTTTTTCAATAATTGCGCCCATGTCCTTTAGCATAATTCCCTTATCTACTATATCCACCATTAAGCGGGGTATCCAAAGCTGCGCAAACACCCATGTGCTTGCGAAGAATAGCTGCCCCACTATGTATTTCGCGTACTTTTTAGCGTATTTTATAAGCATATTGTTTCACCCAAATCTAAAGTAGTGCTGTATATAACAGACCAATAGCATTGTAACAGAAAATTATGAAATTATGTAGTATTTAACCTTGAGGGCGGATATGTATCGACAAATATGCCATGCGTAAAGAAGACAAAGCTTTATTATTTAATAAACCATAAGGACGGTATGCACCATCCTTATGGTATTTTTGCTTATAATCTGGCAGTCTATGTATTAGCTCCTACTCTTTTGCCTACGCTTAAACATATACGCACCGCCTAGGGATATAAACGCAACTGTCAAAAGTAGTGTTAGTAATTGGTAGATATTATCCCCTGTGGGTGGCATTTCTTTGCAGTTGGTAAATACTATCTCTCCGTCATAGGGTATGCCGTCTTTTTCTATATCTACTCTAGCTACAAGCTTGCCATCTACAGCCTTTGTAGTTACCTTCACAGTATATACGGTATTATCGTAGAGAATATCAGGGTCATTGCCCTTTACTTCATGTACGGTATAGGTGTAGTTGCTGACCACCTCGCTAAATGTACGGTCGGGGAAGTTTACAGTGCCGTCTGCATTGTTTGTGGCTTTTTTCTGTTTACCATCGCCATCGGTAAGTATAAACTCATACTCCCCACCCTTAAGCACGCCGTTTTCTAGCACCTTTTTAACATTAAGCGGTACTCTAATCTTGGGATAACTCTGCGTTGGAGGAACATACGGTTTTTCATAGGTGTTAGTAATTTTCGTACCTTCAGCGCTGCTTACCACCGTTTTTGCATAACCATTCGGCACTTCCTTTTCATCAACTGTATATGTTATTTCCTTGCCTTTTTCAAACTTAGGCAGATTTATATATTTGCCCGCCCAGCCGTTAGCTTCATTAAGCGTTAAAGCCATGCCTTCAACCAGTTTTCCGTTTGCGTATAGCTGTACTGTTACTTTATTTGGGCGTGTGCCATACTTGTTGTTTGCATCGTCCCAAACCTTATTAACCAATACTTCTGTTGTTGCATGTGCGTAGCTGTTAGTTACATCATAGCCGGATACTACAGAGCTGTACCCGTCGATTGCATCTTCAACGATAACATATGAAATTTCTTTGCCCGCCTCACACTTAGGCAACTCATTAAAGCTCCAAGCCCAATTATCTGCCTCTGTAACAATTCTAGAGTCTATTTCTATATCGTTTGCGATTAACCTAATTATTATGCTTGCAGGGCGTTTGGCATCTCGGTTATCACTGTCGGCCCAGGTTTTACCGCCTGAAATATCAATAGTTTCAGGAGTTCTTGCGTTGGTTATGGTGTAACCCGCTTTTGCTGTACCCGTAGCAACTGTAGTATAGCCGTCGCATGCCGGCTCTTCTTTAACGGTATAAACTATCTTTTTAGCAACTTCACCGGGCTTGAATATATCAAGATCCGCAAATGTACCTGTCCAACTGTTAGCTGCAGTTAGCGCAAGCGTTTTGCCTGTGTCTTTGCCGTCAGCCAAAAGTTTAACATTTACACTATTAGGTCTTGCGCCGTCTTGGTTGCTTTTATCTACCCAAGCCTTTGTAACATGAACGCTAGTTTTACCGGGGGTATAGCTGTTAGTTATATCGTAGCCGGATACTATGGCGCTGTACTCGTCAATAGTATCCTCTGTTATAGTATATTTGATTTCCGTACCCGCTTCATACTTAGCTAGATCCTTAAAGCTCCACGCCCAGTTGTCAGCCGCTGTTACATTCTTGATAGCAATCAGCAAGCCGTTCTTTAACAGCTTAACTGTTATGCTGTCAGGGCGTTTATCATCTTGATTATCCGCATCGTCCCAAGTTTTGCTGCCTATAACATCAACAGTTTCAGGGGTTCTTGCGTTGGTTATTACATAACCTTTCTTTGCATCGCCTGTTATAACTGTTGCATAGCCATAGCCTACAGGAACTTCTTTTACCGTGTAAATCACCCTTTTGCCAACTTCACCGGGTTTAAACACATAAAGTTCCGAAAATGTGCCTGTCCAGTTGTTCTTTGCTGTTAAAACGAGCGTCTTACCCGTGTCTTCGCCATCAGCAAACAGTTTAATAGTGGCGTTCTTAGGTCTTACTCCATCTTGGTTGTTACAATCAGCCCAAGCCTTGGTAACCTGCAAAGAGGTCTTTTTGGGCGTGTAGCTATTTGTTACATTGTAGCCGGATACAACAGAGCTGTATTCATCAATGGCATCTTCTGTTACTGTATAAGCAATAGGCGTTCCCTTTTCGTATTTTGGCAGGTTCTTAAATTTCCACGCCCAGTTATCCGCTTGCGTAACTTCTTTAACGGCTTTCTCTTTACCATTGGCAAGCAGGCGAATAGTTATGCTGCTTGGGCGTACGCCGTCTTGGTTGTTTGCATCGTCCCAGGTTTTTGCTCCGAATATCATTGTGACTTCAGGTGGCATACGGCTATTAATAAGTGTGTAACCGTTCGCTACATCGCCGCTCATAGTAGAATCGTAACCACTGCCTACAGGCTCTTCTAGTATGGTGTATTTTATTAAATTACCGCCTTTATATACATCTAAATCATTAAATGTACCCGTCCAGTTGTTTGCCTGTACTAGTATAAGGGTTTTACCCGTATCTTCGCCATCAGCAAACAGCTTTATTATTACACTGCCCGGGCGTTTTCCATCTTGGTTATTGTTGTCATCCCAAGCTTTAGTAACCTGAATACTCGTCTTGCCGGGGGTATAGCTGTTTGTTATATCATAGCCGTACACATTAGTTGAGTACCCATCTACAGCATTTTCTGATACAGAATAAGCGATAAGCTCGCCTTCTTTATACTTATCCAGACCTGTAAATTTCCATTTCCAGCCATCAGATGCCGTTACTGTTTTAACGGCTATCTCTTCACCGTTGGCAAGCAGTTTTACGGTTATACTATCAGGGCGCTTAGCGTCTTGGTTATCACTATCGTCCCAGGTTTTACCGCCTGAAATATCAATCTTTTCGGGGGTTCTTGTATTTGTTATTGTATAGCCTGAAGTTGCCGTACCTGTAACAACAGTTGTGTAATTTCTGCCTACCGTATCTTCTTCAACTGTGTAAACCACCTTTTGACCAACCTCACCGGGCTTAAATATATAAAGCTCCGTAAATGTATCAGTCCAATTGTTAGCTTCAGTTAGCACAAGTTTTCTGCCCGTATATATGCCGTCAGCCAACAGTTTAACAGTTACAACCTGAGGTCTTGCGCCGTCTTGGTTGTTGTTATCGTCCCAAACCTTTGTAACTTTAATGTTTATTTTACCGGGAGTGTGGCTGTTAGTTATATTGTATCCGTCCAAACTCGTTGTATAGTCTATTACCGCATCCTCTGTAATGCTATATACAATCTCTGTGCCGCTTTCATACTTGGGCAGATCGGAGAATTTCCATGTCCATTTGCCGCTAGTGTCAGCAGTTACTATTTCGCTTTTATGTAGTACAGGAGCTGCTGTTCCCACCTGCTTATATAGGTTTATTGTTATACTGCTTGGACGCTTGCCGTCTTGGTTGTTTGCGTCGTCCCATATTTTTTTGCCTGAAATTTCTATATATTCTTTTTTATATGTGTTTGCAATTGAAAAACCGCTAGTAAAATCTCCTGTCATTTCCGTGATATAATCCGGTACTTTTATTTCTTTTATACTGTATTGGTATTCATTGCCGTTTTTGTCTGTTTTGGGTAAACCTTCAAATGTAAGCTTCCATAATCCGTATTTATCGGGTTCTATAAGAAAATGCCCAACATACTCGTCTGTTCCGACTGCTGTTTTGCGATATAATTCTACTTTAATGTTTTTAGGTATATCGATATTAACCCCATGATTCCAAGTTTTAGTAACTGATATAGCAATATCATCAGGATTTACCCTGCCTATGGTTACATCGCCGTTTGTACCTATACCCCCGCCACGTGTAGCGGAATAGTTACCTGAAATGAATACTTTGGCTAAACTATCAGTATTTGCATTGCCCACTTCATCAGTATTCAAATTAAGTGATCTGCCGTCGCCCATAAGTATACCCTGCAGCTTGTTTAGTGGAACTTCGCTGCCATCGTCATACTTCCAATTATAGGGTACATCCCCCAGCATAGTTTGTGAAACAAAATACTCCGGATTGCCTGCGTGTGCACCCCACACTGATCTTGTGTCACTATAAATGAATACTTCTTTGCCTCCATTTGCATTGTTGCGATATAGCGCTCCACCGTCTTTTAAATATATCTTTGTGTTGCTAATAGGGCAGCCCGCATAGCCACCTCCTTGGAACTTAGCTTCATTATCTGTGATTACTACATTTTCAAGAAATAGTTGACCATTACTAAAGCCCCAATAATCATAACCATTTACATAAATACCGCCACCACCAAAAGCATAATTGGTAACGCCCGTTCCAAGCATTTTGTTGTTTGTGATATTACCTGCGGTTATAGTAGCTTGCGATTTTCGGTTTCCATATGCAGCCTGTACAAAAACACCGCCGCCAGTAGCGCCTGATGTATTGCCATCTATAGTTCCGCCTGTCATGTGTAATTCATTGTTTCCAAAAGATACTTCCATATTGCCTATACTTATACCGCCACCCACCTCTTCAGAGCTGTTGTTTTGTATAAGTGCATTTCCGCTTAAATCAAATGTACCGCCATCTATTATGCATACACCCCCACCTGCGGCGGCATCGTTCCAAGGGGTGGGTCCTGAAATAGCCGCGTTTTTTTCTATGCTGCCACCTGACATATTAAACTTGCCATTGTTTTTAATGTATACACCGCCGCCAAATGTCGCAGTGTTGCTTTGCATAACACCGCCTGTCATGTTTACAGTACCGCCATAGCAATATACTGCTCCGCCACTCCTCCTTTTGGTGGCGTGGGCTATTTTATTGTTCTGCAACACAGCTCCATCTGTTATATTAAGCGTACCACTACATGTAATAAGGGAGCTTGTCGCTTGCGGCACTCCCCCCACATCGGTTTTATTGCCTTCATTTCCATCAACAGTGATGTTGCTCAATGTAGCAGTTTTGCCTGAAGCTACACGAAGCAGATATCCATTGAAAGTACCCTCTCGTTTTAGCATGGAATTAGTTCCTTCAAGGGATATATCCCCCTCAACGGACACGGTACCCGTGACTAATATTTCGCTTTTGCCCGGTATAGCCGCAGCAAGCTCCTTTGCTTTTGCAAAGGTTTTGACTGCTGTTTCTTTAGTGCTTCCATCATTGTTGTCATTGCCGATTACGCCATTAAGGTATAAAGCAACGGGCGGAGCCGATGCCATAACCCTCTGTGGCATACCAAGCTGCACTATGCACAGCAGCGCAAGAGTTACAACCATAAAAGACTTTAATGCAAAGTTTTTCATATAACACACTCCTGATTATTTATACTTGGGCTATACACACTAAAAAAGGGATAATGCAATAAAGCACAAGCCCTTAATAACAAAACAACACCGTAAGTACTGTTTTTATGGATAAAAGTTACGGTTTTTGAACATATGCAGCATAAGCGTCCGGAAAAAGAACCGAAATAACTATACAAGGTTATCAAAATAATATAAGGAGCTAACATAAAGCTTAATCCGCTTGATAACCTTATATACAGCTGTATATAAGGCGCTAAACTAAACCGACTGTTCGCAGGGTACATTCCACATTTATAATGGCTGTACCTCATACCAAAACCAACAAAAAACAAAACAGAAACATCACATTAAATATGTATCATAAGCCATAGAAAATGTCAAACAAATAAAGGCGATAATAAAATGGCGAGTAATTACAGTTTTTATTAAAAAAGACGGCAGTTCCCCAGCCCAAAGGAAATAGGACTCAATTTCTTTAGGCATCTTTTTTAAAGCCCCACGGGTAAAGGCTCCGACAACATTGCTTGAATATATCAAGCTGTCATCTCCATTGTGTTCCCAAACACAGTGTATAAGCATATTATCGCTAAAAGTCATAATATGTAACCCCACTACATAACAAACTCAAACACAGTTTCCCCATACTCACCGCTTACTACATTTATATCAATACCATGCCTATTTGCTATTTCTTTAGCTATTGCAAGCCCAAGGCCGAAGCCTTTTTCTGGGGTATCATAGCCCCTATAAAACGAGGTGAATATATGCTCCATATCCTTTGTATCAATGCCTTTGCCTTTATTTATTACCTGTATTTTTATATTATCGCCGTCTGCGTATTCTTTAATTATTACTTTTTCATTAGGGCTTGAATACTTGATAGCGTTATTTATTACTGTAATAAACATCTGCCTTAGCCTAGTATAGTCGCAATATATCATGTGATATGCATGTTCCGTGTTTATTTGCAGCTCTATGCCTTTTTCTTCAGCTAATACCCTTTGGCTGCGGGCGGCGTCTTTAAGTATGGATATAAGGTCTTCCTCATTAAAATTCATAGGGAAGCTTAGGTTTTTGAGGGAGTTAAGCTCCATAAGGTCCGCGACTAGTCTTTCAAGCACGGATATTTCTTTATATAATAAATTATGGTAATCATCTATTTCATAATCATTTATTACGCCTGATATCAGCCCCTCAAGAGAGCTTTTCATTACGGTTACAGGCGTTTTTAGCTCATGGGATATGTTAGAAATAAAATCATTGCGCATATTGTCAAGGTTTTCGCTCTCTATGCGGCTTTTTTCAAGCCTTAGGGCGAGTTCGTCTATATTTTGCGCGAGCTTGCCTATTTCATCATCCTGCATGACATTGGTTTTTACGGTATAATCCCCGTCTATCATCTGTTTTACAGCTATGTCTATATTGTTTATGGGGCTTATAAACCTGCGGGCGAAAAATAGCACAAGCACAAAGGCTATTAGCATACCAACCAGTACGGATATTATAATTATATACAGCGCGGAATTTACAAAGCCCTTGGCTATGGATATGTTTTCGTGTATTAATATTGCGCCGTATATGCTGCCGTCTTTGTCTTTAAGCGGAGCCACGGCAGACAGCGTGCCTTGTTCAAATATATTATCAAAGCTTTCGGTTGTAACGGCTTTTCCTTCAAATGCTTCGTCTATCGCAAGCTTTTCATGGGGGGATAAATCCTCATACGATATGCGTATATCGGCGGTTGCCCTTTGGAACACCTTGTCTGTCTTATATATAAGCCAAATATTGCCGTCTAGCACCTCGTCCATCCAATTTATGTATTTGGGGGATACTCTCATTTCCCTAGCGTTTTTGCCCATGCCTTTCCTAGCTTGACCCGCCGCGCCATGTTCCCCGCCTGAGAATATATCCATATTGTTAGATATGCCGTGCGCAATATTTTCCGCTCTTCTTAATAAATCCGCCTTGTAGGAATCCACATAGGCTTTTTGCCCCAAAAAAACCAAAATACTGCCGGTAATAAGCGAGTTGCTTACAACTATTAATAAAAAATACAGTATTAACTTTCTTGTTATCTTGTTATTCAAGTGGCACTCCCTTCAAACTTATAGCCCACGCCCCTTATTGTTTTTATTGCGGTATCTAAATTAGAATGTTCAGCCAGCTTTGCCCTAAGCCGCTTTATATGGGTATCCACAGTTCTTAAATCGCCGTAATAATCATAGCCCCATAGTGAATCCAATAAATTCTCTCTTGTAAATACCTTATTTTCGTTTGAGGCAAGCGTCCAAAGTATTTCAAACTCTTTCTTTGTAAGTTCTACATTATGCCCGTCTATTTCGCAGGTGTAGCTGGCTAAATCAAGCTTCATATTGCTAAACACTAGGCTGGTGTTCTGGTCGGGCTTTTTTTCTATGCGCCTTAATATCGCCCTGATCCTCGCCATAACTTCGGCTACTGAAAAAGGCTTTACTATATAATCATCCGCGCCTAAATCTAGCCCCATTATCTTTTCATAATCTTCGCCCTTGGCGGTTATCATAATAATAGGCACCATGGATTCGCGCCTTATGCTTTTGCACACCTGATAGCCGTCTTTTTTTGGCATCATAATATCAAGGAGTATTAAATCATATTCATTCTTATTGAACAAATCTAATGCTTCTTCCCCGTTATACGCAACATCTACTTGCAAGTTTTCCTTTGCAGCAAAGCGCTTAAGTATGTCTACTATGTCTTTATTATCATCCGCTATAAGTATCCTGCTCATATACACCTCCATAGCATAAGTTTACACCAAAAAGGCAAGGCTTGAAAGCCTTGCCCTAGAGGTAATTTAGTTTTAGTTGCGGTTTGAGTTTTTGTGTAGTCTGTCCCTGCCGCCGCCGGAGTTATCGTCATTGCCCCTGCCTGCGCCGCCTCTGCCACCTCTGCCTCTGCCGGTGTTGTCGTCACTGCCTCTGCCTGCGCCTCTGCCGGTGCTGTTGTCACTGCCTCTACCTCTGCCGCCGCCTTTCGCATTGCGCGCTTCGTTGCGGTTGCCTGCTAGGTTATTGTCGCGGTTTTTGTATTTCCTTGTGCCGTCTCCATCGCAGTTAAGGTTGTCTACGCCCTCTTCAATGGCTTTTTTGATTGTGTTGTAGTGCTGGTTAGAGCCGTTAAGCAGGTTGTTAAGCACCCTTTCAAGCCTGCTGTCTTCTACAGTTTCGAGCAGTTCTTCAAGCATTTCAATGTCTTCTTTTTCAAACGCTAGGGCGAACGCGAGCGCTTCTTCCAAAGTGGCGGGGATTTCTATATCCTGCGCTTTTGCGCCATCTGTTGATACATTAAGCCTTGATAGCGACCTCATAAGCGCTTCTGCGTGCCTGCCCTCAGATTCTGCCAAGTTAGAGAATAGCTGCACTTCGGGGTAAATTTTGCTAAGCTCCGTGTAAAGGTATTGAGCCGTCATTTCCTCTTCTATGAGGGCGATGTAATCGCTCTGGTCTTCCGCCATTGCTGCCGTGCCTTGCCCCATCACCATTGTGATTGCCAGGATTCCTACGATAAATAGTTTAGATAGTTTCTTCATAATTCGTCACTCCTTTCTTGAGTACGATATGAGTATACCCCAGCTGTTTGTCAACAAAAGGGCAGCAATGTGGCTTTTGTGTGAAGATTTTTGTTATTTTTCAAGGTAATAAAAAAGAGAAGTTCATCGATTTGATGTGCTTCTCCGGTCTCCTTTGTCGCATACATGTAGAGGCGTGGACAACTCTGTTAATGAGAGTGTACATCATAAAGCGCATGGATGCAAGGATAAAAAAATAGGGTGACAAAGCTATGCCTCATCTCCCCGCAAAAATCTACCCGAAGGCGATTTTTTCCTAACAATGTAATTTTATCTATTTTAGTACCAAAAGTCAACTAATTTTTTGAAATAATCAAAAATACTTTTGTAGGGAAGTCAAACATTTGTGACACAGACCCCTTGGGTAATAGTGTTGCTTAAAAGCTGTTGGCTGACATTCATTTTCTCTGATGTTTTAGTCAAGGTCTTTAGAGCGTAGCGTACCTTGATGAA
>JAAYRU010000047.1 GCA_012518615.1 Christensenellaceae bacterium | reverse complement strand
CTTGGCGTAGGGCTGGGCGTTACGCTAGGTGTTGCACTTGGTGTGGGGCTGGGCGACACGCTAGGTTCTACACTTGGCGTAGGACTGGGTGATACACTTGGTTTTGCACTTGGCGTGGGACTGGGCGACACGCTAGGTACAGGGTCTCCCGCCACGACCTTAAAATCAACCCCAAACTCATCTAGCAGCAAATAGCTATCTTTAACAAAAAGCTGTACATTTGCGAAGCTGTAATTCTCTGTTATGTAATCTGCAGGAGGCGCATATACAGACTGATCTCCGACAGCTTCGTCTATAAACAATTCATCACCATCAAAATCCCATCTTACTACAACTTCCGTGTTATCGGTGTTCCCTTCAAGCGTCCAGCCAACTGTAATAGCTTCGCCTTGTTTTGACTGTCTCTTATCTACAGATACACTGCTTATTTTAGGTGCAGCTACATTCCCGCTTACATTAAAGCTCTGTTCAGCAAAGGCTATATAAGATAAGGGATTATACGAAACAACATTTATAGTGAAGCTTCCTTCCCCTGAATAGGGGCATTGGAATGAATAGGGCGAATCATCTAAGCTCTCTATAGACCAAACTCCCTGATACATGCCATTAAAACATAGGTCAGCTAAAATACGGGCATCCTCAGGCATATTATCAACAGTCCATGTGGCTTTTACCGTATCACCGGGTTGGTAAGTGTTTTTATCAAGCTGCAAATTAACAATCGGCAATTGGCGACCCACCACCTTAAAGGCAACATCCCCTGAGTCCACCATATAACTTTCGCCGTTTTTATCCTCTACATACAATGATACATGAGCATACGCTCTTTCTGCGGTGTATTTAACCTTATAGGTAGCTTTATTGTCACGGTGTAAAAAATGGTCATCCACAAACTCCCCTGCTTCCCAGTACACTGTGGCATACACATTATTAGATGGATTTTCAACTTCCCATGTTAGCAACGCTTCTTCGCCCTCAACAAATTCTGTTTTATTTAGGGCTAGATTTTTGAGCGCTGGCTTTGCAGGACCAATTGTTTTAAACGAAACGGTTTTTGTATCTAAAAATTGGAAGTGCCCGGGTCCTATATCCTTTATAAGCGCAACTTCAACACGAGCATTATCAGCGCCAAACATTACATGATAGGTATCGCTAGTATCGGTAGTTCCTACATTAATTTTTGTGGGATTATCATAATCCCCACCTGTATACCATTCAACAGAGAAGCGACAACCCGTTGGCAAATAGTCAACAGACCATGTTGCGGTAACGGAATCCCCCGCTTGTATGGGGCTAGTTTTGTTAATGGATAGCGATGTAAGCTTAGGAGGAGCTTTACCACCTTCTACAACAAAGTATAATTCCCGAGAATCAATAGATTGCCTCCCATCCGCTGTAAAAAGAATAACCCACACACGACAATTTCCACTAAATTCAGGTGTGAAAGCCATGCTTGTAAACTCTGAAGCCGGCTGATAATCAGAGGATAGCATATTCGCCCCATCAATAGACCAGCGTACTATCACCTTACAGTTATCGCCATTCTCTACAGTCCAATTGGCTATTATTTCTTGTCCCACTTGCACGGGACCTGTTTTGTTAATGGATATCGATGTGAGTGTAGGAACAGCATAGCCTTCTACTAAAAACTCGGCACGCTCTGTAGCTAAAATAGCATCATCACTTGCATAAACAGTAATCTCTACATAGCCATTCCCAACAGAATCCGGATTAAAAGTCATATGTGTAAAGTCTGCAATCGAAGCTCTATGATAGGATATTTCAACTCCGTCAATGTGCCAAGTAGCCTCAATCTGACAGCTGTTATCCGCATTGTCTATTGTCCAACTGGCTTTAATTTCCTGCCCCACTTTTATGGAATTATTATAATTGTCTAAAGATATATTTATTTGCGGTAATACAGGTGCAGCAGGCGCACTACCGGTAATTGTAAATGGTAGCACCTTTTCTTCAAACACATTATAGTCGTCCTTGTATGCTAAAATCAGCTCTCCTCTCTTGCCGCTACTTGGAGTAATCGAAGATGACATAGCGCCTTCTTCAAGCTGAATGTAGTCAATACGCACATTGTTTTCATCATAAATGTACCATCCAGAATTATCCTGTAATTTATAAGACCCAATACCGCCACTTAATTCCCAATTGGCGCTAATGCTATTGCCAACTTCAACTGTTTGGGCTGAAAGTCCTGCTGTAAGCTCAAGTGGCATTGCGGTAAAACCATAATCAATTGAAAATCTAGGAGCGATAAACTCTCCTATATAGCCATCTGCATCATATAGGTTGAGATATAGTTGTCCATAATTACCATGAGTAGGAGTAAAAGTTGAACTATTATTCTCATTTGCTACCCTTTTGCTACCCGAGTAGCCTTGATAGCCAAATATATACCAATCTGTAGTTGCATGGGTGGGCGTACGGTCACCCGTATAATTCCAAGTAAAAGTAATTGGCTGCCCTGAAGCTATATTTCTAGGACCATTAAACACCACATTGGGCGCATCGGTTATGGTGAAAGTAGCTTCACCACTTGCTTGCCTGCCTTTATTATCCTCTGCAAATACTTGTACAGAACCATTCACGCCCACCTGAGGAGTAAATGTGGATTGCATATTTGTTATCGCCTGTAGACGGTTACTGCCCTCACCAGAACTTTCATAATAAAACCATATAGCATTATCAGCCACTTGATAGGGTTCTTCGCCACCTGAAACATTTATGGTTACCGTGATAGGCTCCCCTGCCCTTACAGATGTTTTATCAAGCGATAGATTCACCTTGAGTTGTTCAACAGTTTCATCGCTACCGGTAATAGTAAATGTATCCGTGTATGCTTCCTTTTCTTCAATACCGTAGGTGATATACATTACAAAAACGCCCTGTACACCAAATTTAGGCATAAAACTTGAGCTATTTCCGCTTATATCTGCTGGAAATGCGTTTGTTACATCATGTTCATCTCTAACGAACCATGTTGCCCGATCAACTTTTGCATCCGGAAAGTCACCATTATCCAGTTCCCATGAAACGCTTACAAGATCATTTACCTCTACGCTTATAGCACTTAAATTTAATGTAACCGTAGGCGCTATAGGGGTTGGCGCAGGAGCCAAAGCAAACATTCTGATAGGTGGAGCATCCTGTTCTCCATCAAGCCCTAGCATAGACAATGTTTCACCTTCGCCAGCATTTTCCACCCCACCAGTAGGCACAGGTTCACCTTCCCCTGTGGATTCTTGATTTTCGGAGTACCCTCCTGCATCGGGTGTCTGCTCGGGCTCTGTAGAATCGCCGTCTGGATTGGAAGTGTTTTCAGTATCGGAAGCGTTTCCTATATCAGGTACATTTTCTTCAGCAGGCGTTACATCTGTATTAGGTTCGCTTTGCTCTTCATTCTGTTCCTGCTCTGAAGTAGTGTCGTCTGCATTAACATCGCCTGTATTTGATGTATCCTGCCCTAAATCCTGATTCAGATCCGCAGCAGGAATATCTGTGTTTTGTGTACCTTGCTCTAAATCCTGTTCCTGATCCTGATCGGCGGCAGGGATATCTGTGTTTTGCGTATCTGGTAATACATTTTGATCCTGTTCTGCAGCAGGAATATCTGTATTAAAAGTACCCGCTTCTGTAGATTCCCCTTCATCAGGTGTTTCTGCTCCTGAATTTTCATCTACAACAACAGTATCAACACTCTCTTGTTGTTCACTTTCAGTAGCGTTTGAAGCAAGCACTAAATCAACTATAGGTGATGTTATTCCAAGCACCATAGTAAGAACTAACAGTATAATCGTAATTTTCCGCATTTTCATCAAAAATACCCCCGTTGTTATGGTCGCATCATTTTAACAAAACATTCCGAATAGTCAAGTATTTTTGCTGCTTTTATATGAAATTGAAACATGACCAGCAATTCATCTAACTAATTGACAATCAAGCAATAATCTATTATTATAACTTCGTTTTTGGAAGCATAGGTTATTGTTTTTTCTTGCCTATTTTGTGCTATAATAATGTAAGTTGAATCTCTTATATGTATTGCAAAAAACGCACATATGAGTAATGCTAAAACAAATGGAGCTTTAATTGGCAGAAGGATAATGTATAATTATTAGTAAATATGAAAGCAGGTAAGCAATGAACATTTTTGTATGCGTAAAGCAGGTGCCGGCGACAAGCAAGGTAGAGGTTGATCCGGTTACTGGGGTATTAAAGCGCGAAGGGGTTAAAAGCCGCATGAACCCCTATGATTTATATGCGCTTGAAACGGCGCTAAGGCTTAAGGAGAAACATGGCGGCACTGTTACAGTAGGCACTATGGGACCAGGTCAAGCGCAGGCAATTATAAGAGAAGCCTATATGATGGGAGCTGACAGGGGCTATGTGTTCAGCGACAGGCGGCTTGGCGGCGCGGACGTGCTTGCCACAAGCTACACGCTTTCACAGGCTATACGCTCCGTTGGTGATTTTGACCTTATAATCTGCGGAAAACAGACTACAGACGGCGATACCGCTCAGGTAGGTCCATCAATAGCAGAGCATTTAGGCATACCCCATGCCGCATGGGTAAGCGCTATAAAATTAAGGGATAGTGGAATAGAGGTTGTCCAGCAGCTTCAAGATACAGTTGAAACCGTGTACATGCCTTTCCCCTGCCTTGTAACCGTGGAAAAGGATATATACATGCCTCGCCTTCCCTCGCTAAAAAAAGCAAAACAGGTCAAGGATAAACATATAGAGATATACGGGCTTGAGCGCTTTTTAGACCAAAATGAAGAGCATTACGGTCTATCCGGAAGCCCAACTCAGGTTGAGCGTATATTCCCTCCCGATAGCGATATAGAACGGGTTGTTATAGAGGGTGAGGACTTAGCCGCCCGCTTGCACAAGCAGCTAATATCATGGAAATATATATAGGGGGTAAATATGTCTAAGATAGCTATACTTGAAAGAAAATGTACAGGCTGCGGAATATGCGCCGAAAACTGCCCCTTTAATGCCATAGATATGGTTGAAGGCAAACCGGAAATAAATGCCGCTTGCAAGCTATGCAATATATGCGTCAAAAATTGTCCGGAGCAAGCTATAATACGTCTTCAAACAAAGGCTAAAAGCGTGGATAAAACCCTGTGGAATGGTATACTTGTAATTGCAGAAGCTTCAGGTGGAAAGCTGCACCCTGTAAGTTTAGAGCTTATAGGCAAGGCGCAGGAGCTTGCTAAAAATGTATCTTTTGATGTACATGCGCTTGTAATAGGCAGCGATGTAGCTGATATAGCAAATGAAATACTGCACTACGGCGTAAAGGATGTCGCAGTGTATGACGACCCTGCGCTTAGCTTCTTTAGAGCAGATGTGTTCGCGGACTGCGCTGAGGATTATATTAACTTTATTAAACCTTCAGTGGTGCTTATAGGCGCAACTTCACTTGGAAGAAGCCTTGCGCCTAGACTATCCACGCGCTTTCTAACAGGTCTTACAGCCGACTGCACTAAGCTGTTGATGAAAGATAATACCGATCTTGTGCAGATACGCCCTGCATTTGGCGGCAACATAATGGCGCAGATAGTAACTGAGAGTACAAGACCTCAGTTTGCAACTGTACGCTATAAGGTTATGGACGCGCCTATAAGGCAGGATAAGCCGTCAGGCGAAATAATAAACAGAAAAATCCCAAAAAAGGTTTATGCTTCCAAGGTTACACATGTAAGCACAGAGCCTATCCCTGCGGGTAAGTCTATATCAGACGCTGAAATACTCGTTGCGGGAGGCAGGGGCTTAAAAAAGGAATCTGATTTAGAGCTTATTAAGGACTTAGCCAAGGCTCTTGGCGGGGATTGGGCTGTTACAAGACCGCTGGTTGAAAAAGGCTGGGCGCCGCCTGATAGGCAGATAGGTTTAAGCGGGCGCACCGTAAAACCCAAGCTTATGATAACTTGCGGTATAAGCGGGGCTGTGCAGTTTACCGCCTGCATGAGCGGGAGCGATTGCATAGTCGCCATAGACGAAGATAAAGATGCGAATATATTTTCCTGCGCCCACCTTGCAGTAATAGGGGATTTATACGATATAGTTCCGAAACTAACAGAGCTTTTACAAAATGGAGGTAAGTATGAAGCCGTATAAAAAGATAGATGCGTCAGATATCGCCTTCTTTGAAGAAATAATGCCCGACAGAGTAATGCACGGCGAAAATATAAGCGTTGACTATTCTAGAGATGAAATGCTTGAATACGGCACATTTATGCCCGAAGCTGTGCTTATAGCCAAAGAAACGCAGGAAATTTCAAAAATCATGCGCTACTGCAATGAAAAACGCATACCCGTTACTCCAAGGGGTACGGGAACAGGTCTTTGCGGCGGCTGTGTACCTATAGAAGGCGGAATAGTGCTGGCACTTGATAAGATGAACAGAGTGCTTGAAGTAGATACCAAAAACATGACCGCAACTGTGGAACCTGGGCTCATCCTTTTAGACTTCCCTAAATACCTTGAAGGCACAGGGCTTTTCTATCCACCGGATCCGGGCGAAAAAACCGCTACCATAGGCGGAAACGCCATGACAAACGCAGGCGGTATGCGTGCAGTGCGTTACGGTGTTACTAGGGATTATGTGCTGGGTATGGAGATGGTGCTGCCAGATGGCGAGATTATTACACTAGGCGGCAAGACGGTTAAAACCAGCTCCGGATACTCGCTTTTACAGCTTATGATAGGCAGCGAAGGCACGCTTGGCATACTTACAAAGCTCATAGTAAAACTAATACCTGAACCTAAGGAGAGCGTAAGCCTTCTTATCCCCTTTGATGACCTTGATAACTGCATAAACGCTGTACCCAGCGTACTCGCTTGTGGCTGTGAGCCTACCGCGGTAGAGTTTATGGAAAGGGAAGTAATAGCCACCGCCGAAACATACCTTGGCAAACAATTCCCGGACAGCAGCGCAGATGCATACCTACTAGTACGCCTTGATGGAGCAAGCGATGAAGCGCTTAATCCCTCAATAGAAGCGCTGACTGACACACTGCTTTCACTGGGCGCAAGGGATGTATTGCTTGCCGATACAGACGATAGAAAGGAAAGCATATGGAACCCGCGCGGTGCATTCCTTGAAGCTATAAACAACAGTACTCCATCCATGGACGAGTGCGATGTTGTTGTGCCAAGGGATAAGATAGCAGATTTTGTACGCATGAGCATAGAAATAGGCAAGGAAAACAATATTCGCCTATGCTCCTTCGGTCATGCGGGCGATGGTAACCTACATATATATGTATGCAAGGACGATTTAAGCGAAGATGAATGGAAGCCACTGGTTCAAAAAGTAATGCAGGAGCTGTATGACTATGCCAAGAGTTTAGGCGGTGAAGTATCGGGCGAGCACGGCATAGGTCACGCTAAGAGGGATTTCCTGCTTGAAAGCGTTGGCTCAAGGCAAATGGAACTCATGAACGGCATTAAAAAGCTGTTTGACCCTAATTCAATATTAAACCCCGGCAAGGTAGTATTGCCATAAAATAACTCAAGGAGGATACTATGCCCCTATTTGACATGCCATTTGAGCAAATGCTCACCTACCAAGGCACAAACCCAAGACCAAAAGACCACGAGGAATATTGGAACCGAGCCTTAGATGAAATGCATTCCCTAGGTACGGATTGTAAATTAGTACCTGCTGAATTTAGTGCCCCTAACATAAAATGCTTTGATTTATGGTTTACAGGCGTGGAAGGCGCAAATATCTATTCTAAACTGCTAGTGCCTGATGGCAAAGGTCCTTTCCCTGCGGTGCTAATGTTCCACGGCTACACAGGTGCTTCCAGCGAATGGGTAAGCTATATGCCCTACGCGCAATCCGGCTTTGTAGTAGCCGCGCTTGATTGTCGCGGCCAAGCAGGAAAGAGCGAAGATGTAGGCGGCGTAAAGGGCAACACCATGCATGGACAGATAATACGCGGTATGGAAGACGAGGATCCGGATAAACTGCTAACCCGCGCGCTTTTCTTAGACACGGCACAGCTTGCCCGAATTGTTATGGCGCTCCCCTATGCTGACGAAAATAGGGTAGCAGCAACTGGCGGCTCACAGGGCGGCGCGCTTACCATTGCCTGCGCTGCGCTAGAATCTAAGATTGAGCGCCTTGTAAGCGTATATCCCTTCATGAGCGACTATAAGCGCGTGCACCAGCTAGACCTTTCCGTAAATGCCTACAAGGAATTATCCGAATACTTCCGGAAATTTGACCCTATGCACAAGCGCGCGGATGAAATATTTACAAAGCTTGGCTATATAGACATTCAGCACCTAGCGCACAGGATAAAGGGCAAAACGCTAATGTTCACAGGTCTTATGGATACAATATGCCCGCCCTCTACCCAGTTTGCGGCATATAACAAAATTACCGCCCCTAAGGAATACCGCTTATGGCCAGACTTCGCTCACGAAAACCTCCCCGGAGCGGATGACCAAGCGTTTACATTTATATCTGAATTGTTGTAACAATATAGTATACCAAATTAAAACAAGGCGAAGAATTATCCGCCTTGTTTTTTTGATTTGTGTTATATGTAATGTTTCTGCTTATAGTATAAAATCCAAAACGAGACAAGCTATTAGCGCAAATGCAAGGCACATAGGCACTGCACGGAACATAAGCTTGGGGAAAAGCGCTGCCCTTTCTTCCTCGTTATCACAGGAGCCCAGCATAAGGCTTCCGCCCGATGAAAAAGGTGATATTGATGTTGCCTGCGAACCAGCGACTATTACTGTAAATAGCAGCATGGGGTTTAGGTTTGCAGCAGCTGCAATAGCAGGAACTGTTGGGAACAAAGCAGGTGTTACAACTCCAAGCGTACTGCTAAAGAATGACATAATTCCCGCAATAATTGTAAGCGCAAAAGGTATAAGCCAAGCAGGAATGCTAGTACCTACCCAGCTTGCAAGCATATCTATAGTGCCTGCTTCTATGGCTACCTGTATAAGCATACCAACGCCGCATATCATGATAAGCGTATTCCACGGAACCTTTGCCATTACTTCTCTCTGGTCGCCAAGCTTCAAAAGGAGCGCAATTACGGCGAATATAATAGCCATTAGACCTATATCTATTTTGCCGTTAAGATACTTAATTGTATCATTGCCCGGGAATATCATAGTAAGTACGGGGAATATGAGCACTATAAATACAAGCGCAAATATTAATCCCAGCGTTTTCTTTTGTTTATCGTTAAATTCCTCAGGCTCATCTATTTCGTAAGCATTTATTGCCGTTCCTTTTTTTCCTGATATAAATATCCATACCGATAAAACAACTATGGGAAGTATAAATGTCGTTAAGAATATCGAAGTTGTATGCGCAAAAGCGTCCGGAGCATATTCTGTTTGTTCAACTAATCCCCTAAATATCATTCCACTTGCGCTTGTCATAAAATTTGCTCCCGCTAAAGCGCCATAGTTTACAGCAACAGAACCTAGAATAAGGCTCATGCCTGTTTTGCGGCATATAAGCAATGTTATAGGGGCAAAAATGGCTAATACCGTAAAATAACCTGCGCCAAGAGCAGCAACTATAGTTGCAGCGAAGTATATAAACAAAGGCAACAAATTTGGAAATTTGCGACATGCATATAGTAAACGCATTGCAAGCTTTTCAAGCGTTCCATTTACTATTGCAAAATTGTAGAATAGAGAGATAGACATGACGATAAAGAATATCCTCACCGGCCACATGGAAATAAGCGCAGACGGCCTTATTCCCATAAAGAAACAACCAATGATATAAGCAAAGACTATACCAAATAGACCCGTATTAATCTTGGTTTTGTAACCAAGGGCAATAGCTAGTGCAATAGCAACTAAAATAGCAACTGTCATAATAATACCTCTTTCAAATTAATTATTTACTCCAAGCAATTTTGCCGGAATTGTGCGTGTCATATACCATAGCTCTTCTTCGGTAATCCCCCTATCGAACAGATATTGCATATATTCCTCAAGCGCTATCTCCCAGTTGGGGTTTTCCACCTGACCACCATCGGTATCTACCATTACGTTCTTGTATCCTACCAGTTTAATAACCTCTAGGTTATCTTGTAGATTGCTCTTATAAACGCCACCTCCCATAGGTTGGGCATAGCAACGTTCTAAAATTACATCATAATCGTCCACAATACGCTTTTGGTCTTCATGGCTCATGCCTACTACCCAAAACTCCGGATGTGTAACAACTATTTTTTCAATACCCATGTTCTTTGCGTAATCAACAACGGGGAAAATCTCATCAGGCGCCAAATGACCGGTTGCGAGCACCACATCATTATCCAGTATAATTTTAAGTATCTCCTGCAATTTAGGAACCGGTTTGAAGTGCTCGTCCAGACATTCTATTCCGCCAGTTTTGCCGTTTTTCGCAAGCTGGTTTTTTGCGTGCGTAGTCGGTAGCCAAATTACTTTTGCTCCCATTTTAATACCGGTATCGACTGCAACAGGGTTTAGACCGCCTATTGCGTAGTTTAGCGTAACGCTTCCGTACATCACAAAATCGTTTTCACCTTCATGGACAATACGGTTATGCTCGTTACATAAATATGCTCTGTTCATGGTGGTGCCGTGGTGTGATTTGAGCACTATACCCTTTGCTCCTACTCTAATACCTGCTTCCATCATTTCAAAGTCAGTGTAAGCTCTTTCTCTGATATCCGGAGCAGCGTGGACATGCATGTCAAACACGCCCTTAAGACTGACTTTTCCCATATAAATCATCTCCTTTTCTAAAGTATATGCATAATTATAACCAACAAACTGGGTACTGTCAAGTCATGTTCGCAACTTTCAACTCCGCTCATAAATCATGCCGCTTGTTTGTTTAGTGATTTGAGCGAATCCTCACTCAAATATGCCTTGCTTACTGACCAGTCTTCTGAGTATTCT
>JAAYRU010000046.1 GCA_012518615.1 Christensenellaceae bacterium | reverse complement strand
GTTTAATCTCTTAACTCTCAGAATTAACTGTCGTTTCTTCGCTTCTTCAATGTATCGTTTTCAAGGTTCCTGCGCTCTCAATGAAGACCCCGCTCCAAAGGCGCCTGAATATAATAACATAACCATAATTCTTTGTCAAGACTTTGGGGAAAATATTTTGTCGCTTGAAGGGATGGTTGAATAACATGGAAAACCTTAATCATAGCCTTAATACCTAAAACTTTCACATTGAGTTAAGCTTAAATTTTATGTATACTTGTTTTACAGGAGGTGCATTATGAAAGAGCTTAAAAGGGCGGTATTGGAAAAGGGAATAGTCGTGGGGGATGACATATTAAAGGTAGATATGTTTTTAAACCATAGGATAGATACTGGGCTTGCGCTGGCTATGGGGAATTATATTGCGGATTATTTTAGGGAGAAAAGCCCCAATATAATATTTACAATAGAAGCTTCGGGCATTGCCATTGCCATAACAACCGCAATTGCTCTTGAAAATATTCCGGTAGTGTTCGCAAAGAAGACCGCTGCAAGTAATCAAGGCGCTGACAGACTATATGCTAATGTGCATAGTTTTACCAAGAACAAGGATTATTTAGTAAGTGTTGAGCGAGATTATTTACCAAGCGGCAGCTGTGTGCTTATAGTAGATGATTTTCTTGCAAACGGTGAAGCTATGAGGGGTTTGATAAAAATTACCGAATACGCAAACTGCAAACTGTGCGGGGCTGCAGTTGCTATAGAAAAGGCTTTTCAGAGTGGCGGTAGAGAGCTTCGCAGCCAAGGCGTAGATCTACTTAGTTTATGCAAAATAAAAAGCATCGGAAATGATGAAATTATTCTTGAAGATTAATGATTTTATACTGACTTATATATAGCACACTAACGACCAAATTGTATATTCAAAAAACTGTTATCCAAGAACGAGAGTTATTGAAAACAAATTAAATACTTTGCAAAGTAGAATCAGCAACTCTAATTTGAATTTCAGTTTAAATTATATATGATTGCTCAATCTACAAATAAAATCAAAAAACACAAAACAACCTTTACGGGCATAGTTCGCTATATGCCGAACGTTTATCGTTAATCATTCTCTAATAGTTCGTATATTTCACGATTACTTCACACTACCCTCTTGCAACATTCACAATTATAGTGTATGCTTAGCACATCTTTTCTTGCTAGATTCACGCTTGAAAAGTTTATCATTTGGCAAAAGCCAAAAAAATGGAGGGTATGATGTTCAAAAAAACTCTTTCTCTAGTTCTATGCATGGTAATGCTAATGGGCTTGACTGCTGTACAGGTATATGCAGCTATGCCTGCTGTATCTAAAGAAGATCTTAAAGTTGGTGCAGTGTTTATCGGTCCCAGCGATGATGGTTTCACAGGTGCACACTATAACGGCATTGAAAAAATGAAAGAAGCCGTAGGTCTAACCGACGAGCAAATTCTATACAAATTTAACGTACCGGAAAACTCCGAATGCGAAAGCGCAATGCGCGAACTTGTAGACAAGGGCTGCCAGATTATATTCGGCAACTCCTGGGGATACATGAACTATATGGAAGAGCTTGCGGAAGAATATCCCGATGTAGTGTTCTCCCACTGCTCCGGTTACAAGAATAACGGAGTAAACTTCAACAACTATTTTGGTCGCATATATCAGGCGCGTTACCTTTCAGGTATAGCTGCCGGCCTTAAAACCACCACAAACAAAATAGGTTATGTAGGCGCTTGGCCCGATAATGCCGAAGTAAACGGCGGTATTAACGCTTTTGCGCTTGGCGTACAATCTGTAAACCCCGATGCAGTTGTATATGTAAAATTCATCAACAGCTGGGGAGACCCAACCCTTGAAAAACAGACCGCTGAAGCGCTCCTTGCTATTGACTGCGATGTAATTGCCCAGCATGTAGATAGCTCTATGCCGCAAGTAGCAGCGCAAGAAGCCGGCAAATTCGGCTGCGGCTACAACACAGATATGACAGCCGTCGCTCCCGATGCACATCTTACCGCCCCCGTTTGGAACTGGGCAAGCGTATACACAGCCGAAATTGAGGATTTAATAAACGGCGTATGGGAACCTGTAAACTATTTCTTCGGTCTTAAAGAGGATATGGTTGACATATCTCCCCTTTCAAAGAATGTTGCCGAAGGCACTGCTGAAAAAATAGAGGAAGCACGCGCAAAAATCATATCCGGTGAGTGGGATGTGTTCACAGGTCCAATGTACAACCAGAATGGAGAAGAAGTACTCAAAGAAGGCGAAGCCCTATCCGATGCTGATATTACCGGCACATTTATGGCAGAACTACTTATACAAGGCGTAAAAGTAGAATAATAGATAACCCACTCTGGCTGCTGCAAACGCAGCAGCCTTTTTTATAAAGGAGCGTTTAATGCAAAAAGAAGACCGCCCCGCAATGATAGAGCTGAACAACCTGTCTAAGAGCTTCGGAAAAGTGAAGGCTAATGAAAATATAAGCCTTAAGCTATACCCGGGCGAAATACTCGCCCTGCTTGGCGAAAACGGCTCAGGAAAAACCACACTTATGAATATGCTGTCAGGTATATATCAGCCTGACAGCGGAAGCATAGTATTGAATGGCGAAACGGTTAAAATAAACTCCCCAAAGGATGCCATAAAGCTCGGCATAGGTATGATACATCAACATTTTAAGCTTGTTGATGTATTTACCGCTGAAGAAAACATAAAGCTTGGCAGCCGCGGTAAAGGAGAGAGCCTAAGCGCGCGTTCGCTTATTGAAAGCCTTAACCTGAACATAGACCTTAATAAAAAGGTATATGATATGTCTGTAAGCGAAAAACAGACTGTTGAGATATTAAAGGTACTTACAAGAAGGGCTGATATATTAGTACTTGATGAACCCACTGCCGTTTTAACTCCGCAGGAGATAGATACCCTCTTTAACACCCTAAGGGAGATGAAAAAGGCAGGCAAGTCTATAATAATAATCACCCATAAGCTTGAAGAAGTGCTTGCTATATCTGATAGAGTAGCGGTGCTGCACAAAGGCAGGTTAGTTGATACAGTAAACACTGAGGAAGCGGACAGGTTTTCTCTAACCGAAATGATGGTAGGTAGGCAGGTTGACCTTGACATTAAACGCGCCAAAACAGTCCCCGGCGATGTTGTACTTAGCGTTGAAGGGCTTACAGTGCATGGTAACGAAGGCAATGTAGAGCTTGATAAAATAAGCTTTACTCTGCGCGCGGGCGAGATACTTGGTGTTGCAGGGATAGCAGGCTCGGGGCAGAAGGCGCTGTGCGAATCAATAGCGGGTATTCAGCCCGTTACAAGCGGAAGCATATCCCTTTTAGGTGAGCGCATAGATGGTTTAAGCCCAAGGCAAATAATAGAGCTTGGAATATCCATGGCATTTATACCGGAGGATAGGCTAGGCATGGGGCTAATTGGCAGTATGAACATCCCCGACAACCTGCTGCTAAAAACATACAGGGATGAAAAAGGTCCTTTTCTAAAGCGCTCAAAGGCAAGGAAAGAAGCAGAGGAACTTGTAGAGCAGCTTTCTATTGTAACACCCGGTCTTAAAACCCCTGTGTCTAAACTTTCAGGCGGAAACGTACAAAAGGTACTGCTTGGTAGGGAGATAAACCTATCCCCCAAGGTATTAATAACCGCTTACCCTGTTAGAGGGCTTGATATAGGCGCAAGCATGACCATATACGATATGCTAAACGAGCAGAAGGAAAAAGGCGTAGCCGTTCTGTTCGTGGGTGAGGATCTAGATGTACTCCTGGCACTTTGCGACCGCATAATGGTGTTATCCTCCGGAAAACTAAGCGCCATCGTTGAAAGCAGGTTTGCTACAAAGGCGCTTCTTGGCATGAAGATGGTAGGCATGACAACCGATAAGGAGGATGAGTATGTTAGGTAGATTTCATCTATATGTGTCGCAAAGGGGTGAAGTAAGCAAGGCGCAGGAATATACTATGCGTATTCTTGCGCTAATAGCAGCGCTTATTGCAGGGGGCGTATTTCTGCTGCTGCTTGGCTTTAATCCCTTTGAAATATATGCCACTATGCTGAAAGGTGCGCTAAGTACCGCCGGTATGAGGCAGGAAACCGTAAAACTTATGATACCGCTGTGCTTAACTTCCCTTGGCGTAACACTAGCATTTAAAATGCGTTTTTGGAACGTAGGGGCAGAGGGGCAGATATGCGCGGGTGCAATAGCCGCAAGTTATTTTGCATATTTCCACAACCACCTTCCTCAGGAAATTTTGCTCAGCGTTATGGCAATAGCCGCAATTATCGCGGGCGGACTCTGGGGTATGCTGCCTGCGTATTTTAAAACCCGCTTTGGCACAAACGAAACCTTATTTACGCTTATGCTTAACTATATAATAGGCTTTTTTATAACATACCTAAGAGAAGGTCCATGGCGCGACCCCGAGGGCGGCTTTGCCGCAACGCCTAGGTTCTTAAAACAGGCACGACTTCCGCTGGTTAATTTCCCGGGCGTAGGCAATGTACATATAGGCTGTATAGTAATGTTTGTAGTGCTTATTTGGACATTCTTTTATCTTAAATATACAAAGCAAGGCTATGAACTAACTGTAGTCGGCGAAAACATAAACACAGCCAGATATGCAGGTATGCCAGTTCAAAGAATAATACTGCGCACCATGTTCCTATCCGCAGGCATATGCGGGCTTGTGGGTATGCTGCAGGTAGCCGGTCCTGACAGACAGCTTACAGATGCTGTTGCAAACGGAAGAGGCTTTACAGCGGTATCTATAGCCTGGCTTTCAAGGCTCTCCCCCATAGGTATAGCTATGGTTTCATTCCTTTTCAGCGTAATGGAAAAGGGCTGCAGCATGATGCAGACGGATTTTAGAATCCCCGCTTCCATGTCTGAAATATTACAGGGCATAATACTGTTTTGCGTGCTTGGCGGAGAGTTTTTCATCAACTTCCGCATAGGGCGCATAAGGAGGGAGGCATAACATGGATTTTAACCATATAATATTATTCCTATACGCAGCTATACTTGCGGGAGTACCGCTCCTTTATGGCACACTTGGCGAAATAATAATAGAAAAGAGCGGCAACCTAAACCTTGGTGTTGAGGGCATGATGTACCTTGGCGCAATAGCAAGCTTCCTTGCCGCGTACACCTTTGAAAGCGCGTTTCTTGCGATTATTTTCGGTTTTATAGCCGGAATGCTGGGCGCGCTAATATATGCCTTTTTAACAGTTAGCCTTAAAGCAAACCAAAACGTAACAGGGCTTACCCTAACAGTATTTGGCACAGGCGTTGCAAATTTTATAGGCGAGCGCCTTAAGATGACATCCGAAGCCGGCACTGTAATTGTAAGTGATTCGGTTATACGCTCACTACTACCTATGAAGCTTGGCGCGCTTAGCGATATACCTGTAATAGGAAAGCTGGTGTTCAACCACAGCATACTTACTTACCTTAGCATATTATTCGCCATACTAATGAGCCTATATTTAAACAGAAGCCGCTTAGGGCTTAACCTAAGGGCAATAGGTGAAAACCCATCGGCAGCTGATGCCATGGGTATAGATGTAAACCGCTATAAATACCTGCATATATTATTTGGCGGCGGTCTGTGCGGGCTTGGAGGAGTATATATTGCGCTAGTTACCTGCGTTGGTAACTGGCAGCCAAATATTATAGGCGGGCAGGGCTGGATAGCCGTCGCGCTTGTAATATTCGCCTCTTGGAAGCCGCTAAGGGCGGTATTTGGCAGCCTTATATTCGGCGCCCTAAGTATGCTAAGGCTATATATACCAAAAAACATAATAGATATACCCGCTTCAATATTCAACATGTTGCCCTTTGCAGTTACCTGCCTTGTGCTTGTAATATCCAGCATTCGCATGAAGAGGGAAAACCAGCAACCTGCTGCCTGTGGGGTGAATTATTTCCGTGAAGAACGGTAGTACATTTAATCTTCTCTCATATATAAATGAAAAGCTAGACGGGAGAAATAGCCCACTGCTTATTGCAATAGACGGAAGATGCGCAAGCGGAAAGACCACACTCGCCTCCCACCTACACAGGATGTTCCCAGACAGCATAGTATTCCACATGGATGATTTCTTTCTTCCACCCTCTATGCGAACAGAGGAAAGGCTAAATGCTCCCGGCGGCAATGTACACTATGAGCGATTTTCAGAAGAAATACTTAAGCAGCTTCCGAATAATGCCCCTTTTAGCTATAACAAGTATAGCTGCATAACGGATAGCTTTACAGCCGTGCAGGCATACCCCGCAACGCTCAATATAATAGAGGGCGCATACAGTATGCACCCCTCTCTTGTGGATTTTTACGATATTAAAATCTTCCTCGACATATCTCCCTCTCTACAACAAAGCCGCCTTATTAGGCGGGAAGGGGAAGACGGTTTTATAGTTTTTAAGGATATATGGATACCGCTTGAGGAAAAATACATATCCCATTATAAGATAGATAAAAAGGCGGATTTTGTGCTTAGTGCGCACGCCTAATCAAGCAGCGTCACATTAAATATATACCTTGTTACATAAAGCCAGTACTCTTTATATTTACCTGCATATTTATATAGCGCTTTAAGCTCTTTATACATAAGTTTTTTTGTGACTATATTTCGAGGCAGCCTGTGGAGAGTGTTCCATGTCTGCCCTGATATATTCCAAATATGGTTGTACATGCAAAAGGGTACTATTTTTACGCTGTTTACATGATAATTGTAATGTACATTGAAAATAAAGTCCTCTCCCCATGCAATGTTAGCATTAAACGAGATATTGTTTTTTATAATTATATCCCTTTTATATAGCTTATTCCAAAGCGCGCTGTAATAAAAGGAGCCGGGGTAGCGTACATACTTTGCAAGAAACTCATCCCTACCAAGCATTTTTTCCTCATCTATAAGCCCTCTCTCGCTTACTTTGTCGCCCATAAGCATATTGAATTTACCTATAAGCAAATCGCAATCTTCTATTGATTCTACCGCATGGCTTATAGCGCCGTCGCATATAGTATCATCCGAATCGGAAAAGAATATATATTCGCCCGTAGCGCTTTTTAGACCTAAATTCCTCGCATCTCCGGGACCGCCGTTTGGCTTATCCAGCACAATAAAGTTAGGCTTGTCTTTAGCCATTTCATGTAATACTTCAAGGCTATTATCCTTACTGCCGTCATTTACAGCAATAAGCTCTATATTGCTGTAATCTTGATTGAATACGCTGGCTATGCTATTGTTAAGGTGTTTTGCCGCATTATACACCGGCATAATTACGCTTACTTTAGGCTTCAATCTTACCCTCCTTAGAGTATATAGCGTTTCAGGTCGGTTTTTCTTGCTTTTTTAACGTGCTCCAGTACATAGTTTTCACTTATATTAAGCTTAACATCGGGCATATCATCGCCACCTGCATTAAAAGATATATCCTCAAGCAATTCTTCAAATACGGCGTGCAAGCGCCTGGCGCCAATGTCTTCCCCCTCTGTGTTGGCATTGTACGCTGCCTCTGCTATCGCATATAGGGCGTCATCATCAAATGTTAAGTGTACCTTATCTACCACAAGCAGCGCCTGATATTGGCGCGTAAGGGCGTTATCGGGCTGAGAGAGTATGCGTACAAAATCCTCCTTTGTTAGGGGGTTTAAATTTACATGCACGGGGAACCTGCCCTGAAGTTCGGGTATAAGGTCGCTAACCTTAGAAATATGGAACGCACCCGCCGCTATAAACAACATAAAATCCGTGCGAACAGGGCCGTACTTTGTGTTGACGGTTGAGCCTTCAACTATGGGTAGTATATCCCTTTGCACGCCTTCCCTTGATACATCAGCTCCGCTTGCAAGGGAGCGACCGCATATCTTGTCTATCTCATCTATGAAAACTATGCCGTGCTCCTCCGCGCGGCTTACGGCTTCCTGCTTTACGCTGTCTTCATCTATAAGCTTGTCGGACTCTTCCTCTATAAGGATTTTACGGGCATCCTTTACCTTCATGCGACGCATTTTAGTGCGCTTTGGCATCATGCCGCCCATCATATCGCCTACGCTGATAGATGTACCGCCAAGCTCAAGCTGGGGAGCGCTTTCTTCAACCTCTACGGATATATATGTATCCTCAAGTTCGCCGTCCATAAGCTGCTGCCTTATATCTTCCCTTTTGCCGCTTAATTTCTGTTTTTCTTCGGGAGATATTTCAGGTTCTTTAGTTTGCCTGCCCATTATTATATCTATTGGATTAGGCACTTTTTTAGGCTCAGGGTTTAATATTACATTTACAAGCCTATCTTCCGCGATAACTTCGGCACGGGTTCTAACCCTAGTCTTGTACTCATTTTTAACTAGCCGGTAGGAGTTTTCCATAAGGTCCCTTATTATAGATTCAACATCCCGCCCTACATAGCCAACCTCTGTAAACTTAGTTGCCTCAACCTTTATAAAGGGAGCGTTTACTAGCTTTGCAAGGCGGCGGGCAATTTCAGTCTTGCCAACGCCTGTGGGACCTATCATGAGAATGTTTTTAGGATATATCTCCTCCCGCATTTCCTCGGGAACTCTGCTCCTGCGGTAGCGGTTGCGCAGCGCTATAGCTACATACTTCTTTGCCTCGTCCTGACCTATAATATATCTATCGAGCTCTCTCACTACTTCTCTTGGGGTAAGTTCACTCATTTATACTTCCTCCACAATAATATTGCCGTTCGTGTATACGCATATTGAAGCCGCTATTTCTAGCGCTTTATTTGCAATATCATACGCGCTTAAATCCGTATTTTGTACTAACGCCCTTGCAGCAGCAAGCGCATAATTGCCGCCCGAACCTATGGCGCATACGCCATCATCCGGGCTTATAACTTCGCCTGTTCCGCTTATTATAAGCAAATCCTCGCTATCGGCTGCAATTAGCATA
The DNA here is from genome assembly GCA_012518615.1 of Christensenellaceae bacterium. Lineage (GTDB taxonomy): Bacteria > Bacillota > Clostridia > Christensenellales > Aristaeellaceae > DTU024. The sequence continues at coordinate 45,425 of JAAYRU010000046.1, read as the reverse complement.
GCGTTTAGCTGGCGCATACTCTTATCGCTGCGCCACTCCTGCGCAAGACGCACCGCAGCGCGCTCTAAATTACCCGAATTTTGTGTAAGCTTTTCCTCAAAGCGTTCGCTTAATGTAAAGGCATCGGCTACAGAGCCCGCAAAGCCTACTACTACCTTATCATCATATATCCTGCGCACCTTTTGTGCGGTTGACTTAAATATTACTTTTTCGCTAAGCGTAACCTGACCATCGCCCGCAATTGCGGTCTTTCCGTTTCGTTTAACGGCACAAATTGTAGTGCCCATAAATTCATGTGTCAATTATCCATACCTCCGTAATTGGATTTTATAATATCGTCTATAGTTTCAAGCGCCCTGTTTGATATGGCGAGGTTTTTCTCCTGCTTGCCCCTGATTTTCTTATCGAGGCTATCCATAATGCCAAAGTTAATATTCATAGGCTGAAAGTTGGAGTTTGTCCTTGCAATATATTTTCCTAGCGCACCTATCGCGGTATTTGACGGAAAGGCTGTTCTTGTTTCTCCCTTTAGCTGTTTAGACATATACAATCCTACCGCAAGACCCGAAGCCGCGCTCTCTACATAGCCCTCAACGCCAGTTATCTGCCCAGCGAAATAGAGTTTTGGGGAGAACATTACTTCATAAAATTCATTCAGAAAACCGGGGCTGTTTAGAAATGTATTGCGGTGCATTACTCCGTACCTTAAATATTCGGCATTTTTAAGCGCTGGTATTATGCCAAAAACCCTTTTCTGCTCTGGAAAGGTAAGCCTAGTTTGAAAACCGACCAAGTTATATAGAGAAGCGCCCGCATCGTCCTGCCTTAATTGTAACACCGCAAAGGGCATTTTACCAGTTTTAGGGTCTATTAAGCCTTTAGGTTTAAGGGGGCCGAACGCAAGCGTCTGTACACCTCTTTTTGCCATGCTTTCAACAGGCATACAGGCTTCAAAAACCTTGCTGTCCTCAAAGCCCTTAACGGGCACGGTTTTAGCGTTTACAAGCTCATCTACAAAATGGTAATAAGTATCCTTATCCATGGGACAGTTTAGATAGTCATCACCCCTGCCATACCTTGAGGCTCTAAACACATGCTCCATGTCAAGAGAAGATTTGCTTACTATAGGTGAAGCCGCGTCATAAAATGAAAGCCCGCTTACTCCATGCATATTAGTAATTGAATCAATAAGTGCGTCTGATGTAAGTGGGCCTGTAGCTATTACCGCCGGGGGATTTGGCAGCTTTTTAACTTCCTCATATATAATTTCAATGTTAGGGTGGCTTTTTATATTATCGCTTATAAACTCTGAAAACTTTTCCCTATCTACCGCAAGCGCCCCGCCAGCAGGCACTTGAGTAGTATCCGCGGCTTTTATTGTAAGGGAGCCAAGCCTTCTCAGCTCCTCTTTTAATAGGCCTACAGCGTTTTCAAGCCTGTTTGAGCGAAGAGAATTACTGCACACGAGTTCCGCAAATAAATCAGAAACATGCGCGGGAGATTTTTTGTCCGGCTTCATTTCATATAGCTTTACCTTTATCCCCCTATTTGCTATCTGCCATGCGGCTTCACAGCCCGCAAGCCCTGCGCCTATTACTTTTACATCATTCATCTTCTTCTTTTTCTATATAAGGCTCATGGTGGCGGCAGGTTTCATTAGAACAGATTTTTATAGTGCCGTCCTTCCTGCGCTTTAGTGTCATATAGCTATCGCACTTATGACATCTATCATCAATAGGCTGCTCCCATGAAACAAAATCGCATTCCGGGTAGTTTTCACAGCCGTAGAACTTGCGCTTTTTCTTGCTTAATTTTTCAAGCAGCTTTCCGCCGCATTTAGGGCAGTGGGCGTCTATGTATTTAAGTATAGGTTTAGTATTCCTACACTCGGGAAAATTTGGACAGGCTATAAACTTTCCGAAGCGCCCCATCTTATATACCATGGTCGCCCCGCATTTTTCGCATATCTCATCACTGGGTTCATCTTCTATCTCTATCTTTTCCATTTCGCTTTGCGCGGTGTTTAGCATATCCTCAAATGGCGGGTAAAATTCTCTTAGTAGTTCCTTCCAATCTTTTGTACCTTCTTCTACCTTATCAAGCTCAGTTTCCATTGAGGCGGTAAAGTCTATATCCACTATAGAAGAAAAATACTGCTTCATTATGTCTACTATCAATTCGCCAAGCTCGGTAGGGTATAGGCGCTTGTTTTCCCTTGAAACATAGCCCCTTTGGGTGAGTGTATTTATAGTAGGCGCATAGGTTGACGGTCTTCCTATGCCGTTTTCCTCAAGCGTACGAACAAGCGATGCTTCCGTAAACCTAGGCGGCGGCTGGGTAAAATTCTGCTCTGCGTCCGCATTTATTATTTTTACCTTATCGCCAGTAGCAAGCTTTGGCAGGGGAGCTTGTTTTTCTTCCTGCTCATCATCTTTGCCTTCCTCGTATATCTTTGTAAAGCCCGCAAACACCTTAGCTTCACCGTAGTAGCGCAGCTGTATTGCCTTTTTCTCGTCCTCAAGTATTGCGGTCATGGTGTCAAAGCGCGCCTGCTCCATCTGGCTTGCCACAAAGCGGTTGTGTATAAGCGTGTATAGCTGAAGCTGCTCTCTGGTTAATGCGTCTTTAAGGCTTTCTGGCGTGCGGTTTATATCGGTTGGGCGTATTGCTTCGTGAGCGTCCTGCGCGCCTGCGCGCCCTTTATATATGTTCTTAGTTTCCGGCAGATACTCTTTGCCGTATTGCTCTAAAATATACTGCCTTACGCTGTCTACAGCTTCATCGCTTATGCGCACGGAGTCTGTACGGATATAGGTCACAAGACCCTGCAAGCCTCCGGGCTTAAGGTCTACACCTTCATATAGCTGCTGCGCCACGCGCATAGTTCTGGCTATAGTAAAATTTAGCTTACGGCTCGCCTCCTGCTGCATGGTTGATGTAGTAAAGGGAGCCGCGGGGGATTTTTTCCTTTCCCTAAGTTTTACGCTGCTTGCTGTAAATTTAGCGTCCTCTATGCGCTTTTTAGCGCTGTTCGCCTCATCTGCGCCTGTTATCTTTGCCTTTTCGCCGTCTAAGTTTGATAGCTTAGCCCTGTACTCCTGCTTTTTGCCCTTATCGTTTTTAAGGTCGAGATAGGCGTATATATCCCAATACTCTTCAGGTATAAAGCCCTCTATCTCCTGCTCTCTATCCACTATTATTCGGGCGGCTACGCTCTGCACGCGTCCTGCGGACAAGCCTTTTCTTACCTTCTCCCAAAGCAGGGGGCTTATTTTATAGCCCACAAGGCGGTCAAGCGCCCTTCTTGCCTGTTGGGCGTCTACAAGGTTCATATCTATTTTTTGCGGATTTTTTATAGCCTGCGACACGGCTTTTTTTGTTATCTCGTTAAAGGTAACCCTGCAAGTGCAATCCTCATCCATATTGAGCGCATTTGCAAGGTGCCAGGAAATAGCCTCTCCCTCTCTATCAGGGTCTGTTGCGAGGAAAATCTTCTTGGCTTTTTTGGCTTCTTTTCTAAGTTCCGCGAGTATTTCCCCTTTTCCCCTTATGGTTATATATTTAATATTAAAATCGTCCTCAGTATCTATACCAAGTTGAGATTTGGGTAAATCCCTTACATGTCCCTGAGAAGCCTTTACAGTATAATTTCGCCCAAGCATCCTGCTGAGCGTTTTTGCCTTAGCAGGGGATTCTACTATAACTAAATTTTTACCAGTTGCCACTATATACTCCTTTAATTGTTAAGGCGGTACATACCGCCCGGCAGAGCTTCTATTATGCCCTGCATCTGCATAATCACGATATGCGTATTCGCTTCTGATGCTGATAGCTGCGTTTTTTCAAGCAGCTCTTCAAAACTAAGCGAGTCAACGCAAAGTGCATGATATATCTTTCCTTGTTCGTTTGTCAAATTAAGCTCTTCTATATTAAGGCTATTATCTGCCTTATTTTCGGCATTTCCCCAGCCCATATCTTCTATAATATCATCAGCACAGGTAGCAAGCCTTGCGCCATCTCTAAGTAAGCTATGTGGTATAAGACTGCCAGGGGCATCCACCTGCCCGGGGAGTGCAAATACCTCCCGCCCTTGGTTTAGCGCATGGCTTACGGTTATTAAAGTGCCGCTCTTTTCCCTTGCTTCTATTAATAATACCCCATGGCTAAGCCCGCTTACTATACGGTTTCTAACGGGGAAATGATATGCAAGCGGCTTTGAGTAGAGCGGATATTCGCTTATTATTGCTCCGCCGAGTTTAATTATTTCTCTGGCTAAAGGTATATGGTCCTTAGGGTATATGTTTTTTATACCCGAACCCAATACCGCTATTGTCTTCCCGCCGCTATCTACTACTCCCTTGTGAGCGGCTGCGTCTATACCGTATGCAAGCCCGCTCACAACTATAACGCCTGATAAACTTAAATCCCTTGCAATAGAAAAAGCCTGTTTACTTCCATAGCGTGTATCCTTCCTTGAGCCTACTATGGATATGGCTTTATAGTCATCGCCCGGCAAATTGCCATAGTAAAAAAGCACATCGGGCGGGTCTTGAATTTCCTTTAACATATAAGGGTAATTTTCATCGCCAAGGAATACCGCCTTAGCTTTAGCCTTTTCAAGCTCCAAATAAAAATAATCAAGCCCCTTTGCTTTTAAGCTAATCAGCTCATCAAAGGCTTTTGCGCCTATTACATTCCCTTCGTTTGATGATAGATTGTTATATGCATCTATTGCAGAGCCGTATAGCTCTATAAGCCTTTCCCTGCCCTTATATGTTAAGCTTTCGCTATATGCAAGCCACAGCCTTGCAGCCTTATCTTGTGATATCATCGCCCGCTCCCCAGTATTTTGAATCTATTATCCTAAACTGCACAGCTTCCGCCATGTCAGCAAGCTCAATATTCGGCTTGCCTTTTAAATCCGCAACGGTGCGGGCAAGCTTTATTATTCTCCCATATGCACGCATACTGAGGGCGAATTTCTTTATTGCCTGATGTAAAAACTTCATAGCTTCGTCATCTGCATTGGCGTACTGCTCTATATGCTTATTGTTCATCTGCGCATTGCAGTATATGTTAGTGTTTTTAAACCTTTCAAGCTGTATTTTACGCGCTTTTTCAACCCTTACTCTAACTTCAGCGCTTGCTTCGCCTGTAGCCTTAGCGGAAATTTCTTCAACCGGTACTGAATCAACCTCTATTTGCATGTCTATTCTATCCAGCAGTGGACCTGAAATCCTGTCTAAATACTTGCGTATATCTCTGCTTCCGCAGCGGCAAGCCCTTGTTCTGCTTCCAAAATAACCGCAGAGGCAGGGGTTCATGCTTGCAACAAGCATACACCTAGATAGATACCTTGCGTGCGCCCTAACCCTTGATACATTAGCATAGCCGTCTTCAAGCGGCTGGCGCAGCGCTTCAAGCACACGCCTTGGGTATTCGGGCATTTCATCTAAAAACAGCACCCCGTTATGCGCTAGGGATACTTCGCCCGGTTTTGCGTTTATACCCCCGCCTATTAGAGCCGCGGCGGATGCAGTATGGTGCGGAGCGCGAAAAGGGCGTACAGTCATAAGCCCTGTTCCGGGAGCTAGCATACCTGCGGCTGAATATATGCGGGTGGTTTCAAAGGCTTCTTCCTGAGTCATCTGGGGGAGTATGCCGGGCAAGCACCTTGCAAGCATGGTTTTACCGCTGCCGGGAACGCCTACAAAAAGTATATTATGCCCGCCCGCAGCCGCAACTTCAAGCGCCCTTTTAGCCTGTTGCTGACCCCTGACACGGCTTAAATCATAAGCCTGCTCTTGCTGCTTCTGTAAACACTCTTCATATGTTTTTTGCACCTGCGTAAGTATTGGGGCATTTCCAGACAAGTGCTGCATAGCTTCGTATAAATTTCTTGCAGGGTAAACCTGCATACCCATAACCGCTTCAACTTCGGGCGCATTCATATATGGTAATAGTACCTTGTTTATGCCACGCTCTTTTGCGGATATAACAAGCGGCAGCACTCCTTGCACAGGTACTAAGCTTCCATCTAGCGCAAGTTCGCCAAGTATAAGCGTATCCTGCAAATCATATGCTTTAATCTGCTTAGTCGCCTGTATTATGGCTACGGCTATAGCAAGGTCAAAAACAGTGCCTTCCTTCTTAACATCTGCGGGCGACAGGTTTACTGTTGTATGCCCATAGGGCATGGCAAAGCCGCTGTTTTTTATTGCGGCGACTACCCTATCACGGCTCTCTTTTACAGCGGTATCCGGAAGCCCAACCATGGTAAACTGAAACTGATTGCCTCCGCTTACATACGCCTGAACATCTATAGGTACGCCTGAAACGCCAACAAGCGCATAGCATAAGGTTTTCGCCAGCATATTTCCTCCTTTAGTAGTATATCCCCGGGAACCAGCGCATAGCATCAAGCCAAAAAGTGCTTACCCTAGTTCCGCTTATATACGGGAAAAAGCCTATGAATAACACCGCTGATATCAGCGTTATAACTACTGCCACAGCCCTTGATGTTTTGGGGTAATAATCCCAAATTCTATCTAGCAGGTAAGCTATAGCCATAATGGCAAATGGTGTCGCAGGGAAATAGTGGTATATGTACGTACCGCGCGGCACCAAGCACCAAGGCAGGTACTGTGCAAAATAAGCTATAAGTATAAACACTGCTCGCCTTGATACTTTGCTTTTGCCACGGATTACATTAACTATCATAAACAATATTATTGCTATGAGCGCAGCTGTACTTACCCACCATACCGCAGGATTACCAAACGCCCATATTGCGCTGCCTGTGCCGTCTATCCTCGGGGCGGAGTAGTAATACATAGGCTTTTGAGATAGCGGCCACATGTACCACTTAGAAGCGAATGGGTGGTCTGCTCCCCTGCCCGGAGCCGAATGATAGTTGTACATGCTTATATTAGCCCTGTGCACTTTTTCTATGGTAAGCCCATCAACACTTGAAGCAAAAGCAGGGTAGAAAGATATATAATATATAATTAGAGGTATTATTACAAAAAACAGCACGCAATACAGCAGTGTTTTTACAGTGCGGTTTTTCCAAGTGTTAGCGGCGCTTTCATATACAGGATTTGTTTTCCCATTTTTTAGCGCATTTTCGGCTGCAACACCTTGGCGTATTTGCCTGTATAAGCTAATAAAGAATATAACCGCAAGTCCAATACCAGCATAACAGCCCGTCCACTTGCTTGCACATGCAAGACCCATAAATATACCGCTTAACGCAAGTGGTAATAGACACTTACGGAAAGGAAGCTCATATACATTTAGAAACGCATAGCGGAACATAAAATAGGTAGACCATATTATAAAAAGCGTTACAAAGCTATCTATGGTTGCAATGCGGGTTTGGGTAAAATGCATACAGTCAAAAGCCATAAGTAGCATAGGAAGGGTGGCAAGGTATCTCCTCTTTGTAAATAGCCTGCCTATCATATACATACCCGGCAGCATAAGCACGCCCGCAAGCGCACCCGGCAAACGCCAGCCAAATGGCGTCATTCCGAATATGGCTATGGATAATGTCATAAACACCTTGCCAAGAGGCGGGTGAGATACCTCGTATATAGCACTTGGCTCCTCGTGCCTTAAAGAGTTAAGTTGCTCAAGACCTGTACGCGCGTGGTATATTTCGTCAAAATACATGCTGTTTCGCCATGTAGGCGCAGCTTCCAGCACTCCCTGCTCGTCTATTAAGTTTGCTCCATTGCCGCTTATAAGCGTTGGAGTTATTTTCTCCCTAGTTTCGGTGTCTACAAGCATAATCTCATATATATATAAGCCTATTTTTTCTGCCTTTATGCTAATATACCTTCCATTATGTATAACAGGGCTTCCTGAAAAAGCCATAGGGGTAGCATATTCATCAGCCACAGTGTTTTGTTTTATCCATGTAAAGCAATCACCGGGGTACGCCTTTGCATGGTAAGGCTTTAAATCATCTAGGCTATTGCCTGAAGATATTATAAATGTATTGTTGCTATCCCAGTGTATACCGGGGTAGTACAGCACTTCAAAGCAGCGCTCCTTACCTAAATCAAACACCACTGTTTCTCCCCTCTCAGTTGAAATAAAGGGGTTTTGAGGGGCTTCCTTGCTGCCCAAATCCGCAAGCGCAACTATGTTATATATAAGCGTAACACAAAGTATTATGGCTATGTCCTTCTTATCCAGCCTTGGTATTCTGCTTTTTTTATTAAGTGATGATAAATAATACTCATCGCTTGATACTTTTTGCGTTTCCTCATATTTATCTAAGGTAAGCCCTACCGCAACTGCATTTTTCTCGCTGAATACAAAGCCAATATACAGCGCAAAACCAGCGGTAATCACCCATATTATAGAGTTAATATACTCCGCGAATACAGAATCACTCAAAATATTAAAGTGCGGAGCGTGCAAATGCCCCTCTGCACCGCCTATGCGTATGGACCTATCAAGCACTATGCCTACATTCATAAACAGCACAAGCGATAGTAAAAGTATTAGCACCAGCAGCCTTTTATCCCTAAAGCGAAGAGAAAATAATATGAGCAGCACTAGAGCTGGGAACATATAACGCTCGTGCATCATAGCGCCGTATGTAGAGAACATTATTAGTATAAGCGCTCCAAAAAATGGCAGCCAGCCTATATCATTTTTGCGTATATATAGCGCGGTAATTATTATAAAAGATGATGCCATCATAAGATAGCCTGTGTGAAGCAGTGTTACAGGCGCAAATACTATTATCGCAAGAGGTATAAGCGCAGCTGCAAGCGTAAGCATTAGCGTCTTTTTATTTTCATACTCTTTTAAAATATCTTTCTTCCTATATATGTAAAGAGCGGCAGGCAGTATTATACCTAATGGAGTAATAAGCCTTACAACTATGCTTGCAGCATTATTCGCAGGTAACCAGTTAATCCCAAACAGATGGTAAAGGTTGGTTGCATTTACAGTAATGCCGGAATAGAGAGTCATAGTGCCTGTGTAGAGTTCTATAAGCCAGCCTATACCTTTTTGATTAAGCTGAAAGGGAAGTATTGCAACTACCGCCGCAATAAGCGCAAATATAAGCCCCTTTATCGCTTCCTTTGCGCGCGTATCGCGGTTTTTGTATATATCCCATATAAAGGCAACCAGCCCCAATGGTCCAAACATTAGCGCCTGAGGCTTAATAAGTACAGATAACATGTATAGTGGCAGCGCTATACTCCACTTGCCTTTTGCAGCAAATATAACCACAAGCAGTATGAACAATGTAAGAACGCTATCCACCTGCCCCCAAGCGCTGCCTATTATTATGCTTACGGGATTAAATGCATATAGAGCGGATAATGCGAGCGATTTTGTTTCGCTAAAACCCGTTTTACACGAAAGCTTATATATTATGTATACAATAAATAAATCACTTATTATAGGCGGCAGTTTTACCATAAATTCTGTAGCGCCCGTGCCTAAAAACCTGCCTATTTCCCCAATTGGCCATAGTATTAGCATATAACCGGGGGGATAGTCCGCATACATTTCTGTTAAATAAAAGTTACTTGGTCCAACGCTTGCCATATGGTTTGCCCATGCTGTAAAGCAGCCTATATCAACGCTGTAGCCTTTTACAGTTAACGCTACTATTATTCTAGCAAGTGCTGATAGCGCTATAAGCAATATTATGCCTATTGGCTTTTTTATATGCTTAATTTCCCAAGTAGCGGTCTTTTTCATGAGCTTATATGTAAAGGCGCAATATATAAGCATTATTATAAGCATCCAAGACCAAGCGGGATTGCCATTATCGCTATCTAATGGAGTTTCCGCTTTTGTTTCGGGTATTTCCCACGACTGCACAAGCTCGCCCTCAGGCACCTTATCCACAGCAAAAAGCTCTACATTGTCAAAACCTGCTTCACCTATGCTTTCCCCGCTATACCCTCCAAGCCTTGCAAATACAGTGATTTCAGTTTGCTTTGAGCCTGTTCTACCGTACATATATACGGTGTTCCATTCATCGCTTTCATATACGCTTTCAGAGAACACATACACGCCCTCAATAGACAGGTTGGCTCCCCTGCCGCCCTCGGCATATGCCTTTACATCGCCCTTTAAACAGTACACGGTGTTTGGCAATACCTTTACTCTCTGCATAAAGCGCGCGTCGTTTTCTTCATGGTTTACTATGCCGACAGAGTTGCCGTCTTCACCTTCTGAAACAAAATATTCGCTTACGCCTATTGTTGGTATATAGGCTTCAGTGCCCCAGTATTTGGGCATTCCGCTATCGTCCAGCTGCTCAAAGCCGCTATTTTGAAGTATGTTTTTATTGTATTCAGGTTTATCTTTAGGTTTAATTACATAAAACGCAGCTAAAAGCATTACCAAAGTTACAATGGCTATTATCCATGTTTTTTTATTTATCTTCATGCTTTTCCGCCCTTCATATGCCATATACCGGCACGAGTTATTTCTATAATATCAAAACGCTGTTTACATTTAATATTGTTTTCCAACATGTACTGCCTTGCCGCGCTTCGCACTCTGCGGCGCTTATCATCATCTACACTGCTATAAGCTTCACCAAGCCTTTCATCAGGGCGATACTTTACCTCTATAAAACATATAATATCCCCATCCTTTGCTACGATATCAACCTCTCCGCCTTTTGCGCGGTATCTTGTGTTAATTATTTCATAGCCCATATCTACAAGGTATTCACAGGCTTTTTTCTCACCCACGAGTCCTATATCAGTTGATTTTTTCATGTAAATTTCGTAATAAAGCTCCTTCGGTGTATGGGAGATGAACCATGCTTTCTTATAGCCTCTATATGCGCCTTTGTTCCATAGCCCTTATGGCGCGCAAACCCGTATTCCGGGTACAGCTTATCTACACCCCTCATATATCTATCTCTTGATACCTTTGCCACTATACCCGCACAGGCAATATTGTAGGATTTTGCGTCCCCTTTAACTATTGCTTCTATTTTACCCGGGAGTTTTAGCCCCTCTATATAATCTACCAAAAACAGCTCTGCACTACACTTTTCCGCTGCTCCCTCCATAGCAATCCTAGTGGCGTTAAGTATGTTTATTTCGTCAATAGTTTCAGGCGGTATACTGCATATATCTACATACAGCGCACTTTTTATTATCTCTTCAAACAGTATTTCCCTGCGCTTTTCTGATAGCTTTTTAGAATCATTTACATAAGGAATGGCGCTCTCAAGCGGCATAATTACACATGCCGCCGTTACGGGACCTGCAAGCGGACCTCTTCCCGCCTCATCTATACCTGCAATTTGGCTTATACCGTAAGCCTTATCAAACGCAAGCAGCTCCTCAGCAAGCTGCATATTATTCCTTATCAAGTATTTCCTCCGGAATTTCAAGGGTTATTTTGCCTATACGCCCATCCCTAAATTCATTTAATACGGTACTGACAGCCCTATCTATATCTAGTTCAACACCGGGCAGCAAAAAGCCGCGCGATTTACATATAGCATGCAGCATTTCCTCTGCGGACATTTTAGCATTATCTAGCTTATAGCGGCTAATAAGGCTCATAGGCGAAACGCTCATAAGTTCATCTATAAGTTCAAGGCATAGGGCGTATGCATCTATAGCGCCTTCTCCAATAGCGGCTATATATGCAAGACGCTTTGCAGCCCTCTGGTCTTCAAGCTTAGGCCATAGCATACCGGGTGTATCTAATATGGAAATATCCTCACTCATCTTAACCCACTGAGGAGCGCGCGTTATACCCGGGCGGTCCTCAGCTCTAAGTGAAGTACTTCCCGTGAGAGAATTTATAAATGTACTCTTGCCTACATTAGGCACACCTATAACCATAAGCCTTAAGGTTTTGTTTATTCCCTTTTGTTTAAGGCGTTGGGCTTCACCTTTAAGCGCATCGTTTATCGCAAGCCTTGTTTTCTTTGCGCTGCTTGGATTATTTGCCTGTATTGCAATAGCCTTTTCACCAAGGCTATTGAAGTACCTTAGCCAAAGCTGGGTTTTTGCAGGGTCTGCCAAATCCGCCTTGTTTAGCACCAGTACCCTTGGCTTATTTTTTGAAAGAGAATTTAGCTCCGGGTTGCGGCTTGAAACGGGTATCCTCGCATCGCAAAGCTCTACAAGCGCATGTACCTGCTTTAATTGCTCTATCAATTTGCGCTTCGATTTTGCCATATGCCCAGGATACCAGTTTATAGACATGCTTCATCTCCTCAGTACAAAATATCACATACAAAATAACATGTTCTTAATACAAATGCAAGAAATTGAGTGTAACAAAAAGGGCGGGAATTCGCACAAAAATGCAAAAGTTTCTATTGTTTCTTAGAATATATCTAAGCGGTTATTCTACACACGTTTTTATACAACATGATTATCCTCCTTGATTTAGTTATTTTCCCTTTTATGTTTGCCTATTACTTGCTTAATCTTATCTATAGGATAAGGCGCTTCTTCAGCCGGAAGATATACTACCCGGGTAACTTCAGCTACAATAATTTTACCTTCGTCACCCACCGGAACATCAACCAGATCACCTTCGAAATATTCATCATCTTGAGCAAGGTAGCAATATTCCTTTCCGCCATATCCAAACTCAACATAGAGAAAAATAAGGTCCGACACCCTACGCCTGATTTTTCTATAAATTTTAGGATTAAATATATCGCCACCCAGTCCATAGTAGCTGATAAAATCCCAAATTTCATCTATTATCTCTGCCCAGTTTTCAGGCAAACCATATTTATCATAGACACCATTAAGAACAATATCGGGTTTCTTATTAAATTCAACTCTCACAATATAACTCGTCTTATCATTTTCATCTTCAATAACATCATCAGGAGCTTCAAGCACAGGTAAAAACATATTATCCACATTAAAACGATCCAACAAATCGGATACACCATCACCAACATAATATGTATGTGTTACTATACATTCAGACCCTATTTTAATCTTATTCTCAATATGTTCTTGTTCCCTATCGATTATTAGTGTTTGGGAATAGTCCAATATTAATTCATCCGGCATTCCTTCTTCTGATGATTCACGCTTGAAAACTATATGCCTATGATAGACAAGCGAAAACCGCTCTATAAAATCACGCAAATTATTTCCATCAAAAAGCAACAATTCCGGCATTTGTAGCTCATCACGAATCAAGTCTGATAAGTTCTGTTCATAAGTATCTATGATACCATATAAGGATCCAGTATACTTGAAGTTATTTTCACAAGTATCGGTTATTTCAATATCCCAAGTACCAACATCAGTAACAATCATAGGATCGAAGTTTTCAAACGCACTTGCTACAGCATTAAGCACATACTTAGCTTTGTCCATATCTATAGACATGCGGCGTGTATAACATTTTTCATACTTTCCATGTCCCTGCCCAAAACAAAATGATGAAAACCAAATTTGACCCTTGTTATTCAATGTTAAATGTTGCTCAACCTCGTCTTCAGGTTCTGGACACGGACCAAAACATATGCAATTTGACACAAGGCGAATTTTCTTTATTTCACCACTAAAAGATTCATCAAATTTAAAAAGCATGTACACACCTCCCCATATCCCCATTTATAGACATAAGTGTAACATTTTAGCCATATGACATCAAGATAAGCCTATTTACTAATATTGTTCATTGCATATGTTTACAACAAGAAAAACAGGCGAAAGCCTTAAGCTTCGCCCTCTATATGGCGGAGAGTTAGGGATTTGAACCCTAGAAGCGCTATTAACGCTTACACGATTTCCAGTCGTGCGCCTTAGTCCACTCGGCCAACTCTCCAAGCAAATGGCAATATACCATCTTTTTTAATTTCAGTCAATTAAAACCGGGCATTTTTTAAGTCTACAATTTATACTCATGTTGTACACAAATTTAAGGCTCATATTTTTGTTAATATTAAAACTAAAAAAGCAGTATACAAAAAACTATTGCTATGCCTTAATATTCGGCACAAATCGATAGACAAAAGCCTTTGATTGGACTATAATATTATTATTAACTTTACGGGGGGTATTATATGGAAAAGATTAGAGCAGGTATCATCGGTTGCGGTGGTATAGCCAATGGAAAACATCTGCCGGCAATGAAGGAACTCGGCAATGTAGATATGCTCGCATTTTGCGATATCATTTTAGAGCGTGCGGAAAAAGCCCGCGACGAATACGGCGCTGAAGGCGCAAAAGTATTCAAAGATTATAAGGACTTACTAAAGCTAAATCTTGATGCCGTATACATATGCACGCCAAACCGCAGCCACTCAGATATTACTGTGGACGCGCTGAAATCCGGCAAGCATGTAATGTGCGAAAAGCCCATGGCTATTAATGCTACTGAGGCGCTGCGTATGATTGAGGCTGCTGAGGAAACAGGCAAAATACTAACTATAGGCTATCAGAACCGTTTCCGTCCGGACAGCCGTTACCTAAAACGCGCATGTGAAAATGGCGACCTTGGCGAAATTTACGTAGCCCGCGCAAACGCCATAAGGCGCAGGGCTGTTCCTACATGGGGCGTATTTCTAAATGAATATGAGCAGGGCGGCGGACCGCTTATAGATATTGGCACACATGCGCTGGACCTCACCCTTTGGATGATGGATAACTACAGCCCTAACTATGTAGTAGGTAGCGTATACCATAAACTTAATAACGACACTGAAACCGCAAACGCCTGGGGCGACTGGGACCCCGAAAAATTCACCGTTGAAGATAGCGCCTTTGGCTATATAGTTATGAAAAACGGCGCAACTATTATGCTAAATAGCTCTTGGGCGCTAAACACGCTTGATGTTGAAGAGGCTTCAACAGTACTTGCAGGCACAAAGGGCGGGGCGGATATGCACGATGGTCTTCGTATAAATGGCGTTAAATACGGCAGGCAGTATACCGAAATACCCGACCTTACCGCAAATAATGTAGACTATTACGCAGGCACTAACGATTCTGCGCAGGTACTTGAGCAGCGCGCATTTGTTGATGCAGTGCTTGGCAAGGGGGATATAATAGTCACCCCCATGCAAGCGCTTGTAGTTACAAGGATACTCGATGCCGTGTATGAATCCGCCAAGACAGGTAAGCCCGTCTATTTTGACGAAAAATACGGAGGACAATAATGAAAAACATTAATGTAGCATACCAGCTATATTCCGCAAGGGAGCTGGTGGAAAAGGATATGCTGGGCGTACTCAAACAGCTTAGCGCAATGGGCTATAAAGGCGTTGAGTTTGCAGGTTTCTTTGGACATAGCGCAGATGAAATTAACAATATGCTTTCTGAAACCAAGCTAAAAGCGGTATCAAGCCATGTGCCTGTTAAGGACCTTAAGAGCAATTTAAGCGATATTATCTCCTTCCATAAGGCTATAGGCTGCAAATACATAGTAGTCCCCTATGTTGAAGAGAATGATAGACCCGGTTTCCCCGGTTTTGCTAAAATGATTCGCTTCATATATGAAGCAGGTGTAGAGTGCAAGAAAAACGGCTTGCAGCTGCTATATCATAACCATGATTTTGAGTTTGAAAAAATATCCGGCATGTATGGGCTAGACTTCCTCTATGACGCAGTGCCTGAAAATATACTTAAAACCGAGATAGACACCTGCTGGGTACACTACTCAGATGTAGACCCTATAGATTACCTGCTCAAATACACAGGCAGAGCGCCCGTTGTACACCTTAAAGACTATAACGGCGTTAAAATAGAGGGAGACCCTTATGCCCTTATTGGCATAGATAAGAAAGCCTCACAAGATAAGAAGTTCACCTTCCTGCCTGTAGGACAGGGCGTGCAGGATGTAAAGGGTCTGATTGATGCCGGCATTAAAGCGGGAGCTGAGTGGTTTGTTGTAGAGCAGGACGAACCCACATCTAATGGTCCCATGGAAGATGCAAGGCTAAGTCTGGAGGCTATATATGGTTAAGTGGCGTGTTGCAATAATAGGCGCAACCGGCATGGTAGGCAGGCGCTTTATAGAGCTGCTTCAAAACCACCCATGGTTTGAAATAAGCTGCCTTGCCGCAAGCAGCAGGAGCGCAGGTAAAAAGTTCTACGAGCTTACAAGCCCTGAAAGCTTAAACGCCTACACGGATAAGGTACTAAACCTAACAGTGCTTGATTCATACGATATAGAGGCAGTAAAGGCTTGCTCCGACTTTGCTTTCTGCGCTATTTCGCTTGATAAAAATGCCACAAGGGAACTTGAGGAAAAATACGCCTCCGCAGGGTTGCCAATAGTTAGCAACAACTCCGCCTGTCGCATGGTGCCCGATGTGCCTATGATAATCCCTGAAGTAAATGGAAATCACCTTGATGTAATTCCCGCGCAGCAAAGGCGGTTAGGTACTAAAACCGGCTTTATAGCTGTTAAGCCTAACTGTTCCATACAAAGCTATGTACCCGCCCTGCACCCGCTAATCGAATTTGGCATAGATAAGCTTTCTGTATGTACTTATCAGGCGGTAAGCGGAGCAGGCAAAACGCTTGAAACTTGGCCCGAAATGCAGGATAACATTATCCCTTATATCGGCGGCGAGGAAGAAAAGAGCGAAATAGAACCCCTTAAAGTATGGGGAAAACTAAACGATGACAAGAGCGCTATTCTTCTTTCTGATAAGCCAACCATTAGCGCACAGTGCATAAGAGTGCCTGTTTTAGATGGGCATATGGCGGCGGTTTCCGTATCCTTTAAAAATAAGCCCAGTAAAGAGGATATACTATCCGCATGGAATACGCCTTCTCCCATAGAAAGCCTTTCCCTTCCAAGCAGCCCAGATCCATACCTTAAATATTTTGAAGAGGCAGACCGCCCCCAAACAAGGCTGGATAGAATGCTTGGAAACGGCATGTCTATTTGTATGGGTAGGCTAAGGGAGGACAATATATTTGACTGGCGCTTTGTATGCCTATCCCATAACACGCTTCGCGGCGCCGCGGGCGGCGCAGTGCTCACCGCTGAACTTCTCTGCAAAAAAGGCTATATACCTAAGGAGGACTAATATGAAAGCAATATTTAAAGGCTGCGCAACGGCACTTGCCACCCCTTTTAAAAACAATCAATTTGACGAAAACGCATATGCAAAGCTTATAGAATACCAGCTTGATAACGGCGTTTCAGCGCTCGTTGCCTGCGGCACAACGGGCGAGCCTTCAACTCTTAATTTTAAAGAATGGGCAAATGTAGTTGAAAGCTGCGTAAAACAGGCTAATGGGCGTGTACCTGTAATTGCGGGCACAGGCAGCAACAACACTATGCAGGTAATAGAGAAAGCGCAGGAAGCAAAGCGCCTTGGCGCGGATGCTCAGCTTGTAGTAACCCCCTATTACAATAAAACTACTCAAGAAGGGCTGGTAGTCCACTTCCGCATGATTGCCGAAAATACTGAGCTGCCTATAATTGTATACAATGTCCCCTCAAGAACAGGTATGACCATAAGCGCTGACACAATAGGGAAACTATCTAAGATTGATAATATAGTAGCTGTAAAAGAGGCAACTTCAGATATGGCACTTGAGGCTGATATGATGGTAGCCTGCGATAATAAACTGCACTTTTATTCAGGCTCTGACGAAACCATAGTACCCTTTATGAGCATAGGCGGGCTTGGGGTAATATCTGTAGTTAGCAATGTCGCGCCTAAACTTACCAGCGATATGACTGGTGCTATGCTAAATGGGGATTATAAATACGCCGCAAGCTTACAACTTAAATTAATGCGCTTAATACGCCTACTGTTTTCAAAGGTAAGTCCTATTCCCTTAAAGGCAGCTCTTAACCTTATAGGCATTTGCGAAAACGAAGTCCGTTTGCCGCTTATACCTATGGCTGAAAGCGAAATGCATCCGCTTAAACAGTGCCTAAAGGAGCTTAGTTTAATATGATTAAGCTAATAATATCCGGCGTCTGTGGCCGTATGGGAAGATGGGTGGCACAACAGGCTTCCGCTTTTGATTTTGATGTGGTATGCGGTGTTGACCCAAGCGGTGAAAAATATGCGGATTTCCCCATATATAAAAGCTTTGACGAAGTAACGCAAAAGGCAGATGTGCTTATAGACTTTTCACTGCCCGCAGCTTTCCCAGCTCTTTCAAAATACATAGAGGAGAATAGTATTCCATCCGTATTATGCGCGACAGGCTATGATGAGGGACAGGAGAATACAATTAAACTGCTGTCTCAAAAAACCGCAATATTCAGAAGCCGCAATATGTCCATGGGCGTATTCGTACTTGAGCAGGTTTCAAAGTACGCAAAAAAGCTTTTAAAGGGCTATGATATAGAAATAATAGAGTGGCACCACAACAAAAAGGCGGATTCCCCAAGCGGTACTGCTCTATCCCTATATGAAGCAATAAAAGACGATGACAACCGCCTTGTAATGGGGCGTGATAAAAGCAGCGGCAAAAGAGAGCCAAAGGATATAGGTATGCACTCCCTGCGTGGGGGCAGCGTTACAGGCAAGCATGAAATCAGCTTCTTTGGCAATGGGGAATCAATAAGCATATCCCACAACGCTGAAAACCGCGGCATATTCGCCCAAGGTGCGCTTAAGGCTTCAAAATTTTTGCTTAATAAACCCGCAGGACTATATAATATGAGTGATTATTTCAACGATATAAACACCTGATATATATGAACGATGCGCCTAAAGTTGTAGGCATAGTAGCCGAATATGACCCCTTTCACTTAGGGCATAAAAAGCAGATAATAAAAGCAAAGGAATCTGCCGATTATGTAATATGCATAATAAGCTGTGCGTTTTCGCAAAGGGGCGGTGCGCACATGTTTTCAACGCATACAAGGGCGCATATGGCGCTTGCAAGCGGCGCGGATTTGGTGCTGGGGCTGCCCTATAGCTTCGGTTGCGCTCAGGCAAACCGCTTTGCAATGGGCGGAGTAAGTGTGCTAAACAGCTTAGGCGTTGTAACTCACCTGTGCTTTGGTGTAGAGGAAGAACTTCTGCCAATACTTGACAGCGCTGCAGACGCAATAAAATCTAAAGAGTATGATGAGCTGTTTATGGAAAGCCTTTCAGGCGGGGTATCCTCTGCAAAGGCGCACGGAATTGCGCTTTCAAAGCTTATAGATTTGGAAGATAGCAACAGCATAAACGCCCCTAACTTTATACTGGGGCTTTGCTATATAAAGGCTTTGCAAGATATTAAGAGCGATATTGTGCCGCTTCCTATAGCAAGGCAGGGCGATTACCATAAAGGGCAGGATATTTTCTCCCCTTCTGCAAGCATAATCAGAAAAAAACTGCTTAAAGGCGATACCGATTTTTTTAAAGCTGCACTACCCCCTGAAAGCTATAATATTGTAATAAAAGTATATAATGAGGGCTATTACCATAAGCCGCAGGCACTTGACTATGCGCTTATAGCAAAGATACTGTCATCAAACGCTGAAGAACTTACAAATACCCCCGAAATATCTGAAGGGCTTGAAAATAGGATTATCGATTGTGCCCTTAGCGCAAATAGCAGGGATAAGCTTATATCTCTAATAAAAACAAAGCGCTATCCATATACGCGCATAGATAGAGCGTTAAGCCATATACTCGTTGGACTAACCAATGAAAACTGCTCCGATAAGCCTAATTATGTACGGCTGCTTGGCTTTAGAAATAGCGCAGCTCCTCTATTAAGCGCAATATCTAAAGATATGCCTCTTATAAGCAGACCTGCTAGAAATAAAGATTTGATAATGAAAGAAGACATGTTCTCTGAGCAGCTTTGGCAGATAGGCGCAGGAGAGTGCCCTAAAATAGCATATGAAGAACAGGTAGTAATTATTTAGAAAGGTATGATATTATGCGAATAGTACAGGCTGAAACCATACAAAAAGAAATAACAAGGCTATTCCTTGATGCGGGCGTTAATATAGAAAAGGATGTAGATACCTGTTTAAAAAACGCTGCTATAAATGAGCCCTCCCCCGTAGGAAAGAATGTACTTGAACAGATAATACAAAATAATGAAATTGCCAAAGAAGAAAAGCTTCCCATATGCCAGGATACGGGCATGGCGGTGGTATTTGTTAATATAGGGCAGGATGTACATATAGAGGGTGGAAGCCTAGAAAACGCAATAAACGAGGGCGTACGCAGAGCGTATGATGAGGGCTATTTTAGAAAATCCATAGTAGCGGAGCCGCTTTTTAACCGCAAAAACACTGGCGACAATACGCCTGCTGTTATACATGTAAACATAGTAGACGGAGATAAAATAGAGCTGCTTGCAATAGCCAAGGGCTTTGGAAGCGAAAATATGAGCGCAATTAAAATGCTAGTACCCGCAGATGGCGTTGAGGGTGTAAAAAAATTTGTGCTTGAAACCGTGGATAAAGCGGGTCCTAACCCTTGCCCCCCAATAATTATTGGCATAGGTATAGGGGGCAGCTTTGAAAAAGCCGCTATCATGGCAAAAAAATGTACTGCAAAGCCGCTTGACTATTCAAACCCCGATACAAACTACGCAAAGCTAGAAGATGAACTTCTTGAAAGTATAAATAAGCTTGGCATAGGCCCCGGCGGGCTTGGCGGCAGAACAACCGCGCTTAAAGTGCATATAGAATATGCGCCAACGCATATAGCGGGTCTGCCTGTTGCAATAAACATATGCTGCCATGCTTCACGCCATAAAAGCTGCATTATATAGGAGGAATTATGATATCTTTACAACTTCCCCTTAGGGATGAGGATATACTGAGGCTTAGAGCTGGCGATAGCGTGCTTTTAACAGGACATTTGTACACAGCTAGGGACGCTGCGCACAAAAGGCTTGTAGAGCTTGCGGATTTAGGCAAACCCCTCCCCTTTGATATAAAAAATGAAACCATATACTATGTAGGTCCCGCTCCCGCGCCTCCTGGGCACGCAGTAGGTTCTGCAGGACCTACAACAAGCTATCGCATGGATGCCTATACTCCAAAGCTGCTTGAGCTTGGTCTTAAGGGCATGATAGGTAAGGGCAAAAGAAGCGATGAAGTAATAGAAGCTATAAAAAAGCACTCCGCAGTATATTTTGGTGCCACAGGTGGCGCAGCAGCGCTCATAAGTAAAAGCATTATTAGCAGCGAAATAGTAGCCTATCCGGACCTTGGCGCTGAAGCCATACGCCGTTTTACAGTTGAAAATTTCCCCGTAATAGTACTAATAGACTGCCTAGGCAATAAACAATACGATATAGGTAAAGAGCAGTACTCTGGTATATAAAGGTTATTAGATATGAATATGAAATTAGACAATATAGATACTGAAAACATTAACCCAAATACACTAAATATAGACAGGGCTTCAACCGCAGAAATACTCCGCATGATAAATAACGAGGATAAACTCGTTGCCTATGCTGTAGAAAAAGAGCTGCCTAACATAGAAAAAGCTGTGGATATTATTTATGAGCAGCTAAAAAAAGGCGGAAGGCTTATATATATTGGCGCCGGTACTTCTGGCAGGCTTGGGATACTTGACACTGTTGAATGCCCGCCCACATTCGGCACGGATACCGAAATGGTGCAGGGAATAATAGCAGGCGGCGATGGCGCGCTTATAAAAGCCGTTGAAGGGGCTGAAGATAATGCTGAAATGGGTGCTGAGGACATAAAAAGCCGAAATTTCTCTCCCCAAGATGTGCTTGTAGGCATAGCCGCAAGCGGCAGAACGCCCTATGTAATAGGGGCTATGCAGTACGCTAAAAGCATAGGGGCAAAGGTAATAGCTGTAAGCTGCAGCTCAAACTCCCGTATGGCTGAAATTGCAGATGTCGCCATAACTCCGCTTGTAGGACCTGAGGTAATAGCAGGCTCCACCCGCATGAAAAGCGGCACTGCGCAAAAAATGGTGCTTAACATGCTTTCAAGCGCAACAATGATAAAGCTCGGTAAAACTTATACAAATCTTATGGTAGATGTGCACGCCACAAATAAAAAGCTTGAAAGACGCGCGGTAAAAATAGTTACAAGTACTACAGGCACAAACGAAGAAGAGGCTCAAAATGTGCTAAGTAGTTGCGGCGGAAACTGCAAAATGGCAATAGCCTGCATTAAGTGCAATTTAAGCCCCGATGAAGCCAAAAAAGCCCTGCACAACGCTGACGGACACCTTAGAAAAATTATTGAGTAATGTAGGCTTTTAGCATGTTTTCTTTACAATTTCTTAATTTCATTGTATTCTATCCCCATGTCTGAGCAAGGTGGAAGAATACCGCCTGATGCAAATGAGCAGCAGAACGGTTTCACAAGGCAAACGGATTGGAGCGGCGAGCAGGACAATTATTTTAGCCCCTCCGGTTTTTCTGCGCCTATAAATAATGCTCAATCCCCTCCGCCCATAGGCAGCGACCCCAATTATTACGATAATACTCAAAATATTCAATATGATACTGCTAGCGAAGAGAGTTATTTTAGCGCTGTAAATCCCCCAAGCTACGGCGCTCCTCCGGTGCCTGACGCACCTCCCCCCTATATTGGGCAGATCAACCAGCCCTATTACACAGATGATGGCTACCAGAGCTTTGCTCCCGGTTTTGGAGAGGAAGCAAGATACGCCTACGCCCCCGATGAAGACGCGCCTAGCCCTGAGCGCATACCATATAAAGCTCCCCCTAAAAAGATAAACTACATGGGCTACCTTTATGTGGGTTTGGTGCTGCTTGTTGCTGTGCTTGGCGTTATGGGTATAAGCCAGCTGCTTGGCAATGAGCAGAAGAGAACCGCGCTTGTAACTCTAAGCGGGCAGGATACCACATACTCCGGTAAAGCTCTTATAGTACGCAACGAAACCGTGTTCATACAGGACGGCGTTTCAACAGTAATATACAGCGCAGAGGAAGGCGCTCATATAGGCAGGGGCACACCCGTATGTACCGTATATACCACAGGTTACAATAAAAGGGAGAGGGATCTCCTCCAAAAATATAGGAATGAAATTAAAGAACAGCAGATATTCCTAATAGACAGCGAAATCGCCCCTGATAGCCAGCTTCAACGCATAGATGATGCCGTTATGCATAGGGCAGCTGAAACACAGGCGCTAATACATGGTGCACATGGCAACCTTTTAAGCCAAGAGATAAGATTGCAGGATTCTGTTAGGGAAAGGCAGAACTATATAAAACAAAAATATCCCGACGACGCAAAGCTGACTAGGCTTTATGACAACGAAACAAGCCAAATGCAGAGGATAGATACTTGGACTAAGAAATACTCCTCCACAGATGACGGCATAGTAAGCTTCTATACAGACGGCTTTGAGGCTGCGGTAAACACCACAAACTACCTAAGCTATTCTCCAGAGCAGGTACAAAAGATGATAGACGGTGAAGTCCCAGAGCAATTCAAAAAAGATAAGGACAGCTCCGACATATACCGCCTTGTGCGCCAGAAGAAATGGGGAGTGCTTATGCTTGCCGATAATATAGACTGGAACCCTGTTATAGGCGATAGCTATCAAATGCTTATTGAAAACTTTGAAAGCACCACTGTTACAGCCAAGGTAGAGGGCGTAACGAAATCCGCCGGCAAATTGCTGGTTAGGCTCAGTATAGATGAAAGCGTACTGCCTATACTATACACGCGAAATTGCCGTATACAGCTTTCAAAGAGCACTATCACATACGCAGTGCCGTCAAACGCAATAATCACTCAGGACGGTCTTGTAGGAGTTGTTGTAATGTTTGCAGAGGGTGAATACCTTATACCTGTTACAATAGTATCTATGGACGATACTCAGGCAAATGTAGTACCCCTAAATGCCGGCTACCTGTTTGAAGGCATGAGCGTAAGGCTGTTTAAAAATTAACACTTTGTTTCTTTGTACGGTAGAAAAAAACTGTAAATCGCAAAAAAATCACCGAAAAAATTTGCATTTCATGTTTATCTTTGCTATAATATCTTTCGCTGCCTGAGCGTGCGCTCTTAGCTCAGCTGGATAGAGTGCTTGACTACGAATCAAGAGGTCAGGAGTTCGAATCTCTTAGGGCGCGCCACACTCCCGTATAGGGAGTTTTTTTGTGCTATCATTTATTATGTTTTTGTATTTCGGGGCTTTGTATATATGATTTTCTTATAAACTACAGGGTAATAACACCATCATACAAAAACCGTACTAAATCCGCTCTTATTACCCTATAAGCAGGGTTATATTCGCTTCTATAAGCCTCGCTATGATGTAATGCAGGGCAGCCAGCATCGCGGTATTCATTAAGGAATGTATTTGCGTCATTAACTGAAAGTGGTATATCGCCTGATACTATTAACCCCTCAAGCACATTAAGCTTAAGCATAAACGCTTCCATACTTCCCGTTACTTGCTCTGCTGATTTTTCAAAAAGACTAAACAGCATACTTACCGACATTCCATATGAAGAAAAAGGCTGCAAATGTACACGGCAAAATGTATCACCCAATGGCTCTACAAGCGGGGGCATATCCCCGCTTACAGGCATACGGCATGTTTCAAGCTCCATTTTAAGCCTTTCAAGCCCTTCTTTAGGGTTAGTAATAAGATGACCGCAACCAAATTCCGCTTGGTATAGTGCCTTTACCAAATCCTGCACTTCAAGCAAGGGATAACGCTTATATTGCTCTAAACAGAATGTCCTGATATCCATATCCGTTTTAAAAAATAGCGGCTCCCATAATAAGAGCCGCTATAATGTTATTTAACATCCTTAAGCCAAGGCAATGCCTTTTCAAGCGCAAGCACCAATACAGGTATAAGAGCGATATGCAGTATGATACCCGGAATGGCATTTGTAAAAGCACCTGCCATAAATGCCGCCCAAGTGAACGGAGAGCCTGAAACTCCGGACAGCACCACTCGCACTATGCCCCACGCTACTCTGCCAAACAGCATAGCTACAATTAGTGAAACATATATATTCGCTGTCTTTTTGGGCAGTTTTTCGTAGAGTAATCCGCTTACTGCGCCATACACCGCCATTTCAAAACACATGGCAATCCCCACAGGGAATATTGGCGGCATACCAAATAGCACAAAGCGCAGCAGAGGCGCAATAGCCCCTACTATTGCAGCATATACTGGTCCCGTTATAAAGCCGCACAGAATTACGGGTATATGCATAGGGCACAGCTTACTGCCTATTTCGGGTATCTGCCCTGTTAGGAAAGGCAATACCATGCAAAGCGCAAGGCATACGCCTGCAATTACTAGTTTTTGAATGTTGATAGTGTTTGATTTCATGGTTCTTCTCCCTTTTTATATTTGCCTCCTATCTGGGACGGGAGAAGCGCCTTGATGACGCAGTTTATGTATATGTTTCGCTTTTTTACGAAACTATTTGTAGTATTTTTTCAACGGCAGTTTCTACAAGCTGCCGCATTGACAGGCGCTCCGCGCCTGCTATAAAAGTGTTGCATTTATCGGTAGGCAAAAGTATTCGCTCCGCCCCGCTTTGACCGACGGCAACTGCCATTTTGGGCGATACTTCGCCCAACATAGAATCCGCAAGCGCAATTCCAAGCGTGCCTACTATTACATCTGCACTTTTGCATTGCACAACAACAGCGTTTTCGCCAGTGGCTCCCCTATCCGCGCCCGCATTTATCATTGCACTGGTGGCCAGTGCGTTTGTTCCGACTGCTATTATTGTATGCTCTTCGGATATACCGGCTTTTCGCAAGCCTTCAATGATTTGCGCGCCCATACGACCGCTCTTGCCGTCGATTATGAGGAGTTTCACCTGTTCACCTCGCTGATATTTATGCCCTAATATTATATAGAAAACATGAATGGCTTGTCAAACAAAGACACAATGCAGCGTGTTATACTTTGAGTTTAGCAAATATAGCATAAAAACGCCGCCTATGCTATCATACTCGCGGAGGATATATGGAGCTAATTAAACAAGCGGAAAGAAGCATAAGCAAAACATACCGTAAAACTATATGGAAGCCTTTTATTGGCGCAATCCAGCGCTTTAATTTGATAGAAGAGGGAGATTCTATAGCCGTGTGCCTATCCGGCGGGAAGGATTCTCTGCTTCTCACCTGTGCGCTTAGAATGCTTATGCGGTATTCCGACTTTCCCTTTAGCCTATCATATATTTTTATGAACCCGGGATATAGTTATGAATATCTAGCCGCTTGCGAATATAACATGAAAGAACTTGGCATAAACCCGCATATATTCAACACAGATATATTACGCATAGCTGAAAACAATCCCTCGCCCTGTCATGTATGCTCATCTATGAGAAGGGGATATCTATATAAAGAAGCGCAAAAGCTTGGTTGCAATAAAATTGCGCTAGGGCATCACCTTGACGATGTATGCGAAACTGTACTTTTATCAATGCTGTATTCCGGAGAGTTTAGAACTATGATGCCAAAGCTAAATAGCATAAACTACGCTGGTATGCAGCTAATACGCCCCCTATACCTTGTAAGGGAGAGGAGTATTATAAACTGGCTTAATAAGCTTAGTATAGCTTCTATTAGCTGTTCATGTTCCTTTACCAAAAAAGATGGCGGCGGAAAAAGGCAGGAGATAAAAAAGCTTCTTACAAACTTAGAAAAACAGAACCCCAACATAATAAACAATATACTTTCATCTACTCAGGATGTAAATTTACAGACTATATTAAGCTATAAAAAAGGCGCTGATTTTAGCGCCGAATCGTATTTGGATTAATTATTTGTTTTATCTCTTAAATAGCCAACAAATTTTCAGGGTAGAATTATTATAAACTAATGAATTACTCATGCCTTAGAGCAATAACAGGCAGTAGTTTAGATGCCTTATTAGCAGGATACAGCCCGAAAATAACGCCTATGCTGAGCGAAAAACCTACTGAAAGCGCAGCTATAGACGGCGAAATATTGAGTGTCATTTCCAGCGCGGGCTCAAGCAGCCTTGTTGCAAGCACACTAATTCCAAGACCTATGAGGCCTCCTATCAAACTAAGCACCAATGCTTCAACCAGAAACTGGCTTAAAATATTTCTGCGTGTTGCGCCTATAGCCTTGCGTATACCTATTTCTCGAGTGCGCTCGGAAACTGATACAAGCATAATATTCATTATGCCTATACCGCCTACCAATAGCGATATTGCAGCAATACCTCCTAACATAAGCGTTAATGTGTTTGTGGCAGTGTTCAAAGTTTTTAGCGCTGTTGTCTGGTTGTATATATTATATTTAGTTGATGAATAAGCACCCACCATAAGTCTATCCATATATGAAGTTAAACTTTCCTGCGCTATGCTTACATTATCAGCTGACATAGCCGATACATATACGCTGCTTATACCCTTTCTTTGAAACAATCTTTCACCTACTGTATAGGGTATTATTATTAAATTATCCCCTGAACCTATCATACTGGTTCCGATTTCATTAAGCACCCCCACCACGGTAAAAGGGTAACCCTTCCATGTAAAGCTTTCCCCCACAACATTAAGGCTTCCAAACAGCTCCTCCGCCGCTTCCTGCCCCAATACCGCAACAAAGCTGCGGTTGTTTACATCAGGCTCAGTTATAAAGCGCCCATATTTAAGCGAATAGTTGCGTATTACATCATAGCCCGGTGTGGTTGCTATTATGGAACCGTCCTCATATTGGTTTAGACCCGCCTTTAATGTACCTGAACTATTGGATACAGGGCTTGCCTGCGCAACGCCTTCAAGCCTGCGCATTTCATTAACTCTATCTAGGTTTATAGGGTTATTGCGGCGCATATTTATATTTACGCTTAATAGGTTTGTTCCCATCTTCTGAATGCTTTCGCTTACCGACTGATTGGCACCCTGCCCTATTGACACCAGCACCACCACCGCCACTACACCTATAATTATGCCCAGCATAGTTAAGAATGAACGCATTTTATTGCCCATTATGGATTTAAATGCCATTTGTATGGATTGCATTACATAACCTCCTGCGCCTCAAAGCCTATCCTGCCATCAACTATGCTAAGTGAACGCTGTGCACGGGCAGCGATATTTGTATCGTGAGTGATAAGCACTATAGTTTTACCCTCGGCATTTAGCTTTTCAAAAATATCCATAATTTCCGCACCGGTAGATGTATCTAGGTTGCCGGTAGGCTCATCAGCCAGTATTATTTGAGGATTGGCGACCAGCGCCCTTGCTATAGCAACACGCTGCTGCTGTCCACCTGAAAGCTGGGAGGGGCGGTGTTTCATACGGTCTGCAAGCCCTACGATTGACAAAGCCTCCTCCGCTCGCTGCCTTCTCTGCTTTCTCCTGACTCCTTGGTATATAAGCGGAAGCTCAACATTTTCAAGGGCGTTTAGTCTACCTAATAGATTAAAACCCTGAAATATAAAACCTATATGTGTATTGCGAAGCTTTGCAAGCTGTCTACCTGAAAATTTACTGGTATCCGTACCTGCCAATTTATAGCTGCCGCTATCCTGTACATCTAGGCAGCCTATAATATTCATAAGTGTGGATTTTCCACTGCCGCTTGGACCTATTATTGCTACATATTCGCCATCTGCAACATTAAAGCTTACATCGCTAAGCGCATGGATATTCTCCCCGCCCAGTCTATAGCATTTGTTTATGCCTTCCATTTTAATCATGGACGCTGCCCTCCCCCGGGCTGGAAGTTGCCACCGCCGCCAGGCGGAAAATTACCTCCCCCACCTGGGCTGAAACCTTCGGGAGGTTGCATCTGGCTAAAGTCCGGCATATCCAAGCGCTCTCTTGTATCACTTAGGGCGCTTGTGCGCACCAATACTATATCCCCCGCCTTAACGCCAGAGCTTACCGCCACATAGTTGGCATCTGAAAGCCCGGTTGTAACATAGGTTTTTATTCCGATTTGTTCTTCCGATTCATCTAAAGTGGTGTCCTTTAATAAAACATAGCTTCCTTGCCTATCGTTCATAAGGGCTGAAAGCGGCACAAGCACAGTACCCGTTTCCTCTCCAACGCTTAAAGTTACAGTGCCATTCATGCCGCTAAGTAAGCGGCTATCCTCCTTTACGGATAATGTAACGGTATAGTTTGTTATGCCTGAAGAAGTGCTGCCAAGGCGGGAAATGCGCTCCACTTTAACCGGCAGATTGGCGCCTGTTAAGGCATCAAGAGCAACAGTTCCTTCCTGCCCTTCTTCTACGGACAGTATATCTAGTTCATCCACAGAAACATCAAGCACTAATGCCTGTTTAGGGTACACCTTTATAAGCACCGTACCGCTACTTTGCGCTATATCAGTCTGTGCGCTTACTTCAGACACTATGCCGTCCGTTGTGCTTTTATATACGGGTTCTTGGAGTATTTTTTTCAGGTTTTCAAGTTCTTGGGATTTTTCCTCGCGTTCCTCTATCGCCTGTAGATACTCCTTATTAGGCTCAGCATTGGAGACTTTAATAATCGTATTCCTTGTTGTAACGGAGGCATTAACCTTTACCGAAACGCTTTCCACTACACCATCCACATCCGTATACAGATAGTAGGGCAGGTTAATCTGCGCCACACCTTCGCCTATCGTAGCTCCATCTAATGTGATCTGCACGGTTTCACCTGCCAATACCTTGGTGTCAGGGAAGGTAATAAGCGCACTTCCGTCCTCAAATAGACGCGCAACGGTTCCAGTTTGGCTGCTTGTATTTAGCTTTACCTTTAATTCCTGCCCTAAAGAAAGTGGGGTCGAAGACTTAATCAACACACGCATAAGGGCATCTACAGACAACACGGCAGCGGGTTCGCCTTGTAATGTTTCCTGTACCATCTGCCCTTTTTCAAGGTTGATTGCCTTAACTACACCTGCCATGGCGGGCTTAATTCTCTGCTCGCTTGTCTGCTGGCTTAGTAAGCTTAGTATCGTTTCATCCTGCTCATCAAGCGCAGTTTGCGCTTCTTCTATTGCCTCCTCCAACGCCTCAGTGTCGTAATGAGCTATTACCTGCCCTTTTGAAATCACATCGCCTGCTTGTACATCTATTGCGCTTAAAGTTACATTTTCAGTCAGCTTAAGGTTTTCCTCCACATCAAAACGCAGAGAGCCTGTTGCAATCACCGTTTTTGTTATAGAGCCAAGCGCGAGTTCAACTTCGGTATATTCTGGCACCGCGGTTGGGCTTGCCGTATTCGCGGCAATTGTGCATGACGGCAAAATCATCGCCAAGCTTATTAAAAGAATGACTGTTTTCCATTGTTTCGTTTTTCTAACTATCATAATGCCTCCTTATCACAGGTATATACCCTGCGATATATATATTAGCAGCGTAAACTGAAATAATACTGAAAAAACAAAAAGTTTTTTTGCAACTTAACACCAATAGGATACAGAATATAAGCAACAAGCCTAAAAGTATGGTAAAATTCAATTGCGCCTTATTTTTTCAGCTTGGTTTAAGAATAAAGCCTTATCATTATATGGGGAGGGAAAGAGCTTGCGCATTCTTGTTGTTGAAGATGAAAAGAACCTAGCCAATTCTTTGGTTAGGCTGCTTGAAGTGGAAAAATACGCTGCGGAGGCGGTGTATGACGGCAAATCCGGCCTTGAATACGCCCGCAGCGGACAGTATGATGCGCTTATACTCGATGTAATGTTACCAGGGCTTGACGGCTTCACTATATCTTCCATCCTTCGTGAAGAGGGGAACGACATACCTATACTAATGCTCACCGCAAGGTATAAAACTATGGATAAGGTACATGGGCTTGACAGCGGCGCTGATGACTATCTCACCAAGCCCTTCACAACAGAGGAACTTCTAGCCCGTGTACGCGCCCTTTTGCGCAGGCAAGGCGCCATACATATGGACGAAATTGTATTTGGCGATATTACCCTATCGCTAAACACAAGTACATTATCCCGCAAGGATAAACAGGTTCGTTTGAGCCGGAAAGAGCAGGATGTTATGCGTATACTTATGTCCCTACCACCGGAGCATATAATAAGCAAGGACGAACTGATTATAAAAGTGTGGGGAGCAGATAGCGAAGCTGTCGATAACAATGTAGAAGCCTACATTTCCTTCTTGCGCAAAAAACTTCTCTATTTAGGCAGCGATGTGCAGATAAGTGTACAGCGCCGACTAGGTTATTTTTTGGAGTATCCACAGTGTTAAAAGCCCTTCGCCGAAAATTCGTGCTTATAAGCATGGTTCTGGTATTTATTATTATTACCATAGTGCTATTTGTGGGCATAATATTTACTAATATACATTTTAAAAGGGATTATGAAACGGCAGTGCAGCGGGAGCTTGCGCTTGATATTATAAGACAGCCGCGTTACTTATTTAAAACAAATCTACCACTTCCCGGGCAGCCGCCTCAACGAGAAAGGATTACATTTTCGGCAGTAAAAAAAGGCGATACATGGGAGCTTATAACCCCTTGGATGCAGATAGATTCTGATACGCTTTTAACATTATGTGCAAGAGCAGAAGTAGCCAATAATAAAACAGGCTTTTGGGCAGATATAGGCATAGCATATTCAAAACAGGAGGGGCGTATCGCCTTTGCCAATATGCAAAATGAATACAGCCAACTTAAGAACAACCGCCTTATATGGACGCTTGTATATATTAGCGCACTGGGTCTATTCTTCCTGCTTTCATTACTGCTTTCAAGCCGTGCACTAAAACCTGCAGAGCTTGCTTGGGAGCAACAGCAACGCTTTATATCAGACGCCTCTCATGAGCTTAAAACGCCTCTTACGGTTATACTTGCAAACCTAGATATAATGGAAAGCGAACAGGGCTCAAATCAATGGCTTTCCGCAGCAAAAACTGAAGGGCTAATGATGAAAAAGCTGATAGAAAACCTTTTATTCCTCGCGCGCTCAGATGAGATGCGGGAACCTGTGGAGCATGAACCCCTAAACCTTTCTGACTTGGTTAGCGAAATGTCGCTTGCCTTTGAAGCCCCTGCATATGAAAAAAACCTTACTATTGATACTGATATACTCCCAAATCAAACTAT
The DNA here is from genome assembly GCA_012518615.1 of Christensenellaceae bacterium. GTDB lineage: Bacteria > Bacillota > Clostridia > Christensenellales > Aristaeellaceae > DTU024. Next base: position 13,470 of record JAAYRU010000046.1, on the reverse strand, counting down.
TAAAGGCGATGAGGATTTGCTTAGGCAACTTATGTCTATATTACTAGATAATGCTGTTAAATATACGCCTGAAGGCGGAGAAATAAAAATTAGTCTCAAAAAAAACCAAGACAAGCTTATACTTACCGTATACAACAGCAAGGTATATATAGCTAAAGAACAGCAGGAAAAACTGTTCGACCGCTTCTATCGTATTGATAAGGCGCGCAGCAAACCCGAAGGAGGCTACGGACTTGGGCTTTCAATTGCTGCGGAAATCGCAAGGCAACACGGCGCAAACTTAAGAGTATCTAGCCTACAAGATAGAGGGACAAGCTTCATAATGTCGATTCCTGTATAATAATAAGCTTTATAATTATGAATGCTTTTTTTCGATTATCTACTATAAAGCTAGCCCTTCAGTTAAATATTCATACGCAACATTCATAACTGCCCTGCTTATGTTGCATACATAGTTGTTTTTCTTCATATTACAACCGTTTGTAAGCAGCACTACAACGCTGTCAAGTTCAGGGTTAAAATAGGCATTACAAACAAAAGTACCTAGTGTACCCTGATGTCCGTACCATTTAACGGGCGTCATGTCGTCTAGAGATATATCTACATTAAGTCCATATTTGCTATCTATAGTTGTAACTGAAGAGTTTGCTATCTCCCCTTGGTTGGTGCGTATAAGCTTAACCGTTTCGGGCTTTAGAAACTCAATACCGTCTATGCTTCCGTCTTTACACAGTATATATGTAAGGCGCGCCAAATCCTTAGCTCTAACCCTAAGCCCGCCTACAGTTTTATAGTAGCTGTTTTTATAATCGCAGGTGTTTTCATAGCTTTCATTGCGCTTTAACATCTGCTTTGCGGTTTCAACTATTTCGCCTTTACTGTTGAATTTCCAGCTTATATTTTCCTTATCGTTAAGAAGTGTGGTACTGTAAGCGGCATCTATATTAAGCGGCTCAAAAAACTCTTTTTTCATGTAGTTATCAACGCTCATACCGCTTATGCGCTCTATTATAGAGCCAAGTATTCCCCCATTTAAGTTTGCGTACTCATATTTTGTGCCGGGAGCCCATTTTCTCCACTGGCTGTTTGAATCCCTATCAGGCGTCAATAGCCATTCTAAATCGTGCTTTCGACTCGCATATTTGCTATTCCCCGATATTGAAGATGTATGGCTCATAATCTGCCGTATTGTAACGGGAACATCCCTAAACCTTGGGTTACTCACGGGGAAATTAAAATATTCGCTTATATTTTTATCCAGCTCTATCTTGCCCTCATCGTATAGTTTCATAACACCAAGCACTGTAATCATCTTGGCTACAGATGCATTGTGAAAATGCGTGTTTTCAGTTACTTTTTCACTCTTTCTGCCCTGCCTACCGTAGTAGTACTCATATTCTATCTCTCCGCCTCGCATAATAACTATAGCAGCGCCTGAGGTATTATACTTAGCTAAGGTATGGGCAAATTTATCATCAAGGCTTTCGGACAAACCCATTACAGGTAGCAAACTTATTATGCATAAAAGCAGTATCAGTTTCTTCATAATCCCTCCATTCCTAAGCAAAGATAACACTTGCAGCACATTATTTCAAGGAATATATAAACAAGTATAAAACTTTTACATTTCTCATGTTAATTGGGCGGTATCCGTCCCGCTTTTCAGGTTTTATACCTGCTCATATGTAGTATAATATATAGGGAAACCCCAAAAAACAAGGAGGTCATATAATGAAAAAAATCACAGCAATACTTATGTCTTTAGTAATGCTTATGGGCATAGTTCCTACTTTTGCCACTGTAAGCGGCGAATACAAAGGCACAGCACAGGGCTTTGCAGATGAGGTTACCGTTACGCTAACCTTAGAAGATAGCCTTATTAAAATGGTAGAAGCCGAGGGCGAAGGCGAAACCCCCGGCATAGGCACGAAAGCGCTTGAAATAATACCCCTTCAGATGACAGAAACAGGCAGCATAGCAGCAGACTCTGTAACGGGCGCAACCATCACTTCCGACGCCATAGTTGAAGCTGCAAGAAACGCGCTTGAAAACGCAAACCTAAACCCTGATGACTATCTTACAGCCACATCTGAAGGTACGGAAGATAGCGATGCCGTAAGCGAACTTAGCTGCGATGTGCTTGTAATAGGCGCAGGCGGCGCGGGCATGGCGGCGGCTATAGTTGCGGCTGATGCCGGCAAAGATGTAATACTGCTTGAAAGCCAGGCAATGGTAGGCGGCAATACCGTACGCGCAACCGGCGGAATGAACGCTGCAAACACCCCTCAGCAGGACGAAAATGAATTTGAACAGGCAGCAGGTGTTGAGCGCACACTTGAAAGAGCCAAGAATGAATTTGCAGACAACGCCCACATAGCAGAGCTTGCTAAAACCGTAGAAACCCAGTGGGAAGAGTATCAGGCAAAGCCCGAAGGCTACTTTGACACATCAGAGCTTATGCAGCTCGACGCCATGATAGGCGGCAGGGGTATAAACAACGCAGAACTCGTAAAAATATTCGCGGATAATTCAGCTTCAGCCATAGCATGGCTCGGCGAAAACAACGCTCCCCTTGCAAGCGTATCAAGCCTTGGCGGCGCATCCGTCAGAAGAGCGCACAGACCCCTTGGCGATGACGGAAGAACCATACCAATAGGCAGCTACCTAGTACCCAAACTTGAAGAAAACGTAGTAGGTCGCAATGTAAACCTTATGCTAGATACTGACGCTACAAGCCTTATATTTGAAGATGGCAAGGTTGTAGGCGCGAAAGCTATAGGCAAAAACGGCTCAGAGCTAACAATCAAAGCCACTGCGGTAGTACTTGCAACAGGCGGCTTTGGCGCAAACCTTGAAATGGTAGTAGCATACAAACCTGAACTTAAAGGCTTTATGACAACAAACGCCCCAGGGCTTCAGGGCACGGGCATCAAAATGGCACAGGAAGTTGGCGCTGCGGTTGTAGATATGAACGAAATTCAGATACACCCAACAGTACAGTTTGATACCTCCGCCCTTATTACAGAAGGTCTGCGCGGAGATGGCGCTATACTGATTAATTCCAACGGCGAACGCTTTGTTGATGAAGTTGGCACAAGGGATGTAGTATCCGCAGCTGAAATCGCCCAGCCAGGCAGCTTCAGCTACCTAATAGTAGATGGCGCAATGGCGGAAGCATCAAGCGTAATAGAGGGCTATATAAAGAGCGGTCTAACAATAGGCGGTGGCGACTTGGTTGACCTAGCTGCAAAGCTTGATATAGACCCCGACAAATTAAACGACACCATTTCCACATGGAATGAGAGTGTAAAAAACAAGGAAGATAAGCTTTTCGACAGAACCAGCTTTGCTAATCCCCTTGAAAAAGCGCCCTACTACGCCGTAAAAGTTACAGCAGGCATACACCACACAATGGGCGGTCTTGTAATAGATGATAGCACAAGGGTTTTAAGCGAAAGCGGAGAAATTATACCCGGACTTTTTGCCTGCGGCGAAGTTACAGGCGGAATACACGGCGGCAATCGTCTAGGCGGAAACGCTGTTACGGATATAATAGTATTCGGTATAATTGCAGGTAATGCGGCAGCTGAAAGCGTAAAATAATACACATAACAATTAAGGCGGGCATTTCAAGTAGCCCGCCTTTTTATTTTGCTTTTTTTACCATTTTATTTGTTAGTATCCCAGAAACTGTAAATATCCTGCATAGTTTTTACAACAGGTAAATCGTATGCTGTATCTATCTTAGGGTTGTAAAGAGCTTCCTTTATATCCCCTTCATATAACTGCTCGCCTTTAAGCAGAATAAGCGCGCGACTTCCAAAACAGGCGGCAAGGCTTAAGTCGTGCAGAGCGGATATAACTATCCCCTGTTTTTCTTTTCGCCATATATCTATAGCATCAAGCAGTGAAAGCGTATACTTCATATCAAGCGAATTAACAGGTTCATCCAGCAGCAATACTTCGGTATCCTGCGCAAATACCTGTGCTAGATATGCCCTCTGCCTCTCCCCGCCTGATAGCGTATGCATTGGGCGCTCAGCGTATTCTGTAAGACCTGTAACAGCAATAGCTTGCTGTACCTTTTGCGTATCAATTTTACTTAAACCCGAAAAAAGCCTTTTACTATGGCTGTATCTGCCAAGGCTTACTACTTCAGTTACACTAAGGCTGGGGTCTTTCTCGTGCAATTGGCTTAGTACCCCCACCCTTTTAGCGTACTCTCTCGGGCTGTATTGCTCAATTTTTTTGCCCTCAAGCTTTATTTCACCCGTATATTTTACAGCCCTTGCCAAGGCATTAATTATGCTTGATTTTCCCGCTCCGTTTGCGCCAAGCAGCACAAGCCAATCCCCGCTATATAATTTTATAGATACATCTTTTACCGCATATTTGCTGCCGTATTGTATGCTTATATTTTTAAGTTCCAGCATGTTTTCTCCTGCGGTAATATATTATAACAAAGCTTATAGCGCCTATGAATGATGTAACAACGCCTATAGGAAGCTCAACAGGGCTTACCAAAGTCCTTGCGATTAAATCCATAAAAAGCAGAAAAATTGCGCCCACATATACACAGCTTGGAAGCAGCTTAAAATGGTTACCGCCAAAAAGCAGCCTGCATGTATGAGGAACAATTAAACCTACAAAACCTATGCTGCCGCCTACTGATACAGATACGCCTATAAGAAAGCTCACTGAAACTAGTATAATTAATTTTGTTTTCTTAACATCTACACCTATGTGCATAGCCTCGTCCTCACCAAGAGAGAAGGCGTTAAGCTCCCTGGCATTTAGCATAAGAGCTGAACCTGCAATAATAAGCGTTATTAAAAGAAGCAGCACATTATTGAAGTTTGAACCTGCAAGTGAGCCCATAGTCCAAAATGTTATGGAGCGCAGCCTTTCGCCTGAAAATGCCATGATTAAACTTATAAAACTGCTTGTAAACATAGAAAAAATAACCCCCATTAGTATTATGGTGTTGTTTGAAAGCAATTTATCCACCGCATACGATAGCGACAGCACTATTATAAGAGATATAAACGAAAATACTATTGCGAATACTACCGTACCTGCAACCGGAAATGATGGCAGCCACACACCAAGCGACAAAGCGATAACAGCCCCCAGCGCAGCGCCGGAACTTGTACCGAGCGTTGAGCCATCCGCTAAGGGGTTGCGTATAATGCCTTGCATTGCAGCCCCCGCAAGCGAAAGTGCCGCGCCCACAGGCATTACGCTTAGTACCCTAGGTAACCTTACATGTATAAGTATATCCGCATACATGCCATAAGGCTCTTTACCTAATAGCAAACCCCATATTATATTTATGGTTTCTTTTATTGGTATAGAAACAGAGCCTAGACTTATGCATATAAATAGGCTTATTAAAACCGCAATGATAAGAATAATATGTTTTTTTAGGCTTAGCCCTTCTTTTATGTCCATTAATTAAAGGCTGCACTATAAAAGTGCAGCCGTTATTTTACGCAGCCTTATCGGCAGCTTCTTCCTCGTATAGGAAATTATAGAAGTCATTTATTGCATCTATTAGCCTCGGACCGGGGCGAGTTATTGAATCGGTATCGGCGTTATATACATCGCCGTTTTCTATAGCCTTTATATTCTCCCAGCCCTTGCGGGACATTATCTCCTCTATGGGCGTGGGTCCATCGCCAAAGTACATGGCATTAGTAACAATTACATCTGGGTTTTTTGCTATAACCTGCTCTTCAGACACCTGCGTCCAAGCACCCTCACTTGCGAATACATTTTCAAGCCCAAGCATATTGCCTATTTCATCCATAAATGAACCGCCGCCTGAAGCCCAAAGCCCGTATTGCAGTGGAGATACCTCAAAATACACAGTACCATAGCTTCTGCCGTCTACCTTATCTACTACTTCTTTGAAACCGGCTTTCATATCGTCTATAAGCTTTGCAGCTTCCTCGTTTTTGCCGCAGGCTGCGCCTATTAAGTTTATAGCCTTGTACACGCCCTCTATATTTTGAGCATCTATTACTAGGCTTGGAATACCTGCCTTATCAAGCGCTTCTATGCTTTCCTTAGTATGCGCCATCTTGGTAGCTATAATAAGATCGGGTTTTAGTTCTATTACCTGTTCAAGGTTCATTTCCGCGCCGGATTTTACTGCTTCTACACTTAGCACTTCTTCGGGGTAGTTGCAGTATTCTCCCCTGCCTATTAGCTTATCTCCCGCGCCTAATGCATAAAGTATTTCACAATCCCCCGGCATTAGGACAATTATCCTTTCCGCAGGTTTAGATAGAGTAACTTCCCTACCCTCAAAATCGGTTAGCTTAATCTCCTCAGCATTTGCGCCTATGCATAGCATAGCAAGCAGTAGTACAAGCAGCAGTGTTCTCTTTCTCATATATGCCTCCATTTATTTTGTCAAATGAACGGCTAAAAAATACCGCCCTGTAACAGAAGGAGCGGCTGCTTATACTATGTTGCTTTTAGAACAGCGATTTTATTGTAGCGGTTTTTTCGGTTTGGTGAAGCTTTGTGAAGGAAGCATAGTGACCCCTATGCTGACTGAGCAAAGCCAAAGTGGAAAAGACGCACAAGAAAACGCTGGGTTAAAGGCAAAATAGTATTAAATCCGGCTTCTTCCAAACCCAGGGAATGATACAGCACCAGGTCTCCCGACTTAGCTTCATCCTTATAGGCACCTTCCCGCTTTAGCAGTGGTATAAAGCCTACTCGTCCACATCACGGTTACTGGGATAGTGCGGAAATCCCATCCGCTTCCCACGGCAAAACGCCGGCAAATTGCAATGCTGTATGCCAATTCACTTGCAATTAGATTATATGTGCGTATACTGCATATGTCAAGCCTTGCAAGGGCGGGCGATAAGTGTTAAGCTTGCAATATAAAACACATATATGGAGGCCATTATGGAAAATCTTATGCATTTATATACAGGGGATGGTAAAGGCAAAACCACAGCATCTATGGGAGCGGCTATCCGTATGCTTGGACACGGTGGCAAGGTACTTATAGTGCAGTTTATGAAACAGGATAATTCAGGCGAGCTTGTATCCTTTAAAAAGCTTGGAGCTAATATATACAAAATGCCTGCATTCAGCATGTTTACATACCAAATGGATAAGGAGCAGCTTGAAGATGCAACTAATAGAATGAGAAAGGCAATATACGGCATAATAGATGAAATAGATGAATATAAACCCGCGCTTACCGTGCTTGATGAGCTTAGCGTAGCTACAGGCTTAAAGCTTATAGATGAGCAGAACGCAAACCGCCTTATAGACGCCGCTCTATCTACAGGCGAATGTATTGTAACAGGCAGGTATGCACCACATTGGCTTATAGATAGAGCAGACTATGTGAGCGAAATAAAAAGCGTAAAACACCCTTTCGATAGTGGTGTAAACGCTAGGAAGGGTATAGAGTGGTAGATTTATATAGTGGATTTTTTGCTTATAGACGTTAACGCACAATAGGTACATATAATAGTAAAACGCATTAATAAAAGCATAAAAAGGGGCTGTAGCAAAACTATCACCCTATAAGCAAGAAAAAAACAGAGCCTGAAGCAGCAAAAGCAGCGACAAAGGCTCTGTTTTTTGGTAGAATTGATGTATGAAAAACAAAACTTACCAGACACATTATCGTACAAATGCGCGAAATGTGCAACTCAAAATTGACGAAGCATTTGCGGAAAGGGTTATTCCTGCGAACGACAGTGTGCGGCTCTTAGATCAAACGGTGGATGAGATGGATTTGCAACCACTGTGGAGCACATATAAACGCCTCGGTCGCAAGCCTGCAACAAACCCCGTGATCCTATTCAAGGTTATCTTGTATGCCTACATGGAGGGTATATACTCCATTCGGAATATCGAAAGCGCTTGTAAGCGAGATATCAATTTCATTTGGCTTCTAAATGGAGCGAAAGCTCCTAATTATCATGAGATAGCCAGGTTTCGCAGCCAGAGATTGTCTATGTGTTCAGAAACTTTGTTTTACACATTGGTTAAACTTCTTGGAAATAAGGGAGAGATATGCTATGAGCATTTGTTTGTGGACGGTACAAAGATAGAAGCGAATGCGAATAAGTATAGTTTCGTTTGGAAGAAGAGCACTACTAAATACGAAAATCGATTACTGGAAAAGTTGAATATAATCTGCGAGGAATTAAGAAAACGATACGGTCTGTTATCCGTGGAAGCAGAAGAAGTGCTGCTAAGCTTAGAATCCTTAGTGAAAGAACCCTTCGTATATGGTCGCGGTAAACGGAAAAGCCAATTGCAACGGGACATAGAACTACTTCGCGCATTACTTAAACGCAGAGATAAATATGCCCATTACCAGAGAACATTCAAAGGACGCAACAGTTTTTCAAAGACCGATCCGGATGCCACCTTTATGCGCATGAAGGACGATCACATGCGCAACGCTCAACTAAAACCGGGCTACAATGTACAGTTGGGCGTGGAAGGTGAATATATAACCGGAATATCTGTAAGCAGCGAGCGCAGTGACCAGCTTACTCTGATACCGTTCATGGACAACATGGAAGCCCACATCGGAAGAGAATATAAGGATGTAACACTTGACGCCGGTTATGAAAGCGAAGAAAACTACACATATTTTGAAAACAAGACGACCGACTGCTATATAAAGCCTCAAAACTACGAGCGAAGCAAGACCAGAAAATATAAAAGTAACATGGCTCTGAGAGAAAACATGACCTATGACTCTCTATTGGATGAATATACCTGTCATCAAGGAAAGAAGTTACGTTTGCAATATGAGGGTATCCGAAGGAGCAAAAGTGGTTATGAAAGCCATGTAAGCTACTATGAGTGTGAGAGCTGTGATGGTTGCCCAAAGAAGAAACAATGTACCCGCTCAAAGGGAAATCGTAAACTGCAGGTGTCAAAAAAGTTTATTGAACAGCGAACGGCATCCCTATCCCGAATCACCAGCGAGAAAGGCATTTTACTTAGAATGAACCGCTCTATTCAGTCGGAGGGAGCTTTCGGTGTCATTAAACAGAACTATGCATTCAGACAGTTTTTATTGCGTGGTCACAAGAAAGTGTCAACCGAAATATTCCTAATATCCATGGGCTATAACATCAACAAATTGCACGCCAAGATTCAACAAAACCGAACGGGAACGCAATTGTTTGAAAAACTGACAGCTTAAAGCCATAAAAACAGAATAAAGCGATATAAGAATCAGAAGTGAAGAACGGCACTTCTGTTTAGAGTACTCATATTATCTCAAAAATAGGGATAATTGAATACAATCATAGGTTTTCGACATGCTTCAGGGAATAAATGAGCATAAAAAAGGGACTGTAGCTGATTTTGTGTTTTGCTACAGCCCCAAAATTGTACAAATGGTAATTAGTCTACAAATTTTACATATTTCGCTGCTATGTAACCAACAATATCATAACCTGTTACATTGCCAGCCTTGTCCTTAACTGCTACAACAACCTCTGCAAACTCTGCAGCCTTTCCATCCACCTTAACAAGACGAACAAGACCAAGATCGCCACCGTTGCCTACGAATGTCTTTACAACATTGTCTTTACCAGTTTTGCCGGCTTCTTTCCAAACATTAATCTCGCTAGTTTTGGGATCTGAAGCAAAGCCAACAACCGCTGCTTTAGGAGCAGATTTTACAACCACTGCTGGTTTTGCAGGAGTGACTGCTTTCACATACTTTGTGCGTACATAGCCGATTACCTTGCCTTTGTTATCAAGAACTGCTGCATAGCCCGCATCAACATCCTTGCCTTTTGCATCTTTTACTGTGAAAAACTGCACATTGGCAATTTCTGCGCCATTCTTTACAGAGCTTACGATATTGTCCTTGCCCTTACCGATCTTATCGGGGGATGTCCAGATGTTAAGTTTGCCACCTGTAGTTGAAACTTTTACATCCGAAAAAGCGCCGGGTACGGGTACAGCAGCTGCAGCTTTAGGACCAACCTTCGCAACGTAACCTGTGCGTACATAGCCATCATATTTTGCACTGTAGCTATATTTTACGCCAGCTTTGTTTTTGCCCATGTCAGTAACTTCACCAAGGTCTGCACCATTTTTCACTGATGCTTTGATGTAGTCTTTGCCCTTGCCGATTTTCTCGGCATCTGACCAGATGTTCAGTTTGCCGCCTGATGTGCTTGCCTTGCCTGCATACGCAAATACACTTGCTACGCTTGTTAGCATGAGCACGAGTACTAGTAACAGTGCAAGAGCTTTGTTTGTGTGTTTCATGAAACTTCTCCTTTCATAATGGGATAGTAAATTTTTATTCCCAATACTTAGTACGAAAGAATTATACTAATACCTTTGGATTTTGTCAACACTTTCAACGGATTTTTGTTGTCTTTTTATAAAAAACGCTTGAAAACACAGTCAATATACATAAAAAGACCCGCTAAATACGTTTATATATGCACCACCCATGCGTATTTCTGCCTGCATAGTGTAGCTGCCCCTTTGTAGCGGTCTACCCATGCTATCGCTGCCATTCCAATATATGAGCGTTCCGCCTAGCCGCTGTGGGCGGCTTTTTTCATCTATAAAGGGCGTAGCAACTATATCACCCTGCATATTCCTTACGCTTATGGAATAGCTCATAGGCTTTTTATGGGCTATATATATTGCAAGTTCCTCATTAAGCTTTAGCCTTATATTACCACTGTGCTGCAAGCGTATTGCCTCATACTCCCCACTCTGCGCTTGAAGAAGGGCGCTTGCAAGGGGTATTAGTCCGTTTTCCTCAACAGCTACTATGAAAAATAGGGCGTAGCCGTATGTATCATCATCAGTTGTGCCAAGTTCAAGCGTTTTGTGCTTCCTTCCGGGCCATAGTATTGCACTGCCATACTCCATATCCTCAATAAGCTGAGGAGTATCAAACTGCCAAGCGCCATCCTTTGCGGTTATTATCTGGTATGCGATGCGACTCTTTCTATTTAATGTGTATGAAAAATCTATGCTGCTACCCTTTATAAATACAGTGCTGTCAAAAACAAGGTCGCTAACTATGCCTTTTTCAGGACTTGTGTATTTATCGTATGATAAAAGTACAAAACTATCTTTCTCCGGATATACCTGCGCTGTGGAAGATGCTAAACCCTGCCTTAAAAAACCTTGCAGCTCCGCTATGGTTATATCTCCATCCTTATTAAAATCCGCCATGTAGCCGCCCATCTCGCCAATTCCCTGCAATAGCGCTAACATAAAATGACTTGTTCCCTGCTTTTTAAGATGACCGCTGGACCAATTGTAGCTCTGCTCAAAGCCGCCTGCGCTTGTTATTACCTTTATATTGCTATCCATACCCTGCGTTACATATTTTCTAAGCGGTACACCCTTATGTATTATGCCGCCGCTATAACAGCAATCAAGCATAAGCACCTTTACGCCCGGTATCTCCTTTAATATGGAATACAGTTCTAATGATGGTACTCTCTTATCATCAGCTCCATCGCTGAATATTATTTCAAGTCCCTTTCCGTTATACTCGCCATGGGTGCTGATATAAATATAGCTTGTATCCCCCTCTTTAACCCCTTCAAAGGCTTCAAAAATAGCGCTTCTTAGTTTTTGTGCATCTAAAGAATGGTTTATAATAGTAGAAACAGCTCCAAAGCCCCTTATATCCTTAGATAATATATCCCTTATACATAAGGCATTGCCTTCGGCTGATGGAGCTGTGCTATTTTGGCTTGCAAATTCATCACATGCTATTATAAGCGCACGCAGCGTACTTTCATCTGAGGTACTATACGCATGAGCAAAAGAAAAAACGGGCAATAAAATAAGCGCCATAATGCTCAAGGCTAATATGCGCTTCATGCGTACCACCTCCCCTATCACTTTGATGTTACCACGGCGAAATATAGCTGTCAATATTCGTAACTGATTATTTTTAGTTTTGAAATATAATCCGCCTTGTATATTATCAAAATCTCCTGATATATACAAAAGTAAACACTATATATTTCGAATATCAAAGCTAGAGATTTAATTAAAAAACCGCAATAAAAATCGGGAGAAATATCTCCCGAAAATGTTTGCTTTTACGCTTATATTACTTATTATCTACGCCGTACATATAGCGGATTAGTTCAACAACCTTGTTGCTGTAGCCCCACTCATTATCGTACCATGCGATAAGCTTTACGAAGTTAGGTGTTAAGCCAATGCCGGCCTTTGCATCATAAATGCTTGTACGCTCATCATGCATAAAGTCGCTGGATACAACCGCGTCTTCCGTGTAGCCTATAATGCCCTTCCACTCGGGGCTTTCGCTGGCTTCTTTCATGGTTTGGTTGATTTCATCCATAGTAGCGGGTTTTTCAAGCGTGCATGTAAGGTCTACCACGGATACGTTTATAGTAGGCACCCTGAAAGACATGCCTGTCAACTTGCCGTTAAGCTCGGGTATTACTACGCCTACAGCCTTTGCCGCGCCTGTTGACGAGGGTATGACATTTGCAGATGCCGCCCTGCCGCCGCGCCAATCCTTGTTGGAGGGACCGTCTACAGTTTTCTGTGTAGCGGTGGTTGCGTGTACGGTGGTCATAAGACCTTCTTTAATGCCGTACTTATCGTTTATAACTTTTGCTAGGGGTGCAAGGCAGTTGGTGGTGCAGCTTGCGTTTGAAACTATGTTCATATCCTTGGAATATGTTTCATGGTTTACACCCATAACGAACATGGGAGTTCCCTTATCCTTTGCGGGTGCGGTGATAACAACCTTTTTAGCTCCACCATTAAGGTGTGCGGATGCTTTTTCGCCAGTTGTGTATATGCCGGTAGCTTCGGCGATATATTCCGCGCCGGTTTCGCCCCAAGGAATATCCTTTGCGTCCATGCAGGCATATGCTTTGATTTCGTTGCCGTTTACTATAAGGGTATTGTTCTCCTCGTTGTAAGAGATATCCGCATCAAACCTACCCTGAGCAGAGTCATACTTGAGCATGTATGCCATATAGTCTACACTGATGAAAGGGTCGTTTATCGCTACCACCTTTACATCGTTAAAATTTTCAAGCGAGGCGCGCAGTACCAGCCTGCCTATGCGTCCAAATCCGTTGATTCCGATTTTAATCATAATTTCCCTCCTGTTATTTGTTAATGGCTTTAGCCTCACCAATTATAACAAGCGTTTAGCCTTTTAGCAAGTAAATACTTAATATTATTCGCCAAACACAAAATCGGGCGGAATGCGTCCCAACATATTGTTAGGCTACAATACATTTATGACACAAGAAAGGAAAAACGAGAGACCCTTTGGTATAATATAAACATCAAATAATATTAAGAAAGGATCTCTCAATGGCTAGTATAACAGAAGGAATGCGATATAGGAAGAAGATAGTGGAATATGCAATACTGCACAACAATAACGCACTTGCAGCAAGAAAGTTTCGAAAAACACGACAGTAT
>JAAYRU010000045.1 GCA_012518615.1 Christensenellaceae bacterium | reverse complement strand
GTTTAATCTCTTAACTCTCAGAATTAACTGTCGTTTCTTCGCTTCTTCAATGTATCGTTTTCAAGGTTCCTGCGCTCTCAATGAAGACCCCGCTCCAAAGGCGCCTGAATATAATAACATAACCATATTTCTTTGTCAATACCTAAAAAAGTTTTTTTTGCAAATTTTTTGAAAATAATAATTTTAAAATATTTGACAGAAATCAACTAATATGGTAACATTCTCTACCGTCGGCACGAGGGGAAATCCCTGTCGCGGTGTGCGCCTGTAGCTCAGCAGGATAGAGCAACGGCCTTCTAAGCCGTGGGCCAGGGGTTCGAATCCCTTCAGGCGCGCCATATGGTGGGTATAGTTCAGTGGTCAGAGCGCCAGATTGTGGCTCTGGATGTCGTGGGTTCAACTCCCACTACCCACCCCATTCTGGGGTGTAGCCAAGTGGTAAGGCACGGGACTTTGACTCCCGCATTCGTAGGTTCGAAACCTGCCACCCCAGCCAAACGCCTATATGTGGGCGTTTTTGTTTTATAGAAAGTTGTTCATAAAATAATAAGTTTCGATACATTATTAAATTTGCATAGTATTTTCTTTTTCAATTCCTTACTCACTTATGCGCTTGCTCTGACTTGACAGTGCCTTTTTCTTATGCTAGCATAAACTCAATTAGAAAACCTCGTAGTTATTATGTTTGAAAGCGTACTAAATGTATGCTAGATAAACTATATTATTGAGGTTGTTGGTTCAGTTGTAAAAACAAAGTTTTGTATTGGAGAGTATATGTACCAAAAATCCCTAAGGGATAAAGTTAAAGATATAATGCTTTCATATAGAGAGAAAGCCTATTTTCGTGATGCTGTTGTTTCTGTTTTTAACAAGGATGAAGTGTTTTTTACACTTCCCTTTGGTGATGCAAATGAATATACGCTATTTGATGTCGCATCACTTACCAAAATTTCCACTTCCACCTTAATACTACTTTCAATAAATGAAGGTCATATTTCTCTTAATGATAAAATTCTAGACCTTTTGCCTAATTTATGTGCTTTCCCGACAGTTGTTGAAAGGCTCGTTAACACTAGGCTTGAAAACCTACTAACACACACATCAGGTCTGCCTGCCTGGTATCCATTCTATACCTCTAATGAGGATTTTTATCATATTCTTAATAAGTCTATATGCCTACCTGTTGAGGAAAACATGGTTTACAGCGACCTTAATTTCATGCTGCTAGGTTTGCTGCTTGAAAAAATATATAGCTCCCCTCTTGAAAAAATTCTTTCTAACAGGCTCGTTGCTCCTAATAGGCTCGGCAACATGTGTTATTTGCCTAAGGATAACTCAAATATTGCACCATCCAGCTACGGTAACCCCATTGAGGAAGAAATGTGCAGAGAATTAGGGCTCAGTTTCAACAATTGGCGTAAACATGAACCCCTTATAGGGGAAGTGAATGATGGCAATGCCCATTATTATTTTAAAGGTGTATCAGGTCATGCCGGTATCTTCGCAGATGTTCATGCATATATAAAACTTGCTCAACTATACCTGAATAGTGAAGATAGGCTGTTCAACTCATCAATGCTTGAGTACGCTCCAAGCAGAGGGCTTGGCTGGCAGCTTGGCGAGCGTTATCCTAAGGGCTGCGGGCATACCGGTTTTACAGGTACATCAATGTATCTCTCGAAGGAATTAAATGTAGGCTGTGTGCTTTTTACAAACCGTTTGTTTTTTGAGACGCACAACACAAAGCCTACAGACGATGTGCGCTTGAGCGTACACAAGGCGATAGTAGATAACATGTAAAACATGTATCAATAAAATAGAAAGCGAGGCTACTAAATGAAAAGATTCCTAACCCTATTAATCGCGGTAGTGATTGCACTGTCCGCAATGAGCACTTTTGCAGAAAATGCAAAGACACTTAAAATCGGCACTGATGCCGAGCCTATAGGCTTTGACCCACACACAACACCTGCACACGCATCTATACGCATTATGCATCAGATGTATGAAACCTTGGTTGAGCTTGATGATGACTTAAATGTTATACCTGAGCTTGCAGTATCTTGGGAGCAGCCTGACGACCTTACATACATATTTAAGCTGCGTGAGGGCGTTAAATTCCACAGCGGAAGAGAATTAAAAGCTGCCGATGTTAAATACAGCTTTGAACGTATACTCAATCCTGATTTAGGGGCGCTTGGCAGCACTCCCAGCTATGCAGGAAACATTGACAAGGTAGAAGTAATAGACGACTACACTGTAAAAATCACCCTTTCCAAGATAACTGCGCCTTTCCTAGCTTCCATGTCTTCAATATATTGCTCAATAGTAGATTCAGAAGCTGTTGAAGCAAATGGCGACCTCCTGCGCGCTGACGGCGGCACAGGTCCTTATACACTTGGTGAATGGGTACCTGACAACCGCGTAACTGTAAACCGTTTTGAAGATTATTGGCTTGACGGCTATAATTTTGAAAACATAGAGTTCTATGTAATAAGCGACAGTTCCGCCCGCATGAGCGCACTTAGAACAGGTGAAGTTGATATAATCATAGGCGATAGCGCTATGCTGAGCATAGCTGAAGCCGCGCCCAATGTTGATGTACATAAAATCCGCACTAGGGATTATATCACCATTTGCCTTAATCTAAACATGCCTGAGTTTTCCGATGTACGCGTACGCCAAGCTATATCCCTAGCGCTTGACAGGCAGGAGATAATAGACCTTGCCTGCGACGGTCAGGCCGAAGTATCCGGCTTTGCTCCCGCATCTATGGGACACTGGGCGGTTGATGTAAACGAACACCCCCTATATAAGCAGGATATTGAAAAGGCAAAAGAGCTTATGAAAGAAGCCGGCTTTGAGAATGGTTTTAGCGTAACATGTACAGTGGGTCTAAATGACCATATACGCAATTCCGGTACAGTAATCCAACAGCAGCTTGCGCAAATAGGCATAGATGTAACCGTGCAGAACAAAGAAAATGCCCAGTATGTTGATGATTGGAAAAACCACGACTTTGAGATGATGATATGCCAAAACGGTGCAGGTAGCGACCCGAACCGTGCAGTTGCATTCTTCTTTGGCACAGGTGCAAACGCAAACATTGCTGAGTATTCTAACGCCCGTGTTGATGAGCTATGTGAGCTAGGCGCAGGCACGACAGATGTTGACAAGCGCAGAGAGTATTACACTGAAGCTATAAACATAATACTAGATGAGTGCCCCAATGTTACATTCGCAAGCCCATATAACTACTATTATGCTTCAAGTTCTCTCGAAGGCTATAGCCCTACCCTAAATAGACCTTTAGACGTCAGAAACGTTACCAAAGAATAACCAACCATAATATCCCGAGCGGAATTTCTCCGCTCGGGATAAGGAGTATCAATGAAAAATTATATTATCCGCCGACTGCTAACCTTGATACCCGTGCTTTTTGGAATAAGCGTGGCGATTTTTCTTATTATGCAGCTGATTCCAGGGGATGTCGTTACAGGCATTCTGGGTATTGAAGAAACGCCTGAACTTCGCGCCATGTGGGAAAAACGGCTCGGACTTGATAAGCCGCTTGTAGTACAATATATTAATTGGATTAGCGGTGTTGTAAGAGGCGATTTTGGCGAATCCTTCCGCACAGGCGCAAAAGTGTTTCCCGAAATACTAGCAAGGTTTTCAATTTCTGCTGAGCTTGCACTTTTAGCTTGCATTGTAGCTTGGATTATTGCTCTACCGCTTGGCGTATTATCAGCCTTAAAACGAAACAGTATATCCGACAGAATAGTTAGAATAATCGCTCTACTTGGCGTATCCGTACCTAACTTCGCAACCGCAACGCTGCTTATACTTTTTTTAGCGCTTGCATTTGGATATTATTCACCTATCCGATATGTATCATTTTTAGAAAACCCCCTAGTTAACCTTGAGATAATGTTATTCCCCGCAATAGTTATGGGCGGCAGTATGGCAGGCTCGGTTATGCGTATGACCCGCTCCTCTCTACTTGAAGTGCTTAGGCAGGATTTTATTAAGGCTGTAAGGGCAAAGGGCGCGCCTGAAAGCGTAACTATAATGAGGCATGCCTTCAAAAACGCAAGCATACCCATAGTAACGCTAGTAGGTATGCAGATGGGAATATTGATGGGCGGAACTGTTGTAATAGAGCAGATATTTTCCATCCCAGGTCTTGGGCAATATCTGCTTACGGGCATATTTCAGAGGGATTATCCTATAGTTCAAGGGACTGTACTTTTTATGGCATTTATATATGTTTTTATAAACCTTCTTGTAGATATTATATATACATATATAGATCCTCGCATAAGCTACAGTTAGAGGGAATTGTTATGTCAGATATAAAACGCATTACAAAAAAACGCAAGCTCCGCAAAGATAACACGCTGTATCTATTATTGCGTGACCCGCTTGGCAGAGCCGGCTTTATGGGTATAGCGCTCATAGTGCTTTTAGCTGTATTTGCGCCCTATATTTCTAACTTTGATGTGGCGGAAATACACTCAAAAGATAGGCTTCAGGCACCTAACTCCACCTACTGGTTCGGTACGGATAATTTCGGCCGAGATATTTTCAGCCGCATAGTATATGGGGCGCGTGTATCGCTGGTGGTAGGCATAGTGTCTGTAAGCATTGCAGCTGGAATTGGCTTTATACTTGGCATTATAAGCGGATATTTCGAAGGCAGGATTGAAACCTCCATTATGATGGTTATGGATGTTTTATTCGCCTTCCCTTCAATATTACTGGCGCTTTTAATAGTGGCTGTTCTGGGAACAAGCATAGTAAATACTATGATTGCAATAGGCATAGTGAACATACCCGTGTTCACAAGGACAGTACGCGCCTCTGTTAAGTCTATAAAATCGCTTGATTTTGTTGCAGATGCAAAATCCATAGGGCTTAAAGATAGGGATATTTTAATTAGGCATATAGCGCCAAACTCCCTAGCTTCATTTATAGTACAGGCTACGCTTGCACTTTCAAGCGCAATACTAACTGAAGCAACCATGAGCTTCCTCGGCCTTGGCATACGCCCACCTGAGCCTTCTTGGGGCTCAATGCTGTCCGAATCCCGTGCTTTTATGGAACTAGCACCTTGGATGGTAATATTCCCCGCCCTTTTTATAATACTTACAATACTATCTTTTAATATATTAGGCGATGCATTGCGCGATGTGCTTGACCCTAAGCTTAAGTTATAAGGAGAGAGCAATGCAAAATCTACTTGAAATAAAAGACCTAAAAATTAAAACTCTTAGGAACAAAGAAGAAGTTATGCTACTTGACAAGGTGAGCCTAAATATAGCCCCCGGACAATGCCTTGGCATAGTTGGAGAATCCGGCTGCGGTAAAAGCATAACAGCTAATGCTCTGCTTAAGCTCCTCCCCTATCCACTTTCTGTAAGCTCAGGTAAAGCTATGTTTAACTCCCCCAGTCTTGGTACGGTAGACCTTTTAAGCCTTGAAGAAAACGCTATGAGAAGCATAAGAGGTAGGGAAATTGCCATGATATTCCAAGAACCCATGACATCGCTAGACCCTATATTCACGATTGAAAGGCAGATGAAAGAAGCACTGGAGTTTCATCACGCGCATATGCACGAAAAAGAAAAACATGACAGATGTGTTGAGGTACTAAAACAGGTAAATATCCCAAGGATAGAGCAAACCTTGGGATCTTACCCCCACCAACTTTCAGGCGGACAGCTCCAACGAATAATGATTGCAATAGCGCTTATTAACACCCCTACTCTGCTTATTGCGGACGAACCCACAACAGCGCTTGATGTAACCATACAGGCGCAGATATTGGAGCTTATGAATAAGCTAAAACATGAGCAGAACGCTTCAGTTATGTTTATCACCCACGATTTAGGAGTTATTGCCGAAACAAGCGAGCAGGTTGCAGTGTTTTATTCCGGACATATAGTTGAGGAAGCGAGTGCTGAGGAGTTGTTCTACAGACCCGCGCACCCATACACTGAAGGACTTATAAAATCCATTTCTTCACTTAATGAAAAAGGCAACCAGTTATATTCTATACCCGGCAATGTTCCCCCGGGCGGAGAATTAAAAAGCTACTGCCACTTCCTCGACAGGTGTAAATATGCTGAGGATTCCTGCAAAAGAGGTTTACCAAAGCTGGTTGAGGTTGCACCTAAACATTATTGCAGGTGCTTTAGACATTCTATGGAGGTTGAAGTATGAGCGAATATCTGCTTACGGTAAAAAACCTCAAAACATATTTCCCCATAAAAGAAGGGCTTATAAAACGCACTGTTGGTTATGTTAAAGCGGTTGAAGATGTAAGCTTTTCGGTAAAACAAAAACAGGTTTATGCAATAGTGGGCGAGTCTGGCTGTGGTAAAAGCACTGCGGGCAAAAGCATAGTGCGCCTTATAGAGCCCACAGCAGGCGAAGTAATATTTGACGGTAAAACGCTTTCAAGTTTAAGCGATGAAGAGATGAGACTTAAAAGGCGCGATATGCAGTTTATATTTCAAAACCCTTACAGCTCCTTAAACCCTAGGATGAATGTCTATCAACTGTTAAGCGAGCCGCTTAAAACTCATTTCAATTTAACTGAAAACGAAGTGCAGCTACAAATACTTGAAATGATTGATAAAATAGGCATAACTGAAGATCAGCTGTGGCGTTATCCTCACCAATTTTCAGGCGGACAGAAGCAGCGAATATCTATTGCAAGGGCACTTATAACTAAACCTCGCTTTGTAATAGCCGACGAACCCGTATCCGCACTTGATGTATCCATACAGGCGCAGGTACTAAACCTGCTTATAAACCTCCAAAAAGAGATGGAGCTTGCAATGGTTTTCATTTCCCACGATTTGAATGTTGTACGCTTTATAAGCAGCGAGGTTGCCGTTATGTATTTAGGCTCTATAATGGAAAGCGGCTCTACCGATGAAATCTACCAAAAACCCCTACACCCCTATTCAAAGGCACTGCTTGACGCCGTACCTAACATTGACCCTCTTAAAAAGAAAAGGCGCTCCAGCTTAAAAGGTGAAGTGCCAAACCCCGCTAACCCACCGCAAGGCTGCCCATTTAGTCCGCGTTGTGTAAGAGCAGATGATATCTGTCGAAAAGAAAAACCTACGCTTAACTTTTACAAGGGCAGGAATATCGCCTGCCATAACCCATTGGAGTGATAAAATGAAGTATTACATTGGATTAATGAGTGGGACCTCTATGGATGGCTGCGATGCTGCGCTTATAGCTTGTAAGAGGGATGATATTAAGCTTGTCCATTTTATTACATACCCAATTCCTAAAAAGCTTAAGGAGCGTGCGCTTAAATGCTGCCTTGTTGAAAAGTCTAACATAGCGCTTGCGTGCAGCATCAATTTTGAGCTTGGACACTGGTTTGCTAACGCTGCTTTGGAGCTTTGCAACGAGGCATCTTTCGATATTAAAAAGGTGTCGGCAATCGCATCGCACGGACAGACGGTTTACCATATACCCTTTGAAGAGGGGGATTTAACGCCATCAACATTGCAGCTTGGCGAACCAGCTGTTATTGCATACAAAACGGGCGTACCTGTTGTTTCTTCCATGCGTGCGATGGATATGGTGGCAGGTGGACAAGGCGCGCCAATGGTACCTTATTCTGAATTCCTGCTTTACAGGGGAAATGAAGATATAGCACTCCAAAACTTAGGAGGCATAGGCAATGTAACGCTACTACCTGCAAACTGTACAATTGATGAGGTATTCGCCTTTGATACCGGTCCTGCAAACATGATTATAGATGGTTTAACAAGAAAATTCTTTTCACTTCCCTATGACGAAAATGGTAATTTAGCTGCAAAAGGCAAAGTAGACAGTTATATTCTAGAAAGCTGGATGAAACTGCCATACATAAATGCACCGCCCCCAAAATCTACAGGCAGGGAGCTATTTGGCGATCAGTTTATAGCCGAACAACTAAGCCTTTACCCATCGGTAGATCCGCTTGATTTAATTGCCACAGCAACTAAATTTACCGCAGCTTCTATGCATAGGAATTATGAGCTTTATATCTTCCCCCGCGCACCTAAGCTTTCACAAATAGTGCTTTCAGGCGGTGGAGCACATAACAAAACGCTTAGGAAAATGATTGAGGAGCTATTCCCCTCCTGCACCATACAAACGCAGGAAGAGCTAGGCTTTGATTCAGACTCTAAAGAAGCTATAGCATTTGCTTTAATAGGAAAGGCTACAATGGAGCATAAGCCTTCAAATGTACCCTCTGTTACAGGCGCAAAGGATTTTGTGCCGCTTGGAAGTATTACATACCCACCGGGTTTTAGTAAGGCTTAAAAATAACCAATATTTTTAAGCTATACAAAATATAATATAAAGCATCATTAAAAAACCCCGATTTCACAATGATTTCGGGGTTTAATATCTTTGAACTTATTAGCGTTTTGAGAACTGAGGTGCGCGACGGGCGCCTTTAAGGCCGTACTTCTTGCGTTCCTTCATGCGAGGGTCACGGGTTAGGAATCCGGCTTTTTTAAGGGCTGGTCTTAGCTCCGGGTTTAACTTTATAAGCGCACGGCTTAGGCCATGGCGTATTGCGCCTGACTGACCTGTTACTCCGCCCCCTACAACATTTACAAGCACATCATAGCCGGTAACCTTGGTAAGGTTTAGCGGCTGGCGCACTGTCATCTTAAGGGTTTCAAGGGGAAAATAGTCATCTATATCGCGCTTGTTTATTATAATATTGCCTTCTCCCGGCACAAGGCGTACACGGGCAACCGCTTCCTTGCGGCGGCCAACTGCGTGGATATCGTTCTGCATGGATTAGTTGCTCCTTCCTTTAAAGTTCTTAAGCGGAAGCAATTCAGGCTGTTGCGCCTGATGCACATGTTCGCTTCCTGAGTATACGAAAAGCTTTTTAGCCATCTTCCTGCCAAGGGGACCCTTGGGCAGCATACCGACTATTGCCTTTTTAACGGCGAGTTCGGGTTTATCTTCCATGAGATGACGGTATTTTGTAGATTTTAATCCGCCCGGGTAACCGGAATGGCGGTACATATATTTTTGATCCAGCTTTTTGCCTGTTAGTACTACTTTATCAGCATTTATAATTATAACATAGTCCCCGGTATCGACATGGGGAGTATATATGCTTTTGTGCTTTCCACGCAAAATACTTGCAACTTGGCTCGCCAGTCTTCCAAGCACCATGCCGTCAGCATCGACAACATACCATTTGCGCTCTACAGACTCTGCTTTTGCCATATAGGTATTCAAAGGCTTATTCCTCCTAATAATAATTTATTTGTGTTACATGATGGTCGCATGTTACACGCCTGTCAACAACACCCGGGGCTACAAGTGCATTGACCAAAGGGTATGATATATAAAAAAATCTTATTTGTCAACACTTTGGGGGCGTTTTTACAATTTCCCGTGTAGAGAAGTCAAACATTTGTGACACAGACCCCTTGGGTAATAGTGTTGCATAAAAGCTGTTGATTGATATTCATTTTCTCTGATGTTTTAGTCAAGGTCTTTAGAGCGCAGCGTACCTTGATGAAAACAGAAGAGAAAATATAGTTTCTAAGCAGCTTTTCTGAAATATTCTTCTACCACCTCATTTGGAC
>JAAYRU010000060.1 GCA_012518615.1 Christensenellaceae bacterium | reverse complement strand
TATTGATCGAGATGGAGCTAGACCTGTTCGAGTCAATGAAAAGGAACCTCAGCCGTCACAGAGCCGAGGAAACACGGGAGGGGTTCAAGTGGACCCAATGGCAAGCGATTCAGATGAAGAGCTTGAGGCGGTTAAGAAAAAGCCTTAGCCGAAGAGTCAGCCGGGCATTCAATGAGATATCTCCGGTCATTGAGCGAGAGATCGAGCAAGCGTTCATTGACGGCGCGGACACCTTCGACAAAGAGATCGTTGATGCTTACACGCAAGCGGGCGAGCGTGTGCCTTGGGAATATCTTCCGACGGCAGAGACGCCGCCGGCGCCTCCGTGGAGGGTTGCGGTCGTTCCAACAAAGCCCGGCATCAGAGCACCAAAAATCCGAGAGGGATCAGCCTTAGATCAAACGCGTTACATTGATATCAAGCTAGAGCCTTCGGGAGATAGCACGTTCTTTCAGGTGGTCAACCGCGACCGATTAGAGATCGTGCTTGAAGATGTGAGGCGCGATATGAACCTTGCACGTTACGGTGCGGCACAGCGAGCGGGAGCGATCTATGAGGATATCGTGAAACGCGCCGATGTCATGTTTCAGACAGGGAGTTACACGTTACAGCAAGCCGTCGAAAAGGCGGCACAGGAAGCGGCGGACAAGGGCTTGAACGCTATCGAGTATAAAGACGGGCGGCGTGTCAATGTTGCGTCATACGTCGAGATGGCGCTTAGAACGAGCGCAAGGCGAGCGCAAATGACCGCTCAAGGCGCGAAACGCGATCAATGGGGGGAATACCTTGTCATCTCGCCAACGCTTCATAGCACGTGTCCAACATGTCAGCCGTGGCAAGGGAAGGTGCTTATCGATGACGTGTTTGCTAATGGCAAGCCTGACGGCATACATCCGCTGTTGAGTGAGGCGATCAAGCCTCCAAGTCATTTTCTCGGACCTAATTGCAGACACGCCATTAGCTCGTTCTTCGAGGGAATCACGGAGATCCCGACGGCATCGCCTTGGGACAAAACGCGAACAAATTACGAGGCGGAGGAAAAGCAGAGATACATCGAGCGGCAAATACGAGCATGGAAACGCAAGCTTGCGATGTCATTGACGCCAGAAACAACGATAAAGTCAAAGGCGAAAATTCGAGAGTGGCAAGATCGCATGAGAGAGCATCTTCATGCTAATCCGCAGTTAAGACGCAACATGCAGCGCGAGGAACTGCTAGGAATCGTACAAGCAGAGGTGGAGGCATCATGATATTCACAGTTACGCAAGTTGATCGCATTGTATATCAGATAACCGAGGCGGACGGCACGGAGCAGTGGATATGCGAATACCCTGACCTTAAAGGGTGTATCGGTGTTGGCGACACGTACGACGAAGCCGTAAAAGAGGGAGAAGCAAATAAAGCAGTATGGCTTAAAACGGATCAGGAAAGGCGCAAGCTTGCAAGTAGCCGTGCATAGCATTTAGCCGTTTACAACTTAATTACAAGGGCGTCCGAGAGGGCGCCTTTTTTTATGCCGGTGCAGGCGACGGAAGGTTGGCTCCTTACCTTTTTGTGACGGTTCAAGTCCGTCAACCGGCATCCATGCCGACGGGCAATAAACGGGAATTAAGCCGACGGGCGTTAAACGGGAGGAAAACCACATGAGTAAACAAGACGTGGGAAGCGCTGTTGAGCAGGTCGGCTCCGAGATATCGGGAGCCGAACAGGCGCTCGAACAACAGCAGACAGCCGACGGTCAAAAAGTCGGGATCGACATGGAAGAGGCAGCACGCATCGCTGGAGAACGTTCAGAGAGAGCGGAGCGGGCAGCCTTAGCGGCTTACTACCGCAAGCAGGGATTAACAGAAGAAGAAGTGACGCAGGCGATCGAGGCGTTTAAGACCGACAAAGCCGCAAGGCTTGAGGCAGAAAAGAACGATCTGTCGGCGCTTCAGAAGCGAGTCGAGGATTACGAAAAGCAG
>JAAYRU010000044.1 GCA_012518615.1 Christensenellaceae bacterium | reverse complement strand
TGTGGTAAAATAGTTCATAGAGAGGTCTCCTTTTCGTTGTTTGTGTGGTCTAACAAATTTTACAAGAAAAGGACCTCTTTTTCCAATTCCGTATTCCATGCGGTTACACATAATATTGTACACTATGGCAAAATTGCCTACTGCTTTAATTTTAATATTTGTGGTATAATACATAAAGCTTTATTTTTGCATGTATTTGTATAAAGGGGCTATGCGCTAAAAGCGTAAAAAGAAAGCAGGAGGTTTATATGCAGATTTTCAACACTATGAGTCGCCGCAAGGAAAAGTTTGTTCCAATACAAGAAGGCAAGGTCGGTATATACGCCTGTGGACCTACTGTATACAACTATTTTCACATAGGCAACGCAAGGCCCTTTGTTGTGTTCGATGTGCTAAGGCGCTATTTTGAATACAAGGGCTACGAAGTTAAATTCGTACAGAACTTTACAGACATAGACGATAAGATGATAAACCGCGCCAACGATGAAGGAATCACCGTAAAAGAACTTGGCGACAGGTTTATAGATGAGTATTTTAAGGACGCGGGCGCGCTAGGCGTGCGTGAAGCCAGCGTACACCCAAGGGCAACTGAGCATATAGAGGCTATTATAAAAATAGTAGAATTGCTTTTTGAAAACGGCCATGCCTATGAAGCGGGCGGAGATGTGTACTATGATACTACAAGCTTTGCAGGCTATGGAAAGCTTTCAGGGCAAAACACGAGGGATTTAAACTCCGGCGCCCGTATAGAAGTTGGCATGGATAAAAAGCACCCTGCAGATTTTGTACTCTGGAAGGGCGCAAAACCGGGCGAGCCCAGTTGGGACAGCCCTTGGGGCAAAGGTAGACCGGGCTGGCATATAGAGTGCAGCGCTATGAGCACAGTACATCTTGGCGAAACTGTAGACATACACTGCGGCGGGCAGGATTTAATATTCCCCCACCATGAAAACGAAGTCGCTCAGTCTGAGGGTGCGTTCGGCAAGCCCTTTGTAAACTACTGGATGCACAACGGTTTCCTAAACATAGACGATGAGAAGATGTCTAAATCTTTAGGCAATTTCTTTACAGTTAGGGATATACTAAAGAAGTACGATGCCGAAACCGTGCGCATGTTCCTACTAAGCGCGCATTATAGAAACCCCCTCAACTTTAGCGAGGATATTCTAAAGCAGACAGAAGCTTCGCTCCAAAGGCTGTATACCGCAAGGGATAAGGCGCTTTTCCTCCAAGGCAAGGCAAGCGGTGATGAATATAAACAAGGCGAAGATGAAATAGTCAAAGCTATAGACGAAACGCTTACAAAATTTGAAAACGCCATGGATGATGACCTTAACACCGCCGAAGGCATGGGCGCGCTTTTTGAGCTAGTATACATTATGAATACTGAGCTTTCAGGCGAGTCTTCTAAAAAGCTTGTAGACTATTCGCTTAATACCCTAAATAAAATATGCGATGTGCTTGGTCTTCTTATGAAAGGCGCAGAAGAATTGCCTGAAGAAGTACAGAAACTAGCAAAAGAGCGCGAAATAGCAAGAAAAGAAAAGAATTGGGCGTTATCTGACGAATTAAGGGATAAAATAAGTGCAATGGGGTATACTGTGGAGGATACTCCGGAAGGACAAAAAATAATGTAGTTCCGCAGGTTGTCTATCGTCAACCTGCGGGGAAAATCCCCTTTTTCTATATGAAAAAGGGGGCATTTTTCTGCGCGCAACCTTCGGTCACACTTGAAAAATGAAGGTATGTATTGCTTCGCAATACTCCTCGAAGCGTACACGCCGCTTCTGCGGATTATTATGGGGGTATACCCCATACCCCCTTGGGGTTGTTGCGTCTATTGTTTTATTATGGTTGAACTTCTTGTAAGGAATTTGTGGGCTTTGCCCCCAAACCCCCAATTTATACTTTTTTGATTTGCTTTTTTATGTAATTACTAGCATTATTATACTAATCTCAGTTTAAAGCAGCGTATAGATTGCAGCGAGTTTTTTGATTTAGCAAAGCTTGGCGAAGGAAACATAGCGGTGCTATATTGACTGAGCAAAGCAAAGACAAATCGGAAAAGGCGCGCAAGATAAAGCTGGTTTAGGCTGAGATTAGTACTAACAACAATTCATAGTTTGCTCAATATCTGTGTTATATCCCTTATATCAAGCTCTCCGGCTTTTCTTCTTAAGTCTGATTTTTTAAGAAGCGTTGCCTTTGTTGTCCTAACAGTTGAAGGCTCTTCTAGCCCCGCACTTTTCCAAAATACAAGCTCTACCTCTCCCCACACATTTCTACTTTCGTGGCTCGTAATAGGTAGAGCTGTAATATATTCTCCATCGATATCGAGTATAACAATGGGTCTATCTTTACTTCCGCTTTCATCTTCATATACTACAGTTGCATACCAGATTTCCCATTGCTTAATCTCCATCACACGCTTCCCAATCGCTACGTTTTACTATTGGTTGACCTTTTTCATTCCGTTTAGGTACTATTACTTTTAAATTTTTTATTTTATCCATGTAGGAGGGTAGTGGTTTCAATTCGGAAAAATAACTTTTTAACGCCTCTTTAGTTATTACCTCGCCTGCTCCGGTATTACTCCACGGTGTATCTAACCCATGTGAAATATCGACCAATGCGCTTGTGGCTTTCCCATCATATGCCATCAACACATCCAGCAGTAATTCAAACTCATCTTTGGATAACACACTTCTATCAAACGCATAATTATTTTCAATACCTGTCTTTCCCCTGTCTTTGTATTTATCATATACCGTCCTTACTACTGGACCATACTTCCAACAAAGCATATCGTCTTCAAACAGGGGCTTGCCATATCTCGCCAAATACCACCCTTGAGCAAAATATAGCAATTTTTGTAACCTTAAATTGGTTACCAAATCGCCACTTTGCATTTCGGCTTTCTTCTGTGCAGTATCGACAAAAAAATCAACTACATCTTGTACTTTTGCCATTTAGCATCCCCTCTCTTTATGCAAGGCATCTTATAGTTTTTCTGCGTATAAACTTAACTACTTCGATATAAAAACAGTATTATCCATAAATCATTCTGCGGCACTCCGAGAAGCTCTTATAAACAACATAGATTCTAAATTTTCAAGAATTCCATTTTGCACCATTCAATTTAAGCAACATTACATGCTTCATAATAATTATAATAAAAAAGGCACATTAATGTCAATTCTGCACACTAATATTCCAAAATTAAGCAAATTACCCAAGGCATTTTTGCCACCACCGGTGGCAAATTTTATAAGTCTTTGTACTCTTAATAAACAATACCTTTTTTAGTACAAATTTTCAGAATATATTATATCCCCATAATGCTCCCTTAGCTGGTTTGCCATGGTGGGAACTTTGCCCGTATAATCCATATCGAAAAGCCCTGTATGAGAGCCGCCGTATATACCCATTATTTTTATTTCGCCTAGAGCGTCATAAGCGCGGATAAAGTTTTCCGTCATCTTGTTTTCACGGTATACATCGTCTTGGCTATCGTAGAAGTATTCGCCTTGCTCTATTGCTTGCTGCGTAAGTTTATACTGCTCTGTATTTTCTAAGTTGTTATTTTCAAGGTATTCTATAAACCTTTTGCCGGTTGAGAAAAATTGGTGCCCTACATCTGTACCGTGGAAAATAGTTTCAGGGCATTCTTTCTTAATTGTTTTATAAAAAGTTTTATAAAAGGGCACATGCGCTTTTGTGCCTTCTAAATCGTCATAAAGGGCGTCAAGTATTTCATCGCTATCGCTTTTCATCCAAATATTAAGAAATTCACCGCTAAAGTACGGGGATTCTATAAATAAATGCCTAATGCCGTCCTTATGGTAATGCTCATGCCATTTTTGAAGCTCTTTTTTCATTATCTTTTCTATACCATGCTTTTCGCCATACAGGTATATTTTCGCATCTGAAAAGGATACTGTGTTTTTATTTACATTATTTTTGGAACAGCCAACAATACTAAATAATATTGTAAGCAGTATAGCTAATATGCAGAGTTTCTTTACTTTCATATGTTTTTCCTTTCACTTAGCCATACAATAAAAATACCTACCGCAATATAACAAAAGTATTCCTATAATAATCTATTATGCCCTCATCTCGCATATTAGAAAGCTCCCTTGAAAGCGCGCTTCTGTCAGTACCTATGTACGCTGCCATAGCGCTTCTATCCATTGGTATGGAGAATTTTTCTTTGGGCTTAACTTCGTACATATTAAGCAGGCTCAACACCTTGCGCCTTATATCGGGCTTAGTTAGTATGCGTATTCTTTTATTCATATTCTGTACATCATCTGCCAGTATGCTTAGCATATTTTTATATATTACATTCTGCGCATCGCTTTTAAGCTCTGATAGTTTATCCGTATTATACCACTGCACAATGGTTTTGCCTGTTGATATTACTTCAACAGGCGAAGGTTTTTGCATAATATATAGCGACATGCCAAATATCCTGCCTTCCTCCACCACAGAAAGCAGCACAGGCGTACCATCTTTTGTAAAAGTATACGCCTGTACGCTGCCGGATAGCACCATGCCGAATGCGTCTATTTGGCTAAGCAGGCTTATAATTACATCGCCTTTATTATATTCATTTTTGCCTGCATATATAAGCCTTTTTGCAAGGCTTTTTTCATAATCGTTTAGGGAATTTAAAAGCTCTTCGCACATTAATAGTTTGCGCTGCCAAGCGTGCGCGGGAAGGGAAGCACATCCCTTATATTGCTTATGCCGGTTAGGTACATAATTAATCTTTCAAAGCCTATGCCAAAGCCGCCATGCTCTACAGTACCATAGCGGCGCAGGGCTATATACCAATCATAGCTATCTTTATCCAGCCCCATTTCTTCTATGCGACGGATAAGGTAATCCTCTCTCTCTTCTCTCTGACTGCCGCCTATAAGCTCACCAACTCCGGGCACAAGCAGGTCTACAGCTGCTACTGTTTTGTTATCCTCATTCATGCGCATATAAAACGCCTTTATATCCTTGGGATAGTTGTATACGAATACCGGGGCTTTAAAGTGTTTTTCGGTTAGATATCTCTCATGCTCAGTCTGCAAGTCTATTCCCCATTTTACGGGATATTCAAATTCCTGCCCGCTTTTTTGCAGTATATCCACCGCGTCTGTATAGCTTAGGCGTACGAATTCCGCGTTAGCGGTTTCATTAAGGCTGTCTATTATGCCCTTTGATACAAAGCGGTTTAGGAACTGCATTTCAGCTTCCGCCTCTATTAGAGTATGCTTAATAATGTATTTAAGCATATCCTCTTCTAAATCTATAAGCTTTTCAAGGTCTGCAAAGGCTATTTCAGGCTCTATCATCCAAAACTCAGCCGCGTGGCGTGGTGTGTTGGAATGCTCCGCCCTGAATGTAGGGCCGAATGTATACACCCTGCCGTATGCCATGCAGAATGCCTCTACATTTAATTGCCCTGATACAGTAAGCCCCGCTTTTTTGCCGAAGAAATCCTCAGCGTAATCTACTTTGCCTTCCTCTGTTTTTGGTAGATTATTAAGCGGAAGTGTGGTTAGTTGAAACATCTCCCCCGCGCCCTCAGCGTCGGAGGTAGTAATAATGGGCGTATGCACATATATAAAGCCCCTA
Source organism: Christensenellaceae bacterium (assembly GCA_012518615.1). Lineage (GTDB taxonomy): Bacteria > Bacillota > Clostridia > Christensenellales > Aristaeellaceae > DTU024. The sequence goes on along the minus strand of JAAYRU010000044.1, from coordinate 12,099 downwards.
TCGCTAAAATACCTGTGTATTATCTGGCTTACTATTGCCCTTATCTTAAACACCGCGTAGAATGTATTTGTCCTTGGGCGCAGATGGGCTATGCTGCGTAGGTATTCAAAGCTATGCCTCTTTTTTTGAAGGGGATAGTCTAAATCCGCCTTGCCTAGTATTGTTACCTTTTGAGCTTCAAGTTCAAAGGGCTGTTTCATACCGGGGGTAAGTTTAAACTGCCCATCTATTTTAAGGCTGCTGCCCGTGCTTATCTTGCGGATTTCCTCAAAATCCTCTATTTCTGCCGGCACTATTACCTGCAAATTATCAAAGCAGGAGCCGTCGTTAAGCTCTATAAAACATAGGTTTTTAGAATCCCTAGCTGTGCGTACCCAGCCTGAAACGCTGATTTTATCGCCGTCCTTTGGTGTGTCCTTGTAAAGTGTTATTATTCGCATATCTTCTCCTATTTTGTTAGCATATCGCGCGCTAAAAGCGCAGAACCTATAATACCCGCCTCATTGCCAAGGGTTGCAAGCTTTATTTTAGCATAAGGCATGGTTTTAAACATAAGATAATGGGGAAGCTTTTCAGTTATGGATTTAAGCAGAAAATCCCCTGCGTGGCTTACCCCACCGCCAAGCACTATCATTTCGGGGTCTAAAAAAGAAATAATAGTATTGCAGGCAAGCGCCAAATACTTTGTGTATCTATTGAAAAGCATAAGGGAATGGGAATCCCCATCTTTTGCTGAATCTATTATTATTTTAGCGTTAAGCAGCTCTAAATTGCCGTCTATCCTTTGCATTATATCGCAATTAGGGTGAGCCATGCACATTTCCTTGCCCATGCGTATAAGCGCCGTTGCGCTGCAATACCTTTCAAGGCAGCCGTCCTTGCCACAGGTGCAGGGCTCCCCATCTATAACCATTGTAATATGCCCTATTTCGCTGGCGACGCCGTGGAAACCTATCCAAGGTTTGCCGTCTATAATAATACCTGCACCTACCCCCGTGCCAAGTGTAATAAACACGCTGGACTTACATCCCTTGCTAATGCCTATGGCATTTTCAGCAAAGCCTGCGACTGTTGCGTCATTCTCTATCCATACGGGTTTATTTATCTGCTTTTGAAGCTCTCGCCTTAGCGGCTCATCCGTCCAGAATAAATTGGTGCAGAATATTACATCACCCGTTGCGTTATTCGCAATACCCGGTATACCTATACCTACTGTGGATATTTCGTCCATATGGACGCCGCTTTTTTCAACCGCTGTAAGGGCGCACCTGCCCATATCGTACACTATGTTTTCAAAAGGGCGGCCAACCAGAGTAGAAGTTTCCGCCTTGGCTAGTATTTCGCCGTCTTCATCTACAACGCCGCAGGCTATATGGCTGCCGCCAAGGTCTATGCCTATATATTTCATTCTAATCCTCCGACTGCTTTTTAAGGCTGTTCATCATCATTTCGTTGAGGCGCTTATCAAGCTCTTTTGCTGCTGAGTAGCCTATCTTTTTAAGGCTGAAATTACGCGCCGCAACCTCTATAATTATGCCGAGGTTTCTGCCGGGGCGCACAGGTATTACAAGGTGCGGTATTTTAACGCCTAGAATATCCGTATATTCTTCCTCAAGACCTAATCTGTCATACTCCTTTTTTTCTTTCCAGTTTTCAAGGTGTATCTGCATATCTATAGTTTTATTCATAAGCACACTGCCAACGCCGAACATCTGCCTTATATCTATTATGCCTATGCCCCTAATCTCCATAAAATGGCGCACGGTAGGGGGAGATTCGCCTATAAGCCTATTATCGCTAACGCGCCTTATATCCACGACATCGTCCGCCGCCAGCTGATGGCCCCTTGTAACAAGCTCAAGCGCGCTTTCGGATTTACCTACTCCGCTTTCGCCTGTAATTAAAACCCCAACGCCATATACATCAACAAGAACAGCGTGCATGGTAATCCTTGGAGCCAGCACATTGTTAAGGTACATTATAGCCTCTACTATAAATTTGGTTGTTACCTTTTTAGTGCTGTATACGGCTACATTATTTTCCCTTGCAAGTTGCAAAAACTCTTCCGGCGGAACATAGCCCCTGCATATAATAACGCAGGGTATTGGGTATGAGAAAAAGCGCCTTAGAGCCTTCTCCCTTTCTTCGCTATTTAGGGAGTCTATATAGGTCATCTCCACATTGCCCAGTACCTGCGGGCGGTTGTACGCAAAATGCTCATAAAAGCCTACAAGCTCTATACCAGGTCTATTGAACTCAGCAGATTCTATGTTCCATTCTTTATTAGTTGAAGGAGATAGCTCGATTAAGTCTAGTTCTTTAGCAAACTTATCCGCATCTACCATTTTCTCACCTCGCTAATTTCTTATGCGACATTATACATATATTTTATACATTTAGCAATTGCGCTTACAAGACACAATATGCCAAAATTAATATTACAAATTAATTTATATTATATTAATATTCTGTGCCTTTAATATTTGGCAGTTTTATGATATAATTCAGCTACCTTATAAGGAGGTTTTTATTATGATAATACGCATTCTAAACAACGCAGAACAGGTTGCAATTAACTGCGCCATGCTTATAGCATCTCAAGTTATAAATAAGCCCGATTGCGTGCTTGGGCTTGCAACGGGCTCATCGCCAATATTAAGCTATGAGTATTTAATAAAATGGCATCAAGAAGGCTTGGTGGATTTTTCCAGCGCAACAAGCTTTAACTTAGACGAATATCTGGGGCTAGAACCCTCGCACGAGCAGAGCTATCATTACTTCATGCAGGATAAGCTTTTTTCTAAGATAAATTTAAAACAAAGCTTTCTGCCAAACGGCAACGCTGAAAACCTAGATGAAGAGTGTATAAACTACGAAAATAAAATCGCTTCTATGGGCGGCATAGATTTACAGCTACTAGGCCTTGGCACAAACGCGCATATTGGCTTTAACGAGCCGGACAGCGTTTTCTCAAAATCCACCCGTGTGGTAGATTTAGCCGAAAGCACAATAGAAGCCAACAAGCGTTTCTTTGAAAGCGCTGACGATGTACCCAAAAAAGCCATTACCATGGGCATAGGCACCATACTTCGCTCAAAGAAAATACTGCTTATAGCCTATGGCAAGAGCAAGGCTGAAGCAATACGCAATATGGTAAAGGGAGATATAGACCCTATGGTTCCATCTTCCATACTAAATGTGCATAAAAATGTTACAATACTAATAGATAAAGAAGCGGCATCTTTGCTATAAAAACCTTTATAACTTGTGGATAAGTTTTAATAACTAGGTATGTTTATTTAAGGGCAAGGCTCAAACTATCCACAAGCGCTTTTACACAGGCTGTTTACACTGTGTAAAGTTTAATGTTTTAAGTTATAGACTTAGCCATATAAGGCATATTTACTGAATAAAGAGGAGGATACACGGGTAGATACATATATTATTTTATTATATGCTGTAGCAAATTTTTTATTATTCCTCTGTAAAATATGTTTTATCCACAAAAAATACACTGATTTTGGATAACAATCCACCGTTTATACACAGCATATTATCAGTAGCAGCAAGGCTGAAATGGGCTTTTCCACTGTTTCCACAGCCCCTACTACTACTACTACATATATATACTACCTCCACTAAACAACAAGGAAGTGATAGAATGCATGTACTAGTTTCTGCAAATGAATTAAACCGCGGCTTAAGCATGGTAACAAGGGCTCTTATGTCTAAGGCACCTATGCCATCATACGAAGGCGTGCTTATAGAAACCACGGATGAAGGTTTAATATTGACCATTACAAACGGCAGCATGACTGTAAGATCTTTAGTTTCAGCTACCGTAGAAAATGACGGCAGCGCGCTGCTTCCTGCAAGGCTTCTTTATGAACTTACTAGAAAGCTTGAGGGAGATATTAAGATATCCATAGCGGATAGGAAAGCCAAAATAGAGGCGGCAAATATATCATCTACCGAGCTTATGTGCATGGACGCTGTAGAATTTCCTGAGATATCCGATGTAGTAAACGGTACAAGCGTAAAAATGCCTCATGGCGCATATTCTTCAGCGGTGTCAAAGACGGCGTTTGCGCTATCATCAGAAGCCAGCCAGAGGATACTTACAGGTCTATACATGCAGGTATTCAGAGATGAAGTACGCATAGTATGCCTTGACGGTTTCCGCCTTGCTATGCAGAAGATATTCGTTGTAAATGAAGTGCCTGAAGATATGGAATATATATCCTGCATAATTCCGGGCGCAATAGCAAAGGAAATTGCGCTTATGGCAAGCGAAGGCGATGAAAATATAGAGTTTAACTTCACTAATAGCCATATAATGGCGGTATTTGGAAATACTAAGGTATATTCCCCCCTTATCATGGGAGAATATATAAATTACCAGCAAATACTGCCAGAAAGTTGGACAAGCGCAGTAAAGCTAGACAGACACATATTTATATCCTCAGTTGAAAGGGCGGCTATTATCGCAAGGGAAGGCAATAATTTGCTTAGGCTAAGCATAAAGGATGAGCAGCTTTCTATATCCGCAAATACCGAAAAAGCAAACTCTTTTGAGCGTATAGCGATAGACTTGCAGGGTCAGCCGCTGGATATAGCTTTCAACTCCCGCTACCTAATGGATGTGGTAAAAAATATAGATGGTAAGGAACTGGTACTCAGGTTTAACACTAATGTAAGTCCCTGCGTTGTATGCCCGGTTAAGGGCGACCAGTACACCTACCTTGTGCTCCCCGTTAGAACAATAGAATATATGGAGGAATAAATGATAGCTATATTGTCTGCTATGGATGTTGAGATAGACCTTCTAAAATGCGAAATGCAGAACCCCAAGGTTGAAGAACATCTAAAGAATAATTTTACAAAGGGCAAGATATCAGGGCATGAGGTAGTACTGGCGGCATCAAGTATAGGCAAGGTGAACGCAGCTATAACCGCGCAGTTTGTAATAAATAATTATAAGCCGGATATCATACTGCACACAGGCATAGCAGGCGCGCTTGCCCCCTATGTTGAGGAGCTTACCCTATGCCTTGGTGAGCGCATAACCTACCATGATTTTAGCCCCACCATAATGGATAATTTTATGCCCTTCCAGCGCTATTTCTACTCCGACGCTAAGCTTATGCAAATAGCAGAGGACTACCTTAAAGAAAACGAAGTCCCCTATGAAAAAGGTCTTATAGCCACAGGCGACAGCTTTGTGGAAACAAGGGAGCAAAAATACGCGATAAGGCAGAAAATGCCCGCTCTTTGCGTAGATATGGAAAGCGCAGCTATAGCCTGCGCCGCATTTGTAAATAGAGTGCCTATACTTGTAGTGCGCACAATAAGCGACTTAGCCGATGAAGACAGCCATACTTCATATGAAAAAAATGAACAAGTAGCGGCTGATATAAGCGCGAACTTGGTGCTTGAGATTATAAAACGGATGTAATATGCAATTAACGCTGGATACCAGCCTTGCTGCAAGCTATAAAAGCAGCTCCCAAAAGGTAAGGGTGGTAAGCGAAAATTGGGTGAAGAATAACCTATACTGCCCTGTATGCGGTAATATCCGTCTGTGTAAGTTTCCAAATAACTCTAAGCAGGCGGATTTTTATTGTGAAAATTGCAGTGCGGAATATGAGCTTAAATCCACCAAGAATAAGTTTTCAGATAGGATAGTTGACGGCGCTTACAGCAGCATGATAGAGAGAATACAGAGCTTAAATAACCCTAATTTTTTATTTATGAGTATAGCGGAAAATATAGTAAATTCACTCTGTTTTGTGCCAAAGCATGTATTCTCCCCATCTATAATAGAAAAAAGAAAGCCTTTAAGCGAAAATGCAAGGCGTGCTGGCTGGGTAGGCTGCAATATATTAGTATCCAATATACCTGAGCAGGGTAAAATATATATTATTAAAAACGGCAATATAAAAGATAGAAAAGCTGTACAGCATAAGATAAATGCAATTAATTCTATAAACATAAGCGATATAGAAAGCCGCGGATGGCTTATGGATGTGTTGAAATATGTAAACCTTATAGATGGGGAATATTTTAGTCTAAGCGATATTTATAAATACGAGGATATATTTAAATTATTCCATCCTGATAATAACAATATAAGGGCTAAAATAAGGCAACAGTTACAGATACTTAGGGATAAGGGGTTTATAGTGTTTCTTGGCGGTGGGAAGTATAGAAAGGTGTGTATATGGGATTAAAGCAATTTTATTTTATTAATTGCTCTTTCCAATCATTTGGGAATCCAATGTGCGTTAAGTTAATATTCATAATAATTCCCTTAAAAAAACGTCTCCCCTGGGGCACATAGTTTAGAGGTGCGGGGAGTCCTGTTACAGTTATTCTATCCAAATTGGTTAATAAATGCAAGTTTTTTTGTGTATACAATTTGTGTTTTATTACTGCATAATAAATAAGAAAAAAAGCCCCGGAATAAAAATCGCGGGACTTTTTTTACAGTTTTCTACAATAGCCTATTTTTTAGTACTACGCTCTTATAATAATATCCAAATTAAGAATAAAGCACCCAGAAATATATGTATGCGGGGATTACCGCGGCGAGGGTAAAGGGAATGCCTATGCGGGTGAAGTCTGATGTTTTTACTTCATAGCCTGCTTTGTGCAATATTCCTATGCCTGCTATGTTGGCGGAGGCGCCTATAGGCGTGCAGTTGCCGCCAAGCGTAGCGCCGGAGAGCAGTCCAAAGTAAAGCAGTGTTGGGTCAATACCTAGATTGTTTGCAAGACCTGTAACCACAGGCAGCATGGTTGCAACATAGGGAATATTGTCAATAAATGCAGAAAGCAACACGGAAGCCCAAACTATAACAGTGTAAAGCACAAATACATTTCCTCCGCCAAGTTTCGCCAGAAGCTGTGCAGCTGCGTCTATTACGCCCATATTGGTAATGCCGCCTATCATAAGGAATAAGCCAAACAACAGACCAATGGTATCTATATCTATTGATTTCAATACGCGCGCGAATGTGTCCTTGTCAGAATTCTTAACAACATTGCAAATGATACCTATAATCATAAGCGCTACACAAATCAAGCCATTAGTAATATCAGGCTTGTTTGGAATAAAGGAAGCCGCGATTAAAAGAAATATCATACCACCAAGCAAAATAGAGGGAACATAATCTGTAACAACGGTTCTGGGGCTGCCTTTTGGAACCGGTTGTTTTTCCTTGCGGAAAAGCCACGCTAAAATAACGGCTGAAGCGATAGCGCCAAGCTCAACCGCGAAGAATATACTAGGCTTACCTTTATATACGAAAAAGTCTAAGAAATTCATATCCGCGTAGGAGCCGAGCATTATGGCGGTAGTATCTCCAACTAAAGTTGCGGCGCCTTGCAAGTTAGATGATACCGCAATGGCTATAATAAACGGCACAGGGTTGGTCTTAAGCTTTTTGCAGATTTCAAGCGCGATGGGAGCTACCATCAATACGGTGGCTACATTATCCACAAAAGCGGATATAATTCCCGCGAATAGCGCAAGCGCAACAGCTGCCATTTGTACATTAGGTACTTTCTCCATAACTAAATCAGCAAGAAGCGCGGGCATTTTACTTTCTATAAAAAGCTGAACCAAGCCCATAGTGCCGGCAATCATAAGCAATACATTAAAGTCTATAGAGCCAATAATCTGGTCGACCGGCAACATTCCGGAAATAATGAATATAGCTGCGGAACCCAGAGCGATGTACGCGCGGTATTTGCCAAAGGCAAGCATAAGCACATAGGTCGCAGCGAAGAGTATAATAGCGTAAGTCATGAGAGTTATCCTCCTTTTTGTTTTAATTTAATATCGCTATGCGAACTGAGCTATAATAGCAGCTAAGCACTAAAAAACAGCTCAAGAAACTAGAGAGGTGTTATAAAATCAATACAAAACGCCTCTGAGTTATTTTTATAACCGATTTTTTACAGATTATAAGGGGACTGTAGTTTTAGCTACAGCCCCCTTAATAGAAGAACTAAGCTAATTATTTAGCGTTATTTCTATTGAAGTTAATAAGGCAGCCGGCGAGCAGTATTTCTCTCTCGTTATCCGTTAGACCGCCGAGCTTGAATTTGATGTCCTTGGGCTCTTCATTTTCAAAGAGCACGTATGCGGCTATTTCGTCCTTATTATCTATTATAGCTTTGCGGATATTAGGTACGAATACTATTGCATCCTTGGGAAGCAGCTCTCCGTCCTTTACCAAGAAGGGCATTATACCCCAGTTGATAAGGTTAGAGCGGTAGCGTTTAGTGGCGTACTCCTTAGCGAAGTTTGCCCAGCCGCCGAGCACTTTCTGGTTGGATGCAGCCTGCTCACGCGCGGAGCCGTCTCCCGGGGAATTTGCGAATATAGCGGAGCCTATGCCTATTTCCTCTATGGGGTCTGCGCCAAGCGCTTCAAGCTTTTCTTTAAGCCAGGGAGCGTAGTACTCAGCATTGCCCTTTTCCCTCTTTACCTCATATGTCTGCACATTCTTTGCGTGAGCTACGTAAGCGGGGTCTTTGCGGCTTAGGGTGAACTCTGCAAGGCGATGGGGATTAGAGCGGTAGGAAGAGGTTTCGCCGGAGGGTATAAGCTCGTCCGTGGTTGTAACGGGGTCATCTATATGGCTTGATACGACAAGAAGTAAATCATCCGTAAGCGCGGGCATTTCGGGCCAAGGCTTAATGTTGGGGCCGTATACAAGCTCCGCCTCCGGGTCTGCCTTGCCAAGGCGGTTTACAACGGTTCTGTCGTATACGCCCTTGTCGAACACGAAGGGTTTGGGGCTGAACTCCCAATCCACATCTTCCGCGCTGGTAAGGTATCCGCCGTTTATAGCGGTTGCGGCTATACTCCTTGCGTCCATTAAAGCAACCATGCTTATCTGTCCCTCGCCGGGCTTGGAGCCTTCGCGGTTGGGGAAGTTACGCGTTGCGTGCCTTATAGAGAACTCGTTGTTGGCGGGGGTGTCGCCTGCGCCAAAGCAAGGTCCGCAGAAGGAAGGCTTAATAATCGCGCCTGCTTCAACTAGGTCGGCTATTGCGCCCTTCTTAAGCAGGTCTAGGTAGATAGGCTGGCTTCCCGCGTAGCAGGAGAAGCTGTAGCCGTTTTGAGCCGCGTTTTTGCCCTTAACTATCTGGCTTGCAGCAAGCAGGTTATCGTATGTGCCGCCTGAGCAGCCTACGATTATACCTTGGTCTGTCTTAACCTTGCCGTCTACTATCTTGGACTGCATGTCTACAACTATGTCGTTGTGCTCAAACAGGGTTTTGCTCCTCGCTTCAACTTCGGCGAATATATCATGCGGGTTCTTTAGAACTTCCTTAATGGGATACACTTCGGAGGGGTGATAGGGCAGAGCAATGCTCGGCTCTATTTCGGATAGATTTACTTCCACTATGCCGTCATAGCATACAGCTTCGCCTTCGATAAGCTGTTTATAGGCATCGGGGCGCTGGTGTACTTCAAAGTAATTTTTAGTATTATCGTCAGTGCGCCATATTGAGCTTAGGCACTTGGTTTCGGTGGTCATTACATCTATACCGTTGCGGAATTCAATGGGCAGAGATGCAACGCCAGGGCCTATAAACTCCATAATTTTGTTCTGGGTAAAGCCTATTTCAAATACTGCCTTTATTATGCTCAGAGCTACGTCTTGCGGGCCTACCCAAGGCTTGGGCTCGCCCCTTAGTACTATACCTACAACCTGAGGACGTTTTACATCGTAAGTCTGCTTTAGAAGCTGCTTAGATAGTTCTCCCCCGCCTTCGCCTATGGCTATAGTGCCAAGCGCGCCGTAGCGGGTATGGGAGTCGGAGCCAAGTATCATTCTGCCGCAGCCTGACATCATCTCCCTGTTATAGGAGTGTATAACGGCAACGTTTGTAGGAACATATACTCCGCCGTACTTTTTAACTGCGGACAGACCGAATTTGTGGTCGTCCTCGTTTATGGTACCGCCTACGGCATTAAGGCTGTTGTGGCAGTTGGTTAGTACATAGGGTAGAGGAAATTCCTTCATGCCGCTGGCAATGCTGGTTTGAATGATACCTACAAAGGTGATGTCGTGCGAGGTGATAGAGTCAAACTTAATATTAAGGTTGACATCATCTCCGCTGTTATGCGCCTTGAGAATAGGCCAGGCGATAGTATTATTCCTAAGGGCATCCTTATCCGCCTTCTTGCCTGTTTTGCTTTGGAAAGCGGCATCCTGTTCGGGCGTATCCGGAAGGATTTCAGCGGTATCGCGCAGCCAAATGGGTTTTCCGTCGTACAGTTTAATCATTTTGTCCTCCTTTGTAAGTATATAAGATAATGATTATTATTTTAATGCCTATTTATATATAGGCATAAAGCCAAGTATTTCACCTAGCACCAAGTATACCACGAATATCCCAAATGATACAAGCAAACCTTTTTTCTGCCATTCGCCCCATTCTACGTCCGCCATGCCAAGCAGCACGTATGAGAAAGGCACCAAGGGGCTGTATAGGTGGAACGCCTGCCCCCATAGGGAAGCGAAAGCCAAATCCGCTGATGTAAAGCCATAGCTTAGACCCGCGGTAAGCAGCACCGGCAACATGCCGTAGTAGAAAGCGTCGTTATGCAGGAAGTAAGTTCCAAACGCGGAGATTATGGCGACTATCAATCCGAAATAGTGACCCATGGACTGGGGTATTATGGATATTAAGCTTTCCGCGATAGCGTCGGACATTTTTGTGCCATTAAGTACACCCATGAACACGCCTGCGGCAAGAACCGTCATAAAGACTTGGTTCGCTTCTTTTGCGTTGCCGTCTATCCTCGCCCTCTGGTCCTTGGGCTTGGGGTAGTTTATCATAAGGGTTACAACCGCGCCTACCATGAATATAATCGCGGAGGGTATTTTATCCAAAACAAGCAGTACTATGGTTATGATTACTATGATAAGGTTAATCCAGTTGTTCTTGGGCCTGCGCAGCGCCAGTACTTCGGGATCGTCTATTATCATCATCTCTTCCATTTCTTTGTCGGAAAGGTGTACAACGCCAAGTGCTTTCCTCTCCTGTAAGCCAAACAATACGCCTATAACTATCATATAGATGCTGGCGACTATCATAGCTGGTACAAGACCTTTCATTATTTCGTTTGTTCCAACGTTGGTAACGGCAAGCGCCCTAGCGGTGGGGCCGCCCCAAGGCAGCAGGTTCCAAATGGAGTGAGCGCACATTGTAAGCACAGCTAGGTTAAGCCTGCTCATATTAAGCTTTTTATAGATAGGCACCATGGCGGTACAGACGATTATCATAGTGGTTGTTCCGTCACCTTGGAAGGATACCAATATGGTAAGTAATACTGTGGCCAAGCTAACTTTGAGCGGGTCGCCCTTGGCGAACTTTATCATAGTGTTTGATAGAGGATCGAACAGACCTGCGTCTATCATGAATGAGAACATGTAGATCGCGAAGAATAGCATGATGCCCGTTCTTGCGGTTTTCATAAGGCCGTCAAAGGCTATTTTACCTATGTCTACATCCCATATGCCAAATACCTGTCCTAAAATTGCCCATATAACCGGTAGAAATACCAGACCTGTGAAGGGAGTGATTTTCCTTAGTATGATAAGTATCATAAAGACAATTATCATAGAATAACCCATAAATGCTACCATAATTTTTTCCTTTCTGCATTGTGTTTTTACATGCAACTAAATTTTTTTTGGTATAAAATGCAGCTACTCCGCCGGATATGCTGAATGAATATGCTATCATTTCAGCACTCCGGCTTATACTTTTCTATTAGCTTTCAAAACAATCACCACCCTTCTGCATATGTTTATATGAGCCTATAATAGGGCGGTGAAACAAAAAATTACTATCCACCCTAATAGTAGCATTCTCACATAAGACCATCATACTCAATCGAACTTAGACGACTTACTCCGCGCAAGAGGTTTTCACCTCAGGCACTCTGACCGAAAATAATTATTAAATTATGCTTGAAACGCTGAACGAATATGCAGCCATTTCAATATTCCGGTTTATACTCCTTTTTTAGCCTATAAAATAAACACCGCCCTTTCCATAGGTTTATATGAG